>NZ_JBFBAB010000004.1:0-344271 GCF_040681975.1 Nocardia sp. NPDC051463
AGCTGATCACCGAACCGGGCCAAATCCTCCTGAAACGACACGATCGCCGCAACCTCTCAAATCGAGAGTGTTGCGACGATCGCGTGAACCCGCCGAATGGTGAACGGGCCGTTCGGAACCGGTTCGAGCTACATCCCGGCGAAGCTGTCGTACACCTTCTTGTCGGCATGTTGGGCATTGCCGAGCGCCCGGTCGACAGCGTCACGCAGGTTCTCGAGCTGCGTGGCAGTGTCCGAGAACTCGCCCTCCCACCTTGTGTGCGCGTCTTTGAAGGATGTGGCCGATTCGTTGTCTTCCCAGGCGACGTTGATCAACTTGTCGGCCGCCGTCTCGAGGTGCCCGATCTGGGTGCGCAGCGCCTTGTAGTGGTCGTCGAGCTGATCCATCAGCGGGACCAGGAATTTGGGGTCGTAGAGCATGTCGAGTCCTTTCTAGAATGTGCTGGTCGGCGCGGCGCTAGACCAGATTGGTGAAGTTGTCGACGTTGCTGGCGTCGACTTTGCTCTTGACGTCGCCACCCTCGAAGATCAAGGAGGTCATATCGTCCAGCTTGGCCCGCAAACGATCCCCTTCTTTCTGCCACTCCACGGCGGCTTTGCCACACGCGGTGTTGGCATCGCCCTGCCAGCCGGGCTTGGCGGCGTCGATGTCGTGGCCGATGTTGTTGATCGTCTTCTTGATCTCACCGACTGCTGTCATGAAATCGTTCACGACCTGGGCGGCGGCGGCATCGTCGAGACTTACCTTGCTCATATTCTGACCCTTCTTCGTCTGCCTTGTTCATGGTGTATTCAGTTGATGTTGCCCATACTTCGCGCAGTCAGCCCTCGACGACGCGGAAGCTAGGGCATCCACCTTCCTCCGGGCAACGAGTCGATCAGTGCGGAAACCGCTTGCGCGACCCGATGATCGGAGCCCGGGGTGAAGGTGGACCAGACCCGGAGGTCTTGGGCTGCTCCGGGGCTGGCGACGATGCGACCACGCGCGGTGTCGTACACCGCGACTGCTCCGGATGATCGGGTTGTCGCTCCGTCGGTATTGGCGTAGGCGACGATTTCGGCGTGCGCGAAGCAAGTCGACATGGCGAGCCCGAATTCGATCGCATCATGCTGGTCGGCGACACCGAGCGTGTACAGCGCCTGGGTGAAGTCGCTCGAGGTCGAGGCGCCGTCGAACCGCGCGCGCAGGTCATCGGCAAGCGCGCTGAAACTGGCGATCGGCGCGGGCACACACGCGCCGAGAGCGGCAAGTATCGGGCGAGCCAATGCGGCTGCGCCACCGTCGGCCCAGGTCGTGCGGACGTCGAAGCCGTTGCCGGTTCGGGTTGCCAGCGCATGTTCGGCGCCCCTGCGCGCCAGGCAGACTCGGATCGGCCCGGCCTCGGTGTAGATACGCGCCACCAACTCGCGATCCGGCTGCGCAAGCACCCGCAGCGCGCTGGCGAGGTCGTTGTCCACCTCGTCGTAGCGGTCGACCAGGCCGGCGCCGCGCAGGTCGGACAATGCCTCCTGCTGCGCGGCCTGCCACGCGTCGACCGAATCCTGTTGCGGACCAACGCCGAGCACCAGCGGCAGAGTCTGCACGCCGAGCAGGCCGGACACAGCGAGCAGACCATCGTTCGTCAACGTCGGCACATCGGCCTCCTACACCTCGGCGGTGTCACGGCTGCGCCTGAACCTGGGCGGGCACCGGCTCGGCGGAGGCGGGCGCACGAGCGCCCTGTTCGGCAGCGGCACCGAGCACCGGTGGCGCCGCGTCGAAACCCGCCTCGATGTTCAGCCCCTCGCCGGGACGTGATTGTGCGCCCACTCCGGCGCGAACGGTGCGTTCGGCTTCGCCCATACCACCGGCCGGAGCCATACTGCCGGGCACCATCTGGCCCGCACCACTGTCGGTCGCGACCATAGCTGGTTGCACCGCGACAGTTTCCGCGGTGGACACCGCCTGGGTGAAGGTCTGCGCCTGGTACGCCGTTTGCACACGCGGCATCGAGGTGAGCCCCGCGAAGTTGGGCACGAAACCCCCGCGTGGCATGGCCGGATTCGCCGCGGTTGGCGCCGCGGACGCGGCACTCTGCTCGGCCTCCAGCGCGACACTCGTGGCGATCACCGGTGGATGCGTCTGCGGCCACGGGGCGGCCAATGGTGTGGTCGCCGACTCGTAGCTCTGCATCACCCGTGCGGCGTTCGCCTTCGCGAGATCCTGCTCGCCGTCGACCTGCGCCGCCGCCGCGACAAGTGGCGCTCCGAGCGCGGCACCTGCCTGTTCGATCCCCTTCTTCGCCGCTTCCAGCGCCGCGATCTCTGCGACGTGCGGCATCGCGAGCCTGGCCACTTCGTAGGCTATGGCTTGGCCGGCCGTCCGTGTCGCATTCTGCCCGGCGGCCGCCGCCGCGTCGACGAGCCAATCACGCAGTTTGGTGATCCGCTCCAGCACGACGTCGCTCTCGGAGGAGCGCCAAGATTCGCGAATCGCGGCCACAATCTGGTCGTACTCGACGACCGCCGCCCCGAAGCTCGTGGCCAGCTGCGCCCATGCCGTACTGGCATCGGCCATCGGTGTCGCACCGGGGCCCGTTGTCAGATCACGGGCCAACTGCTCGGTCTGCCTGGCCGGCCAGACCACACCGGTGAACCCGATTATTGGTGGTTCGACCATACCCGCACCCCGTTGCTATCTCGCGGCCCCGAAGTCGACCGCATTCTCGTCGTCCATCCGAACAAGCACATCGGTGTGGGAACGTAGAGCAGCGGCCAACTTCCGGACCTCCAAGATGCCCGCGGTGGCAGCCTCGTCATAGGACGAGGCGACACCGCGCAGCGATTCCGCGGCGCGAACCGATACCTCGTCCACTCCTGCGGGTTCGACAGCCAGCGCGGGCAGCCGCTGTCGCAGATCGGTCTCCAGCCGTGCCGCGAGCGTGTCCAGCGCGGTCGCCGACTTGATTGCCTGCGCCGAATCGAATTCCATGGTGTCCTCCTGTCAGAGGGTCAGCGACTTGTCCGGCGAATCGGAATCCAGTGGTCCCGAGACATGTTCTGCCGCGCCGACGACCGGCATCGACACGCCTTCGACGTCGCCGACGACCTCGTTGCCGTGTTGCTCGGTGACCAACAGTCCACGCAGTCCGTCGGTCGATTGTTCTTCGGAACGAGCCATCCCTGCCGCACCCGCGGCGCCACCCATCGGCATCATGCTCGGCGAGGAAGAACCCATGCCGCGCACCGCCGCGGCCTGTGTGGCGGTTGCTGTTTCGACTGCGGGCGTGCTCGTGCCCGCAGCTCCGAAAGCGGTGCCCGCACGAGGACCGTTCCACGGAGTCAACTGGCGCGCTTGGCCTCCCACGCTGACCGCACCACCGCCGCCACCACCCGCGCCGAATGAACCGCCACCGGCGCCACCCAGCTCGGCCTCGCGACGTGCCTTCTCTTCGTCGGTTTCCTTGTCGGCGATCGCCCGCGCCGGATACAGCGCGGTCTGCGCGGCTTGCAACGCCTGCCCACCCGAGGTCGCCAGCTGGGTCAGCGGCTGTACCAACTGCATCAGCTGTTGGATCGCCTGTGTCGGATCGACATTCTTCGGCGCGCCGGTCACCGGCACCTTGGCTCCGGTCTTGGTCATGGCTCCGCTGTGCACGGTGAGTTCACCGCGCGTTTTGGCGATGACCGCGGTTGCCTCGGCGAGCGTCTCGGTCGTCAGCGCGACCAGGAACATCTGGCCCGGCGGAGTGGGCAGGAACGGCACCGATGCCGCGAGCGAGGTCATGAACTTCGCGATGACCGCCGACATCGCTGTGGCGCCCTGGAACACGCTACCCGCCGCAGCGGTGACACCGACCGAAGTGTGGGCACTCTGCGCGGAGACGGCCGTGGCGTCCGAGGCGGCCTGCTGCGATTTCTTGGCCGCGGCCGAAGCGCCCTGTCCCTGCCACAGCATCGACGCTATCTGTAGTGCGGAGGAGCCGAGCGACATAGCCGTCTGCACCACCATCGACACCTGAGACAGCGCCTGTGCCGGGTCGATCTGAGGCAAGCCATGCCCGACGGCCGGTACGACACCGGCGCCACCGGCAGCCGGTTCCACACCGGCGCCGCCGGCTGCCGGGTACTGGCCGGTGCCGATAGCCGGGAGACGGCCGGTGCCGAAGCTGTTGGCCAGATCGGTAATGGGCTTGGCGAGCAGAGACAGGTCGATGACAGGCAGCGGCGGGAACTCCGGCAGCGGCGGTAGGCCCGAAATCTCCGGCAGCGGAGGCAGACCCATGTCCTTCAGGACATCGTTCACCGGCCTGTCCACCGCTTGCCCGATGGCGCTGTGCCGCAAGAGATCGAGAACCGACTGATCGAGCGGTGCGTTCATAGTTGTCTGCTGATCGTCCCGAAGTCGGTGGCCGAGGCGGCTTCGGTGGTGTCGTACAGTGCCGCGCTCTCGTACGCGGCAACCGCGGACATCCCGTACACATGCCCCAATTCGCACACCGATGTCAGATTATTGCCTTGAGCAACGGCGAAGGAGGCCAGGAAATCTTGGCCGATCAGCCCGAAGATCGGGATCGCGGCGGCGATGGTCGCCGCCTGGCTCGTCGCTCCAGCGCACACCACATCGGCCGCCATGGTCGCAGATGTGTCGCCGTACCGGCGGATGGCGTCGGATGCTACTACTATTTCATTCATCGCAAACCCTAGCTGCCGGAAGATGATTGCTCCGTCGTTGCCAAATGTACCGGATTGTGCGCGCCCTGGCTCGACACGAACTACCCAGCACTGGTGAGTCGCCACAACCGGGCGCTTCCGTTACTCTGCGGCCTCTTCGTTGAAGGCGGTGACCAGCTCGGCGCGTTCCGCGAAGGCGCGCAGCGCCGCCTGGCCCGCAGTGCTGACCAGGACCCGCTCGAACTCGGCAGGCGACAATTTCGTTATCCCCGTGGACAATTCCAGCTCTCGCAGCGCACCGCTGCCGTCGACCACCACGGTGACCACGCCATCGGGTGAGGTCTCCCGGGCCCGAACGGCGGTCATCTCGTCGGCGAGGTCGCGCATCCGATTCAGCCTGCGGTGCGCTCGCGCCTCGAGTTCGTCCATCGCTTGACTCATACCGACCTCAACCAACTCTGTGGCTCGACTTCGTATTCGGCTTCTTCGACCAGCTCCTGGCGGGCAACGTCTTCCGGTTTGGGTAGCCCGGTCAGCGCCAGGACATCGGCGGTCAATCCCGCCTTTTCCAGCTCCGCCCGGCGGGCGAGCCCGGCCCGATTCGCCGACTGTCTGCACAATCTGACGATCTCGGCGGCCAACTCCGCTGGTGGGCGGCGCAACTCATCACGCTCGACCTTGATACCGATCGGCAATCCCTGCTCAGTGGTCTCGACCGAGATCGAGCCACTCTTGGACGCGATTGTCCACATAGCATCCCCATCAACTCGTGCCACACGCTGAGGATACGCCCGGGACCTGGATAGCAACAGTCGTGATACCTCGGATCAACCCGACGCCCCAAGGGATTTCGGGGCAAGAGTGTACTGCTATCGCAGGCCATGGAGTAGCTGACACATTGCCACCAATGGGAAGGGCGCCCATCGTGCGAACCCGTGCGTCCGTGCCAGACTGGATCGGATTGTCGGAATAGTCAGGAGCGCCACCTATGGGTGACACCAAGGCCTTGCTGCGGTCGGGGACACGGACTCGGAGGCACAGATGAGTTATCCCGGCCAGCCGAGCCTCGACGTCGGCCCCGTCGCGACGACAACCGCCAAGGACCCATGGACGGACGTCGCAGCCAAGGCGGCAGCCGGGGATATCCGGTTCGAGCCCAACGTCGCTCAGACGTCAGCCGAGGAATGCGCTAAAGCGATCGGCAGAATTATCGGCATCCAGAATGCGATCCCCGGGATGACCCTCGGCCGGGTCAGCCACTTGATGTCCGGCGGCCTGCTAGCGAACCAGTTCAACAACACCGCCAGAGGGCTGAACGACGTATTGGCCACGCACAAGTCGGTGTTGACCGAAATGCTGGCCACGTTCAAAGCCGCGGGCAAGAAATATATCGATACCGACTTGGATTCCGCGGACGGCTTCGACCAGTCGACCAGACAGCGAATGACGACATATTTGGACGGTATCAAACCCCCTACCAATTCGGAAAAATTCGACGTCAAACCGGCGGAATCGTGGAAAGCGCCGAAAGTGGACCAGATGGACGACGGCGACAAAACAAAAATAATCCCGATCGGCAGCAGAGACTATATAAAAGACTCAATGTCGCAAATCGACAAACTACAGGCCGCCGGTATCAATCCGTCCGATTTCGTCAAACCGGCCCAGCTCCCGAGCCAGGCCTTGGACTTCGTGAGCACCACCCAGAGCCAGCCGGAATCACTGCATCTGACCCGGCTGGAAGCCGGCGCCCACGCCGAGAACCCGGGCATACAAACGTGGCAAGACCTGTACGACCTCGGCGTGGCGGCCGAGCAGGCGGTCAAACCGGTGAGCCAGGTCGCCGGGATATGGAAGTCGATGGCAGGCGAACTGGACGACACGATCGGCGCCTTCGCCAAGAACCTGACGAACATAGACCCGGACCTCTGGAGAGGCGACGCTGCTAACGCAGCAAGAGACGCGGTGACGAACTACCACGGGAAAGCCGACGACCTGACCAAGCGCATGAATACCATCAGCTCCATTCTTACTTACACCTCAGAATGGCTGGCGCACACTAAAAAAGGTATGCCAACAGAGCGGAATCCACCGAAGCCGAGCGTTTCTTATTATTCAGATGAGAACGGCTCGTATGCCATGCCCGACGATACCTCGGCCGACACCAACCGAAATCTTGCGATATATCGGCAGAACATGGAAAATAACTATGTTCGCGGAGTCCAAGCGTCTTCAGTGTTCATTCCAACATTGAACGAGTTGCCGGTGACCGCAGTGGAAAAACCCGCCGACCCACAGGATCCCGCCAACGGGGACGGAAACGGGAACGGTGACGGGAACGGCGGTGGGATGAACAACGCCGGCCCCAACGGTGGTGGCGGCCCCGGCCTGAACGGCCCCAACGGCGGCGGCCCCAGCCTCACGAGCCCCACCAACTACAACCCGACCAGCCCACCCCTGGTTCCATCGGGCGCGGGCAACGACTACACATCCTCGCGGTCCGTCGACAGCACCGACCGATCCGCGCCGACCAGCCCATCGGACACGGGTCGCAGTCCGGAAACGTCGGTCCCCCGGTCCGACGGCCTGAGCCAAGCGGCCAACCTCGCGCAGCAGGGCATGGGCGGCGCCGAGAGCGCGATCCAGGCTGCGGCGCAGGCCGCGCAGCAAGCCGCGGCGGCGGGGTCCGGGCTGAACGCAGCCAGGGCCGGACTACCCAGTGGCCTCGGCACGCCCGGCGGTAGTGGTAGCGGGATCGGTGCCGCAAAAATTGGCGGCGGCGGCGGACTGGGTGGCGGCGCCGCGGCGGCCGCCCTGCAGAAGGAAGCCGATGCGGCACGGTTGTTCCCGCGAGCGAACGCCGCCGGACCGGCACCCGCGTCCGCCCTCGGGCGCATGGGCGGAATGTCTGCGGCCGGTATGCCCGCGGCCGGTTCGCCGGGATCACCCGGTGCGGCCGGAGCGGGTCAGGGCCAAGGACAGGGTAAGGAAAACAAGCGCCCCAACTACCTCAATTCCGACAAGCACCTGGAGGAGGCGCTGGGTGACGCGCCGACAGTGGTGAGGGCCGTTGTGGAGAAATGACCCGAACCTGGAAATTCACCGACCTCGAGTTCGTCGTCGCCTGGGAGACTTACCAGGCCGACATCCTTCCGGCCCCGTTCGTATTCACGAGCCGGACTCCGCTGTACGACGACTACCAGCGTGAGAAACGGGAGCTCCGAGCACAACTGGGCACTACGCTCGACGATAATCTCGCGCGGGTGATGGATGTAGTCGCGCGGCCGGACATCCGAGTCGAACTGCACGGTTGGGGTGCCGACAGCGAGGACGCCGAGAGCCAAATCCGGCTGCTGGCGGTCCGCCATGCGGGCGACGGATACCTGCTCGAACAGCTTCCTGGCGAAACTGCCTGGCACAGTGGCGGTTACACGATCACCGAATGCGCGCCGCTGGAGCTCGCCGATGTGCTGCTGGCCGAGCTGCCCGAGGTAGCAGCGGGCCAGCTCGGAGACATCGTGCTCGCCGAGCAGACCAAAGGCGCCGACCTCGACTACTCCTACGGCCGGTCGTTCATCAACGACTCCTTCGACGACACCGTCGAACGGCAGGCCGACCAATTCGTCCGCGCTCCGAGCACCGGCGAGGGAATCATCAATATCGAGCAAGGAATCTCGCGGTTCGGCCCGCGCGGGATAACCCGCAGACGCCTGTGCTGGCGCGACCTGGAAGGCGACGGGCGCTACGCGATCACCACCGCGATCCCTCCGGTCGCGGTGCCTGCCGACACCAAACGGCTCACCACACTGCTGAACTCCGGTATCGCCGAAGTGGTGAAGGCCATCAGGGACGAACGGCGATAGGCCCGACAGCGCACGGCAACCCCCTGCCCGTGGCAGTCCACCGAATTCGGTTGCGAACCCCTTTTGTTGTTGTCGGGTCAGTCTGTGATTTTGCCGTCTTTGCGTGGGGTTTGTTGGTCGGGTCGGGTGGGGTGGAGGCTGGTGAGATTGTCGTCGTCGATGGTGAGTTCGGCGACGTAAGCCTTTGTGCATCGACTGCATTCCCAGGTAGAGATTGTTCAGAGCTTGGCTGTTGTTGATACTTCGCAGCAGGGAATGGTCGTAGATAGTACGCGCGCCGCCGACGATCGAATCGCGCAGTTCTTCCCGAATAGTGTTCTTTCGGACTGTGGTCGGGAGATCCGGTACTCCCGCTTCTTCTCACCTGCTGTCGGTTCTACCTTGGAATTATTCGACGCGGTGGATGGCTCCGGAGCATCCGGGGATTCCGCCGAAGGCTCGAGCGCATTGTGCTGTTGCTGTCCCACCGTGCCCGCAGACTCGGGCGCACTTTCCACGGAGCCGTCAGCAGCGCTCGGAGGTCATTGCGGGGTACCCGGCGATGCCGCAGATGCGGGCGGATCCTCGGTCCCCTCCGTGTTGGGCCCACCCGCGATCGGCCTCCGCGGCCCGCGGCCCGACGGCTTGCCGCCATCGAGTGGGAACTCCGCCCGGCCGTCCTCCCCGAAGACAATGCCGTGCACGGTGCCGACGTTCTGCTCATCCGCGCGACGCAACCAACCGGCCACCTCCGCACCACGCAACAGACCCCCCGCGGCATTGTCGAATACCACGACCTCACCCACCCGCAGATCCGGATACCGATCCCGATGCTTCGTCGCGTACTCCTCGGTGACCTTGAATACCGCGAACGCGTGAGCACCGGCGGTGCCGAACTCCATCGCCCCGGCGAACACACCACCATCAGCCCGCACCTGGGCGAGCACGGCCGCCAATCCGTAGGCGCCGACACCGAAGGTGTCGGCGTGCCAGTCCGCGCCCAACCCCTTCGCGAACGCACGAGCGGTGATCCCCCGCGCACCGATGTACCTGGTCGGCCGAATCGCCGTACCCGCCGCACCCAGAAAATCCTTGACCTGCCGCTGCACCAACGGGCCACAGATTTTCCGGCCATCCGCCGGGTGGTCGAAGACACCGGATGCGAGCACATCACTGTCGGCGGCGGGAGCCGTTGCAGTGCCGGGCTTCTCGACGATGCCCTCATCAGTGGCGGCGACGGGGATCTTCCCTGGCGCCGGGTACAAGGCGCTTGCCACCCAGTCTGCCCCAGCTCGTATCATCCGTGGCGGCCACGCGGTGACACCGAAGATGGGCTCGGTAATGTTGCGCATCCTGTGCTCGGCTGCCTCCGACAGCAGGCTGCCGACGCCCTCGTTGAGGTCTCTCACGCTGCCCAACAGCAGCTCTGGGATTTCCCGGACGACGGTGCTGAGCAGGTATTTGTCGACGACCTTCATCATGTATTCTTCGGCGGCTCGACTACCGATCCTCGACCAGATGAACGCGCTGAGATACCGCGCCCGCAGGTAGTCGCGCCCTTGGGCTTCGAGCCCTCGACAGCCCGGGAAATGCAGCGCCGACCACAGGTCGTTCTTCTTGAACTGAACCCAGAACGCGTACTCCTGGTCGGTGAGGATCTTCGGCTCCTCGGGCGGCAAGTGTTCGCTGCGCATCTTGGCGTGGTCGTCGTCCAGCAGCGGTCTGCCCTCGAAGAACTGCATATTGCCGAACAGGATCGCCAGCAGCTGCGGCAGCTCATCGAGCGATGTGTCGCGCAGGATCCCCTTGAGCCTGCTGATCCGTTTCTTGAGGTCCCGGGTGCTGGCCTGCTGTGGCTCGTTCAACGGCAGGGTCCGGAATTTCCAGACGATGACCTTCTCGCCGTCGCCGGCGATCTTCTCCTGCCTGATGAATAGAGTTTCCCAGCCGACCTTGCGCAGGTGCACCAGCTCATCGATCGACAACCCGGCCGCGACGATCAAGGCGAGCGTCGCGTAGACGGGCGCACGTCTCATGATCCGGCGCAGCTCGAGGAAGTCTTTTTCGGTCAGCTCGACGTTGTGCATGCGCTCGCTGCTGCCCGAGAACAGCGCATCGAACCACGCCCCCCGATTACTGACCCAGTCAGCACCGAACTGCTCCCCGGGCTTGGGCCTCGGCAGATCCTTCAGATACCAGTAGGCCTCCGGGGCGAGTGCAGTCAGCTCCGCTATGGCGGCCTCGACCCGCGCCCAATCTTCGTATTGATGCAGCGCGATGTAGGCGGCTTCCGGTTGCTGGACGCCGCCTCCCAAGGCAATCGGAAAACTGTTGTCGATAAACATTCCGACAGCAAAGTTGTCTTCGGCCCCCCGCCACCGCACATCCGCATCCGTGTCCGGAACACCCTCGACAACCGGATAACCCCGCTCATCCAGGAACAACGCCAACACACCATCAGCAGGCAGCCCTTCCGGCGCAGCAAAATCCGGAACAACCTCCCCCCGACCCGGATCCCGCAACTCGAACCGCTCCACCCCATCCTCTACCCGACGCACCAACCAACGAGCATGCCCGAGATCACCTTTCGCACCCGACACAGCAGGCTCGAAAACCACCACCCCGATCCCATTACCCCGCCCCGCCCCATCCATATCCAACACCCGACCCCGGGCCTTCAACCGCTCCAACGCATCAGCCAACCCCGCCACATGCTGCGACCGACCCCCCAACGCACCCTCGACCTCACTAACCAACACCCCACGCAAACCAGCCCGACCCAACAACCGAATATCGGTACGACCGAACACCTCGGCCACATCCGCGACAACCCTCGGACCACACTGGAAGTCCGCTGCCCCGTCCGACCTGATGTCGGGGGGTGCGCTGCGCAATGGGGAGGCAATCAGGCTTCGATCGGAGTCGGACAACTGCGTGGCGCGCAGCTGATTCTGCGGCCCGAAGGCGTGCGCACCCAGCTCCGGGAGGATGTCCGGATCGGCGGCGTACCACACATCAAGACCACGCGGTCCGCGCCACCGCTTCGGGCGACGGTGGAGATCGAGTGCTTCGCCGACCGGGGGCGGAGAATTGCGAGCCCGGTTGCCGACATCGCCGGCAGATGTGTCGTCGCGGGCAGGATCTGACGTCGCACCTTTGCCAGGGCGGACCTCTGTCTGCGCGTGGCCGGTGGCGGGAGCATCGTTCGGACTCGATCCGGGCGAGGGTCCGTCGGGCGGATCCGTGGCCACTCCGCCATTCGGATCGTCGCCCTCGTCGTCGAACTTGCGGTACTTCGTGATGAATAGGTGGCCGTCCTTGTCCACATGGATCCGCACATGAACGACATCCCTGCCTTGCCGCCGCAAGCCCGCGAGAGTCGGCGCGTCGAGCACATCGTCGGGCTCAGGAGCTACGACGAGGACGGTGTTCTCGCCGACCAGCCCAACATGCCGGTGTGCAGGCAGTTCCGGCAGGTTTTGTGCGTTCTCCAGCTCCAGATAGTGATCGCCAGCGTCCAGGGCCACGCTGGCGCGGATGTGTTCCGACGCGCTCGTCGCCTTCTTGTATTCCGCCAGATCCGCGGCGGCAGCAGTGCTCGCGTCCGTCGCCTGGAGTTGCGCCGCCAACCACTGCGGACCCATCCACCCCGGGTTGATACCGACACCGCGGGCACGCCGCTCCATCTGGTGCAGAACATCGGCAGCGCGGACCTCGTGCTCCCGCGTAGTCGCGAGTTTCTCCCGCAGTTGATTCCGGAAAGCGTCCGGCAGCGCGTAGGGGATTCGCACGTCGCGGCCCCAGGCCGACACAATGTTCGGGCTGCTCCATGATGCAGGGCGGTATTTCTCGAGCACCGCGAAGAGAATCTTGTGCCCGTCTGTGACCTTCTCTCCACCGTGCAGGATGCTGACGACCGACTCGGCAATGGCATCGGCCGCGTCCAGCTGAGCGTCCGGATCATCGACCCGAGTAAACCTGAAGCTGGACTCGGCGAACTGCGACCTCAACCACCGGGAGAAGTATTCCCCGTAACCGTAGTGACCGTTGGCTCGCCCGTGCAGCCAACGCGAGAGCAGTGCGGGCAAGACATCATCGATAACGGCGCTGCCCGCATTGGCGACCATGATCTTGGCGAATTGGAAATAGGCGTCATCGATAAATGCGCCGGTGTGGTACCTGAAGCCATTGACATAATCAGTGGGAAATTTCTCGCGGAGATACGTCGGGTTGACGAAGATCTTGTTCCCCTCGACCTCGGTCTTGTGCTCCAGATTCATCCTTCGGATACCGGTTTCGGAGATTTCGACGTCGGGGTACACGGCAAGCATGATGTGAAGCCCTCTGAGGAAGCCGTTGAACCTGTGCACATCGATACCCGAGGCATCGGCCACCGACACGGGGATGTGGTGGTCCTTCGTGAAGGCTTCGGCGAGTTCCGGCAGGGGGTGGTCGGCCTCGCCCCATCGCGACAGCACCCCCAAGCCATCATCCGGCACCGCCGCGTCGATGAGCCCGCGCGACTCCGGGTCGATGCGCACCTGCGCGAGCAGCAGTCGATAGAACGCCCGTGCCGCATCGGAGGCGGTCTCCCACCCGTCGATCTCCACCCGGATCACGGCCGCGCGCGCGGCCTGCTCCGCATCGAATCGTTTCGACGCGGCCGCACGTCGCCTGAGTCGATCGATCCGGGTGGTGGATGGCAACGCGGACGCGCTGAGCTGCTCACGAACCCAGATCTCGAACGCCGCTTCGGCATCGTTACCCAGCTCGGGCCGCGACCCGGTGAAGTGCTGCCAGAGATACTGGAACCAGGCTTTTTTCAGGCCGACCCCCGCTTTGGCGAGGACGCCGCCGACCGCGCCGACAGCCATGGCATAGAGCCTTTGGTCGGTGGGCTCGAGTGGGCCGAACAGACAGCCCGGATCGACCGTAATCGACTCGATGGTGACGTGGCCACGTTCGGATCGGCTCGCCACGATGTCGACGCCGTTACCGTTGGCGACTTTACCGATGGTGATGGCGATGCCATTGCGCACCGCAATTTGCCGCCGATATCGGTCCAGCATGTGGTTCAAGCCCCGAACCAGGTGCCGGGTCGCCGCCGGCTCGGCGTCCTCGAAGCCGACCAACTCGACGTGCCAAGTCCGGCGCGACCACTGGACGAGCTCGACAACGGTTCCGCTGCTCAGCGCCACCTCGTCGAGCCAATCGCGCGACTCGTCCAGGAGGCCTGCCACCGTGTCGGCCCGATGGTCGGACTCGGGATCCGCTGCGGTCGGGGTGAGCTTGTACTCGAACCACGTCGTCTTGCCGCGTCGGTGCCGTTCGACGCCCCATCCGTCGGCAGTGTGGTCCACCATGGCTATACCCCGGCCCGGACGATCTCCGGGGTCCAGCACCGGCAGCTCACGACTGTTGTCGGTGACCTCGACCCGCAAGACGCCGTCGGTCACCGTCGCCGTCACGACCGCATCCCCGTTGGTGTGCTGGAACACGTTCTCGACCAAGTTCATCAGCGCCTGCTCCGGAAACAGGGTCTGACTCCGGCCCACACCCGCGAGCTGGACAACCTCGGCGCGGACCTGTGCGAGCAGCTCACGCTGATCCCGGCTGATCCGCACACCTGCGGTCAAGTCCACCGGCCCCAGCTCACCAGTGGCATCGGAGGTGGCCCACGGGTCCGGCGTGTACTGCGGGGTGTAGTCCGACGATGACAGGACGAAACCGACCTCCCGGCCCGCCGGATCGCGACGCAGCGCGAAACCCCACGACGTGGCCGCCCGGTCCAACTTCGGCACCCACTGGTGCTGCGGCCCCGGCAGCGCGGGCGTCGGCAACTCCCGGCCGTCGGCGACGACCGTGCAGTGCAAGACGCCGACTCCGGATACCCAGAGCGTCACCCGTGCAGTACCACTGTGCTGAAACGCGTCGTCCAGCAACGCCGTGACCAACGACTCCGCCAGGGGCCGATGGGCCGCGGAAGACCAATACCCGGGGAGCAACCCGGTGACGTCTCGGTCGCCCAGCTCCCAGTCCTCCCGAGTGATCGTCGCCTCGCTCGATGCGACAACTCGGTCCTCCAGTGGGATGTACTCCGAAGGGTTTTCGCTGTCGGCGTCGGTCGGCGTCGGATCCGACCCCGCCGGTTCCCGCTTCTGACCGTCGCTATCCGTTTCCCTTGTTGCCGGACCACTCTCGACAATGCGACCCGACAATGGGGAACCCGGACCAGGCCATGCAAATTCGGCGGCTACCCGCGTCCCGATCTGCCCGAACCACACCGCCACCGGAAGCCCGGCCGGAACCGCATCGAGCTGCCCACGCGCCCGCCGGAACGCTTCAGCGACCAGCCCATCGGCCACCTCCCCTGGCCCGACAACAGCCTCCACCGCACGCCGCACCTGACCGGAGAACCGTTCCCGCAACCGATCCCACGCCGACACATCCCCGGCCCTGGCCAGCCGCAACCACTCCCCCAGCTGCCCCGGCCGCCCGAGCGCATGCGCATCCGGCCCCAGTTCCTCATCGAACCCGTGCAACGGCCGCGGATCCACGGTCAGCCCGACACCGGAACCCGGTCCCACCACACGATCGGTCGACTTATCCACGAGGGCGTCCGAATCCAGCTGGGCCTCGTCCACATCCGGACCCACGACAAGGTCGGCCGATTTGCCGACCTGCGTGCCATCACCCGACGTGTGCGCGCTCGGTGCACCGGGCCGCACATATCCAGCAGCGCCATCGGTCGTCGGGGTCGGCAGCGCCTGCTCATCTGACAGATGCGGTCGCGCCACTCCCTGTCGTTCCGCCAACCGGAAACGCTCGATCTCCGCGATATCCAAGATCGGCATGTCGTATAGCGCGCGATACAACGCATATTGCGGGGAGCGCCAATCGGAGTTCGGATTCCCGCGGATATGGACGACCGCTTCGGCCAGCGCTTCCCCCTTGTCGAGGGTAGGAACCAGAAACGGGATTCGGACCGGGCGCCGGAGGCTGTAGGTGGAGAGATTCGACAGCCATCGCCACTTACGCACCGCGATCTCGCCGGACGAGGTCAACGCAGCGAAAGCGGCATCGATATGCCGATCGACCCGTGCATACGACAGTTTCGCAAACCCGACGCTCCCACCGGCCCAGTCGCTTCCGTGACCGAGAATTTCATGGAGGAACAGGTCGATCCACGGATCACCAGTGCCGGATGAAAACCATCCCTTGCGAACTCTCTTGGCCCACTTCGCGGCGAATTCATCCGGGTGAGTAGCGCAACGAAGATCAATCGTCAGATTACGTCCGGAGGATATTTCGGCGAACGCCCCTACCAGCGGTGCGAACCGTATACCCGAAAGACGCAAATGTGGAGCCATTTTCAGCACATAGTCGATCGCGTACACGATATATTCAGCGGTCTGCTGCGAGATGTCGTCTCGCAACAAGCCTTGAACCTCGACGTAATCGGCGTCCTCCGGACCACCGGCACCATGAACCGCGGTCAGTTCCTTGATGATCCGACGCTTCGCGGACAGCGCGGGGGAATCGTCGGGCCTGGCGACCTCTGGCCCCGGGCTCGTCAATCCGTTCAGACCACGTCGCAGCGGCTGGAGTTCGAGCAGACGATCGACAAACCGGTCCGCTTCGTCGATACCCCAGGCCCGCGTCTGTCGCTGCCGACGGTTGACCTCCTCGTCCAGCTTGTCGACCCTGGACCGCACCTGAGCCGGGTCCAGTGCAGCACCGACCTGCTCATATCCTTCCGACACCAACCGCAGCCGCGTGATGTCGCGACGAATCGCCGCCACCTCGGTGCTGAAATTCGCCTCAAAGGCGTCCGACCCCAGCTGAGCCTCCTCCGGGAGGCTCGCCGTCGCCTGGTCTTGCACAACCTCGGGGAGGTTCACCGAATCATCGCGATCCTCGACGCTGGCTGCGCTGCTTACGGTCGGAGGCCGCGTGGCGCTGTCGGCGGCGGACGGGGGAACAGCCGCGCGGCCGACCGGTGCATCTATCGGCGCACTGGTGTCCGGCGGGCCGGACATCCCCACAGCGCGGTCGCTGTTGTCACCCTCGTCATCCACACCGTCGCGGTTCGGCTGATCGACAGCAGACCGCGCCGCGATCCACGATCGGGCCAATCCCTCGTCGGTAATCCACAGGTCGGCCGTCACTGGATAGTGGTCGGTGTCGGTGACTTCGATGCCACTGTCGATCGTCTGGAGTTCCGCGGAGGCCATCACCTGATCCGGCGCACCGTCCCACCCGGGCACGGTCCAGGTCTCCGGATCGAGCGCGACACGGAGCCCCAATCGGTCGATGACCGACTGGTACACCAGGCGCACATCATCGGTGTTGAAGTCGGCGCCGAACACGACCGGACCATCCGGAATAGAGCGCAGCAGGTGCTCGATGATCTCCCTGCCATGCGCCGCTCCTTCGGCATCTTCGCGCTCTTCGTAGCTGCGACCGAAGAATCCCAGCGGCGTCGGGTGCATATTCACGAACCAGATACCGCCGATTTTGACCGCCAGCGCGCTCCGCTTGTACGGGACCAACACCTGGCCCCAGAGTTTCAGCTCGAGCCTCGGAGTCGGCAGCTCTATCTCGCGGACTTCCTCGATGGGTAGCCTGCTGATCACCGCAATGCCCAGCATCTTGGTCGTGTCCATGTGCGACTGGCACATCTCCATCTCATGGACGTACGGGTAGCCGGCCATGTCGGCCAGTCGCCGCGCGGTCGAACCGTCCGGACCGATCTCCGACTCCTGCAAGCAGGCGACGTCGGCGTCGAGCCACCTCAACTTTTCGGCGAAACCCGGTAGATCGACGGCGCTGTAGTCGAGCGCCTTGAACGACCGCGAGTGGTGAGCCGCCGCCATATTCCAGGTGAGCATGCGCACCAGCCGCTGCCGATCGATCGTGTCACCGTCCGGCTCGTCGGCGGCGTTGAGCACGATCTCGGCCAGGTGATCGACCACAGCGACGCACCACGCCAGGTGGCGACGCCGGCGGAATTCCTTTTCGTGGTCGATGACTCGCCTGCGGATGACACGAACCAGTGACTTCGGCGTCTCGGGGGCGATCCAGGTTCGGCCGCGCTCACTCTCCTGCTCGAGCCGCTGCTGTTGTTCATCGGATCCGGCCCGCTCCGGGTCGGCGAGAGCTTCGGTGCCGGCGGTCAGGTCCACATCGAGCACCCGGGCCACCTGGTCGAGTTCAGCGACGACATCGATGAGCCGGACGATATCCGCTGCGCGGCTCGAGATCTCGGTCCGTTTCTCGTCCGCTTCCCAGAAGAATTGTGCGAGCGGCACAAGCGGATCACCGGGCGGAAGGTCGGCGGGATTGCCGAAGATATCCAGCGGCAGGTCGGCGAGATCCGCCAGATCGCCGTGCAGCGTCTCGGCCAACGTTACCCAGTCGGCCTCGGCCGCCCGACGCCGTTGCACCAGCTGCGTCGAGGTCGGTGTCAACCGAACCGGGTCCGCGATGTCCAGTCGCTCGGCCAGGGTTTTCCGCTCCTGCGCCAGACCCGCGATCCGCGATTCGGCGGCCTCGACGTCGAGGGCAGCATCTTCATGGCGGGCTCGGTGCGGGATCGGCACCATCAACTCGGCGTTGTCGCCGAGTTGATCGAGCCCATCCAGCACCTCCGACAACCGCGCCAGCCACGCACTCTCGCGCCGGATGCGGTTGCGGAAATCGTTCAACTCGCGCAACGAGTCGTAGTTCAAGGTGACCCGATCCGGTTCGGCGCCGAGCCACGCGGTCAATACCGTGAGATCGTCGGCCAGCCGGTTGGTCATGGTCGCGATCGCGTCCCGAATCGGGAAGGTAGGCAACGAAACACCGGATGCGCTGCTGTCCATCCCCAGCCGGTTGATCAGCTGGGCGCGTTCGCGTTCCAGATTCGAAATCTGTTGGTGGACATCATTATCCGGGGTTACAGCAACCGGACCGGAATCCCCGCCGACCGGATCGGCGTCGACCTCCGCCCACCCGGTCTCGGTCCAGCGCACGATCCGCGACACAGCGGCTTCACTCGCCGCGGCGTCACTCTCCGCCTCGACCCCCTCGCGCAGCAACGGCAACACAGCGATATCGCGCCCTGCCAGCGGATCCACAACGGTTTTCGGGGGTAGCTGATTCTGCGACCCGAAGTCGACCTGCTCGCCTTCGGTTCCGATGCGCTCGTTGATTACCCAGCGCTCAACGAACGCGCGGCCGGCCTCGGTCGGGATGTACCGATGAATCTCCGCCAAGAGGGTCTCGGCGCTCGGGTCGCCGGTGCCCCGCATGTCCAGGTAGCGCCGGTACAGGGCGACCGCGTCGGGATGCGGGGGTTCGGGGAGATCGGGGTTGATGACACGATGGTCGGCCAGCCAGTCCGCGCACACCTGCTCCGCCTCCGGCACCACGCCGTCCGGGTAGCGGTGGGCCAGCCAGCGCAGCGGGTGCGCGGGATGGGTCGCCGGCAGCGAGGTATCCACCGCTGCCATGCGGCTGCCTTCCGCGAAGCCCTCCGGGTCGAACCAGAAATACTGGTCTTCGACAAAGACCTCGGTGGTCGGTCCAACCACCCCCACACCGCGTTCGCCGTGGAAGGCATAGCCCACCACCTGGTCGCGCCAGAGTTGATAGCCGAGTTGGGCCGGAATGAGGCCGCGCTCCTGCAGAGTGCGGTAGACGAACATCATCAGAGGCTCGCCCATCCGCGACAGCCGCCAGCCGCTGTAGGAGTCCACGACATGGCCCCATTCGTGGTCGAACACCCCGGCCAACTCGCCGTCCGGCATCGGTGCCAGGCGGTGGTCGGCCAAGCGCTCGGCGATAGTCGTCACGAACGCGTCGTGGTTGGTGATCACGTGCATGTTCACCATGATCACGGCGTAGTGGTTGGCGCCGTCGGGGTCGGCGGAGCCGTACGAAGGGGTCTCCGCGTCGTTGGTGAACGGCCAACCGTTGTCGGACCGCACCACCCCGGAGGCATCGGGGTGCATGAACCGGATCCCCCGCAAATGCAGCCGACCCTGCTCAGCGAACCGCGCCCGGGCCTGGCGGTCCACGGTCGCGAGGTCCTCCGGCTGGACGTCGTCGGGCTCCCACCCGACGAACCGCACGTGGTGGTCGGCGTACATCGCCCTCACGATCCGCGCCTTGGCCTCGTACGGCGTTGCGGGCGGCGGGATTTCGGCGGGCGGCGCGCCGGTGGGCGGCTCGGTGAAGTCGGCCCACACCTCCCCCCACTGCTCCACCCCGGACCGGGTCGCCGAGGACAGCAGCTCACGCACCTCGGGCCCCACGGCCCGGGCACTGTGCAGGGTGGCCGGCCACTCGTTCGGCGAGTCCCACGCCATGCTCGGGCGGTGGTGGGCGCATTCGACGGACACGTGCAGCGACCGCGCGCCGTCGGGCGTCGGCGACATACGAACGGCGAGTCGCACCTGCAGAGTCGCTGCGGCCCGTTCCCGGTCGTACGTGCCCTGGATCGGCGGGCCGCTCTCCAGAGCCTGGCGATAGCGGGCCAGAAACGCCACGGCCTCATTCCCTGCGCGCCGCACCAGATCCGGGACCGCGGCCAGGTGCGCCGGGTCGCGCCAGCCCACCCGCCGCAGCATGTTATGCAGCGCGTCCGCGGCCTCGTCCACACCGTGGCGGTGGTCCAGATCGAAGGTCAGAATCGTGTCGGGATCGGGTTCGTCAGCGGGCGATGGCTTCTCGGTCGCACCGACCGTGAAGCCCGCAGGCGGCAGGTCGACTTCACCACCGGGCAGAACCATGTCGGCGGTGTTGTCACCGAACCGGTCGAACGGTATCGCCCAGATACCCGTCAGGCCCTCCGCGGCCACCGTCTCGCGAAGTGCCCCGGAAAATCCCATACCCAGGTCTCGCATGACGATGGTGCCGCTGTCGAGTTCCTCGTCGTACTCGTATTCCCACAGATAGGCGTGACCGTCCACCCCGCCGCGGGCTTCGCGGTAGCCGTCGACCACCACCAACGAGACACCGTCGCGCTCGGCGGCAGGCAGTCCGTCCACCCAGGCTCGGAAAGCCTCCTCCAGCAACAGATGCGGACGATCCGGATCGATCGGCAGCCGCCACATCATCCAGCCCGCGTTCCGCGCTCGTTTTCGGACCAGCGTGCCTCCTATGCCGCTGGGTCGCGCCTCGATACGCCGGTTGCCCGTGCGGGTCCGCAACCGGCCCATGGTCAATGCCCAGCACTGGTCCTCCGAGGATTCGGAATCGATTTCTGCACTTGATGATTGGAGAGGACGGCGATACTCCGCCGTGCTGTCGCCGTGCCAGCTGATTCGGAACCCGAGCGACTCCGCCGCCGCCAGCAGGCTCTCCAGCTCCGCGTCACTCAGTGTGGACGTGTCGCCGTATATCAGCTGATGAGCAGACTGCTTCGCCACCCCGGCCCGGTTCGCCAGATCACGGATAGTAGCTTTGCGTTCACCGCGCCACCGCGGCGGTCGATACCCGATTCGGCCCGCAACCTCTTGCACAAGATGCTGGGTGGCCGGACTCGCCTTCTGCGGGTTACCCGGGGTCTGCCCGTGTAAGACCCAGGCCACCGTATCCGAGCTCACCCCGGCCGCTCGAGCAACATCCTGTACCGAGGCAGGCAACTCGACGCTGAGGCCGCGATACCTCTCACCGAACGGCCGACCATCATCTGGAGCCGACAACTGCGTTTCGGCGGGACGGCGGTCACGATCGGCCACCACGGTGCCGACACGGCTGCGCGACACCACCAACCCGTCATCCCGCAGTCGGGCATATACCTCCCCCGCCGTCGTCGTGGAAACCCCGAACACAGGGGCCAACCACCCAGACCCGGGCAACCGCCTGCCCGCGGCCAACCCGAGGATCGGCGAGCGAAGTGCCGCCACCAAGGTCAGCACCGGGGGGCGCCCAACCGCCAACAACGCCTGAACCCTGGCCAGGTCCATCATCGCCAACAGCTCGGAAACGACCACGTACCCGGTACCGCCGGGGGAATCGTCGGCGAGCGCTCCATCCGACGGCGCGGCATCGATGCTCGGCGGTTGCAACTCGGCTCTGGCGGGGCGGCCACCGCTTCTGTGGGCTGGGGAGGACCCGAAGGGCAGTCGGTCGGCGACGACTGTAGTACGCAGCAGCCTGTACAAACTTCGGAAACCATTGCGCTGGAGCAGCTTGACCGCATTCGGAGTGCGCAGCATCACTGCCGCCACTTCGTGGGGCAAAAGCCGCAGCCCGAAACGCAGATATAGACACAGGCGCTGATGTCGAGTGAGTCGATCGATGCAGTCGGCCAACTCGTCGGGATAGCGATGCTGAGCCTCTGCCACTGCCGGCGACATCAGGTGGGTGGCAGTCGCCCCCAGAGCCGTCACCAGCTCCGCGGTCGAGCTCGCCTCGAACATCGCCAGTACGGCCGCTCGTTCCTCGTCCTGGAGAACAGGCTGCCGAATACTGCCGCCGACCGGTTCGACCGACACCTCATCGCCCCAGTCGGCAGCCCTACCGGACTCCTCGACACCGATGAGGCGTGCCCACTTGTCCACCACGGAATCGACCAGGTCCCCCAGCCAGTCTCCGGCGTCCTCCTCGTCATGCAGTGTGGCTGCGGCGATCTGCTCGAATACCTCCTCGACAGCGAGCTGCGCCGCATCCGCGGCACGCAGCTTGTCGAACATCACCATCCACAGCGACGCCCCGAAGCGCTGCCGCAGCTGATCCAATGCCTGTTCGTCACCCGCCTGCGCCGCGCGCACCATTCCGGCGATGTAACCGCCGGTGCGCGGGAGGTTTTCGACCGGCGGCTGCGGTCCCGCTCCCAGCGGCCGGACCGACCATGCCTCCGGCTCCGGCAGCTCCGGGGCGTCGTTGTGCTCCAGGCCCGGGTCCGCAGCCTGCTCGGCCGGCTCGGCGGCGGTGATCGTCACCCGGGGCTGGGTGGCGCGGTCAGGCAATGTCACGGTGAGCTGTAGCACGGCGGTTTCCACGTGCGGCGTATCGAAGACCTGGTCGCGGATGTCCAACCACAGCTGTTCCAGTTCCGTGGGGGTTCCCCACTGCACTTCGCGCAGCCGCTGTTCCACCCATTCGGCCACGGCAGTAGCACGCTCGGTCAGCGGCAGGTCCGTTCGATCGACGGTCCCCGAGACCTGGCGGGCCCCATCCGCGATCACCCATCCGCCGGACCGCACCACCGCCGCACCCGGTTTCAGCTCCCGGGTGGCGAAGTCCCGTGACGCCTCTCCTTCCATGATCGATTCCATGATGACGACCGCGCGGTCGGGGAACATCCGGACGAACGCGGCATCGACCAGTCCGCGCAGTACCGCCACGTCCGGGTCACGCGGTTGCACTTCGCGGAAGAGGACGATGACCTCGATCCGACCGTAATCCGAAATCTGGTACCGCACATGAATTTCCAGCGGTCGATCACCGATGTGGACGGACACGAAGGTGGGGAACCCGAGCGCTATGCGCAGCTCCTCGTGCATCACGTCACGTATCTCGACCGCGTGCAGCTGCAGCGTGATCCGGCGGCGTCCCTCGGTTGTCGTCGCCACCGAGGCCACGGTGGCTGTTGTGCCGTCCGCACCGACCCCGAACACCAGGCCCGCGATCAACTCGCGGTGGTAGCGCGGTACCGCGGCGATCGCCGCCGGGTCCACATCCTGAACCACGATCTCCCCATCGAGTTCCGGGGGGATCTCCACGGCCACCGGTTCCGCGGGCAGGACCGGAGTCTCCTGGGGCTCGACGGTGCCATCCCTTGTTGCCGAACCACTCTCGACAATGCGACCCGACAACGAGGAACCCGGACCAGACCGTACAAATTCGGCAGCTACCCGCGTCCCGATCTGCCCGAACCACACCGCCACCGGAAGCCCGGCCGCAACCGCATCGAGCTGCCCACGCGCCCGCCGGAACGCTTCAGCGACCAGCCCATCGGCCACCTCCCCCGGCCCGACAACAGCCTCCACCGCACGCCGCACCTCACCAGAGAACCGTTCCCGCAACCGATCCCACGCCCGCACATCCCCAGCCCTGGCCAGCCGCAACCACTCCCCCAACTGCCCCGGCCGCCCGAGCGCATACGCATCCGGCCCCAACTCCTCATCGAACCCGTGCAACGGCCGCGGATCCACCGTCAACCCGACACCGGAACCCGGCGCCACCACACGATCGGTCGACTTATCGGCGGCGCCGAGCCGCGGCCGAGTCACCACCTCGGGGGCAATGCCGTGTGCGTTCTCGGCCTCCGGCGACGGATCGTTGGTTGCCCGCTCCTGCGACGACCCAGCGAGTCGAGGGGAGGCCGCCTGCCGCGTGGAGGTTGGCCGGCGGCTGTCGGAGGAGCCGATGTTCGGGCTCGAACCAGGATCGGGGGCAGGGCCCCTTTCTCCCGAATCATCGTCCCCCTCATCGAAATACAACGCCAAGTTGCCGCGGTCGGTTTCGGCGGTGAGATCGAGTTGCCTGGAGCCTCGCGGCCCGGACAACTCCATAGTGAGCACACCGTCGGCACCGGTGAGCGGCGCGGTGGGGCGCGGGCCGACGCCGGACATCCGCTCGAGGACGGTGGCGAACGCTCGGGCGACCTGATCAGGATCGGCCCAGCCGGTCATCAGCTCGGGCAGCAGCACCTGCGCCAGCAAGGCATGATCCCGCCGGTCCCGGTGCAGGGGTGCCCGCACCATCACCGTGCCGTCGGCCATCTCGACGTCCAGGAGTCGGATGCCGTCGGCGTCACGGACCTGGACGCGGCGCCCTGCGCCTAGGCGTTCCACCGGCCAGAGCTGAGCACCCTTGCACTCCAAGGCTTTTGCGAGTACCGCAGTGACGGCAGCGCGGCCGTCGGTGCCGAGGTTCGGCACCTCGGCGAGCGCTTCCCGGATCTGGGTCGCGGGGGCGACCGGCTCCGCCACCACGGGGTTGGCCCGCTCGTCGAGCCGTCGGGCCTGCGCGTCCCGTTCCTCCAGTATGCCGACGGCTCGAACGACCGGGTCGACTGCCAGGAACCGCTCGCACATTCCGGCTATCCGGTCGGCGAACAGGAACCTCCTCGGATCGTCCGGGAGCAACGGCGAGTGCTGCTGCTGCTGCGCCTGTCCCAACAGGTTGTACGCCTGGTCCGCGGTCACCTGCACCAGTTCGATGTCCAGGAACTGCGCCAATGCGTGCTGCGCCGCGTCCCGCTCTCGGGTCAGGTCGCTCATCAACGGCGAGCCCGGCCGCGCCTGCGCCGGATCGAGCGATTGTTCGAAGGCGAGCCGCTCGCACGTGGCCCGCTGGCGATCAGCTTCCTGGTAGGCGTCGATCACGGCGTCGAGTTGGCCGACCCGCGCGTCCCACCGGCGGTACGCGTCGATGTGTGTGACCAGGGCGCGGGTGCGCGGATCGGTGGCCCGGCGCAGCAATTCCAGTTCACCGGAAATCGGGCCCAGTGCGGACAGTTCCTCGTCTGTCACCATGGCCAGTTCGGCACGGGCCTTCGCCCGACGCTCCTGAGCCTCGTACCGTTCCCCGACCAACGCTGTCAGTCGTGCCTCGACGTCGAGTTCGGCCGACAGCTCGATATCGAAATCCGACTCGACCCCGTGTGCGTCGTCCCCTGCCCGGTCGATGGACGTAGCGTCGACCATCCCCTGTGCGGCTTTCCAGACCGAACGATAGAACTCGGCGTAGGTTGTCCCGGCCAGTCGTGGTCCGACGCGATCCAACAGCGGTCGCACAGCGGCGACACCAGTTTTGGTTGCGAGTTCGAGTTCGGCTGCTGAGGGCACGCGACCCCGCGCGGCCGCCTGGATAGCATCCCGGAATGCCGCCGTGTAGGCGAGTTCCAGAGCGTCGGGCGGCTCGGTGTCGTAGCCGATTTCCCGCAGTTGCCGCATAGCCTCTGCGCGGCCGCCCTGAGCTAGGGCCTCCTCCTCGAGTCGCGCCGCCACATACTTCGAACCATCCGGGTCCATCACATCGTGGATGGCGCTGCCGCTGGCACGATCCCGCTCATACTGAACGTGCACGGCGCCCATGACCATGGTGGCGGCCAGTTGAGCATCGGAATGGCCGACATCGAGCACCAAGGCCTTCCGCGCCGGGTACAGCCTGTCGTCCGCGTTCGCTTCCAGGAGCACGTGAATGTCGGCGTCACGCAGGAGCTGGTCGGCCCACCGGCCGATCTCGGTCTCGCGCAACATCTGCCGGACCCGGCGCATGCGCCGGGCCGAAGCTTGTTCGACCAGGTCCAGCCAGGGAACTTCAAGCGGTTGAGCTTCCGGTCGAAGCTCTGGATTCTCGAGACGGTCCAGCCGCACCATCCCGTTCCAATCGCTGGAAGCCGACCGGTAAACACAGTTCAGTCCGGCCAGTTCGGGATGGGCGGCAATCGCGTTGTCGCGCAGGCGGACGTGATCAGCTTCGCCGGCCACAACGATGAGGTGCGGCTCGGCCCCACCGATCACCGCGACATGGTCGGTCAACAGCCTGCCGGGCTCTTGCTGCAGCAAGTCCTGCAGAACATCGCGTGCGACCACTGCATCGGCCGCCGCATGGCACGCAGCCGCATACTGCGCCGCTGCGGCACGCCAAGCGACCAGGTCACGCAGCAGCAACACGGCGTGTTCGCGACGACGTCTATCGGCACGCGACGCCGGTTCCGGCAGGGCAGTGCGCTGGCGCTGGAGTTCCCGCTCGATCGCGCGGTCCACCGTGGCGAGATCCCGGTCGGCAGCAGTCCTTGCCAGTACTGCCCGTCGGATTTCCGTCGCTTTCTCCGGAGTGGTGGGAGTGTGCACATTGTTCAGGTGCTCGGCGAGTTCGCGAGCGTTGAGCCATTGCTCGTCGGCCTGTTGTACGTATTCCCCGGGGCTCAGGTTCTTGCCAGCCGACACCAAACGCTCTACGAATTCCTCTGGCGATACAACGAATTTGTCGACCTCGTACATCGACGCACCAAATTCTTTCGCCAAAGAATCAGGAAACCGGAGGAACACTGCCAAGGCCCGGATAGCGGCCTCGTCGCCGACCGCCGCCTTTTGCGACTCGGTCAGGTTCATGTCAACCATCAGCGCTGCCTGGATGGCCTTGCTGCGAGCCCGGTTGTAGATGACGTGCATGTCCTGGTCTTCGACGCTGTAGCCACGCGCGCTCAATGCAGGAGCCAATATTGCTTCCGTGACGAAAGCCCTGGCTTCATGGTGCAAGACTGCGTGGAGGTACTCGTCATAGGACATGGTGTAGGGGGTCGGCCAAGGGTGATCGTCGAAGTCCAAGGCATGCTGGTTTTCGTGGATCAGCGTTAACAGCTGGTCGGGGAGAGCCACCCCCCGTGTCGAGACGAGGTTGGTGAGGTCGTTGTAGTTGAAGGCACCCACGGCCCACCTGAACTTCGGCACGTGCCGAAGCTTGACGATGCGCGACAGCTGGGCGGTGAACTCCCCGCCGGCCTCGGCCAGCATCGACAACGCCTGGTCGCTGATCGTGTCCTGGGACAGGCCGACCGCGAACTCGAGGTCGGCGGCGTCGGCCGGCGCTCCTGGCAGGTCGATCGGATTTCCGTCGCGGTCGAACGCGGCCGCCCAGACACCCTTCAGGTCCGCCAAATCCTCGGGATCCATGGTGTCTTCGAATGATCCGAATACGCCCTTGCCCGGG
The DNA here is from genome assembly GCF_040681975.1 of Nocardia sp. NPDC051463. Taxonomy (NCBI): domain Bacteria; kingdom Bacillati; phylum Actinomycetota; class Actinomycetes; order Mycobacteriales; family Nocardiaceae; genus Nocardia; species Nocardia sp. NPDC051463. The sequence goes on from NZ_JBFBAB010000004.1 coordinate 27,152, forward strand.
TCTTCGATACGAATCTCACCGTCCCGGTACACCAATCGGAACGCATGTCCGGCGACGCCGTGCTCATCGGCCTTGTCGAAACCGTCGAACACCAATACCGACGCACCCTCGCGCTGAGCCTCCGGCAGCGCCAGCAACGCGTCCACAACACCCCGATGTGGACGAGTCGGATCCACCGCGAACCGCCGGACCAGCGCCGTGTTTCCGCCCGCGATGCGGACAATGTTCTTCACTGATATGCCTTGTGCGCCGAGCTCCTCGGCGGTGGGCACCTTGTCCAGGGCCACCCAGCCCAGCCGCGCCAGCAGCAGCCGCCCGCATTGGTTGGCGACATGCGCGGCCTCCCGCGTGCCGGTCGAATCGTCCGGCACGGCGTAGGCCGTGACACCTTCCCCGACCGGAACCGAGGGCAGCTCAGCCGTCCGCGCCACGACGCCCACCTGCTTCGGCGGCAGAACCTGCTCGACCATCGGAACTGCCTGGGGTGCAACCATATTCCCAGCGGCATCGCCATCCCGACTGTGCCCCACAGCATCCGGCCGCTGGTACTCGGCGACCGCATCACCAGACGTCGGCGAACCGCTAGCGCGCGTATGAGACCGCGCCGCAACTGGTTCCACTCCGGTCGGCGTCTCGACCACGATGCCACGACGTTCGGCCGTCCACCCGAGCCGCTCGGCGGCTGCCCGCACCCGCTGCACTGTGTCCGGAGGCGGATTGCCTCGACCGCTGAACACCCGTTGCACAGTGGTCCTACTCACCCCGGACACACTGGCGACATCCTCCAAGGTGACCCTGCGCAGCGTGCCGCGATCGGTATAGCTCCGCACCAGATCCGGCTCGAGCAGACCGGTCAACACATGGGCACTGTGATAGAGCTGCGCCTTGACCGTGTCGCTACTGCGCTCCCGGGCCTGCGCGATCCGGCTGATCGACTCGCCCGCCAGATACTGGCTCAGGCACTCCCATTCCGCGGGCGCGAGTTGCCCACGGTGCACCGTCACCGCGTCCGGATGGTCCGACGAGACCGCCTCGACCAGCAGCAGGGCGATCGAGTCCGTCAATAGCACTCCGGCGGAGAGCAGCGTCGACAACCGAGGCGCGATCCGTTCCTGGTGGTTCTCTACTTCGGCTGTGGGACAACCGAGTTCCCGCGCGACCTGATGCGGCGCCTTGTTCCGCACATACAGCAGGACAGCCATATACCGGAACTGCGCGGGGAGTTGCGCGATCGCGTCCATCAGGACGTCGGGGTCCGCGGCGTGGATCCGCTGCAACGGTGTGCCGCGGCCGTGCTGGTATCCGCCGGTACCCGCGACCCGAGTCACCGGTACGGGCGACCATCCTTCGTGGCCGTCGGACACCACGGCCCGCCGTCCGTGCGTCCAGCCGAGCCGATCCGCCGCGGCCCGCACCCGCTCGATGGTGTCCGGTCCCGCGTTACTCGTCTCGTTCAGCACTCGAAGGGCGGTTTCCCTCGCGACATCCGCCTCACTCGCCACGTCCTCCAATGTGGCCCGGTGCAGCATGCCTGTTGTCGTGTAGTCCAGGAGGACGTCGAGCGGAAGATTCTCGACCAGCAGCTCGGCCGTCCGACGCAGTCGCGACGCGATCGTCGCCTTGCTCCGACCCGTCGCTTCCATCGCCTGCGCCACGGTCAGGCCCTGCACGAGGTACAGATCGAAACAATTCTGTTGCCCGGGCGCCAGCAAAGCACGCAGCGGCGCCAATAGCTCAGGTTCCCGTGCCTGCACCGCCTCGGCAACCAGCAGCTCCCAGCCACCGTCCTGCACTGTGGCAGCGTTGGCGAGGACAGCACTGCGCTGCCGGTCCCCGGCGCCCTCCGACTCGCCTGTTGCCACCTCCGAAACCTGCTGGTGCGCGAACCATCGGGTGAGGACGTCCCGTCGGTCGGCAAGCAGGTCGAGTGCGCCCGCGACGAACCACGCCCCGACATCCTGGTCCTCGTCCAGCTGGCGAATTCGGGAACCGGCGCGCTGCATTGCGGCAGCGGTGATCCACTCGGCGAGCCCTCGATCCCCCACTGCCAGTAGCACATTCGAAAAGACTCGCTGCTCGTACCGCTGCTGAAGCGATTCGAAGGCCGCCGTGTCCCCCTCCTGGGCAGCGCGCACCCACTCGCGCACCTTCGTATCCGCGTGCCGCTCGACAAGATCGGGGTCGAGCATCGCTACCACTGCGTGCGCAGCCTGATACAGCGTCGTGTGCACAGCCGGTTGAGCGTGCCCGAGCATCGTCGCGATCTCGGGCACGTCCATGTCCTGGACGAAGAACAGGTCGAAGTATCGCTGTTGGGTTTCAGTAAGACCGGGCAGCAGCGGCGCGAATACTTCCGGGTGAAGTGTGTGCAGTTTCTTGATCAACGCCATTGCCGCACGTTCGGTCAGCAACACCCCACCGGACAATAGGCTCGCCAAGTTGAGAGCGATCCGGTGCTGGTATGCGTGGATCGTATCCTCGCTACGTCCCAGTCTGGGCGCTACCTCGGGAACTGTCAGATTCTGCTGGAACAGGAGCGTGGCCATTTCCTGTTCCGTCGCACGCAGATTCGGGATGCACCGGGCTATGTCGTCCGAGTGCGCCGCCCGCACCGCCTGCAGTCCCTTTCCGCGACGGCTGTAGTCGGGGGCCCCACCGTCGCCCACCGCAGGAATTCGTAGCAACGGGGTTCCCTCGAGGACCACACCGTCACCGAGCACCAGTCCCGAACGCCCTGGTCGCCAGCCCAACCGGTCGGCCACCGCCTGGATCTGCCGTGCGGTATCCGTACCGACGCCGCCCCGGTTACCCAAAGCCCGCTTCGCGGTATCCTCGCCAACCCCGGCCTCTCGAGCCACGTCCGCCGTGGTCACGTACCGCAATACCCCGGCCCGCGCGTACTGCTCCCGCAGCTCGGTCGGCAGCTGTTCGGCCAACAGGCGGGCGATCCGGCGGAGCCGACGCCCTGTAGTGGCGGCAGCGTTGCCCTTCTTCTTCGCAATCACGGCGATTGGCGTACCCTGCGCGAAGAACCGCTCGAAAAGCTCCCGCTGCATCGCGTTCAATATCTCCAGATGCGGCTGCAACAGCTCCGGGCGACGATCGTGAACCGCGGCGACGAGCAACAATGTCGCATAGTCGTCCGCAGTCCGCAGCCGCTCCAACTCCGCGGCGAGGCGCCACTGATCACCAGCCACGTCATCTTCGGCGCGTCCCAGCAGCATCGCGACATCAGCCGCCGGCAACGACCGCACGAACAACATCTCCGCCAGCCCCTGATCGGCCGAGGCAAGCCCACCGATGAACCAACCCAGAGCCCTTCGAGGTGTCGGCTCCAAGCGGGTCACGGCGTCTGGAGTGATCCCGGATAATCCTCTGACCACTGTGGAGACCGCATCTCGCACCAGCCGTGTTATCCAGGATTCGCTGCGTTGTGCCGCAGCCGCGATTTCGGATATCGACTGCCCCATGAACCACCGGATGAAAGCCTCGCGTCGCCTGGGCTGGAGGCGTTCGATGAGACTCGCCAGCTCGTCCGGTCGCGCGCTCTTGGCCGCTCGAATCTCGGGTATCAGCGCTGCAAGTGCGCTCGTCCGCGCCATGTGCTCGCCGCCGACGGTCAATACGGCGGCAAGATCCGCACCCTCCGCTGTGAGTGCCCTCGATAGCACCTCGGCCTGTGGCCGTAACAAAATGGCACGCAACAGGTCGCGAGCCTCGTCGAGCATCTCCTCTACGGCGCCCACCTCCATACCGAAGTGTGTGGCCACCTCCGCTGGGGAAGCCCCTTCGATATCCACCCACCGCAGCGCCGCACGCAACCGATCCGGCAGCGCCTGGAACGCGCGCCCGAGGTCGGAGTCCTGCCATTCGAGGTCCGCGCCGGAGTCGACCGCCTGCGGACCGCCGAGCTGCATCCGATCCAGCGCCTCGAGGTCGTCGACTAGCGCAGGAGCTTCGCGTCTGTAGAACGTTGCTGCGGCATTGCGCACCGTAGCGCCCAGATACTGACGGAAATTTTCGGTCGGGCCATTGCCACGGCGCAAAGTCGCGAGCAACCCGGTAAAGGCCTGGGCGACAACGTCCTCCGCATCCGCAGGACTACGCGTCGTCTGCCGCGCAATCCGCCGCGCGTAGCCGACATACTGTCGATACAGCGTTTCGTACGCACTGCCATCGCCCGATCGAACCGCCGCCCACAACGCGGCTTCACCAGAATCCCTTTCCTCCGATGGCACCTGACCGTCGGCGAGTTCGTCCGGCGAACCATGCCGCACACCAGCATGTTCCGTCGCACGTGGATTCGGGATGCCCCGCGCTACATCGTCCGAGTGCGCCGCCTGCAGTCCCGTTCCACGGCGGCTGTAGTCGGGGGCCCCGCTGTCGCCCACGGCCGGAATTCGTAGCAACGGGGTTCCTTCAATGACCGCACCATCGCCGAGCATCACCCCCGAACGCCCTGGTCGCCAGCCCAACCGGTCGGCCACCGCCTGGATCTGCCGTGCGGTATCCGTACCGACGCCGCCCCGGTTACCCAAAACCCGCTTCGCGGCATCCTCGCCAACCCCGGCCTCTCGAGCCACGTCCGCCGTGGTCACGTACCGCAATACCCCGGCCCGCGCGTACTGCTCCCGCAGCTCGGTCGGCAGCTGTTCGGCCAACAGGCGGGCGATCCGGCGGAGCCGATGCCCGGCAGTGCCGGCAGCGGTGCCCTGCTCATGCGCAATCACGGCCATGGGCGCGCGCTGCACGAAAAACCGCTCGAAAAGCTCCCGCTGCATCGCGTTCAATATCTCCAGATGCGGCTGCAACAGCTCCGGGCGACGATCGTGAACCGCGGCGACGAGCAACAATGTCGCATAGTCGTCCGCAGTCCGCAGCCGCTCCAACTCCGCGGCGAGGCGCCCCTGATCACCAGCCAGGTCATCTTCGGCGCGTCCCAACTCTGCCGCGACCTCGGCTACCGACAACGACCGCACGAACAACATCTCCGCGAGTTCCCGATCGGCTGCGGCGAGCTCACCGATACACCGAGTCAGCTGGCTCTCACGCATCTGATGCCGCGCCTGCTCCGCCGCCATCCGCACGCGACGCGCCTGCTCCGCCGCCGCCTGCGCGCGACGCACGTCCTCCTCTGTTCCCGCCTGTGTTGCCAAGCGACCCTGCTCGGCTGCCGCCTCAGCGAGACGAGCCGCCTCCATCGCAGCGGGAAGCAGTTCAGCAAGGGTGAAAATCGCCGAGTTCACAGTCCTGTCGAAAAAGGATCGGTCGATGTTGTACGCCTTGACGATTTTCGTCACCGGTTCGCCCATGAACCACCGAACAAAAATATTCCTGCGCTGAGAACTGAACTGTTCGACCAGACGACCCAACACATCGGGATGCTCATCGCGCGCCGCCCGAAGCACCGCGATCGCGGGCGCGAACCGCCCCTCTGACTTGGTACGTGCCACACCGCCACCCGCGAGCAGCTCCGCCAGCGCTGCCCCTCCGGCGGGATACTTATCCGGATCGGCCAGGTCGGCCGTGTCCGCCGCACCGAGTTCAACGACCAACCGGTGCAGGATCTCGGGCACCATACCCGCCACCACATCCGCGTCGACACCCATGACCTTGGCTGCAGACTCGTTCGACATGCCGCGCATGAACAGCAGGGTGACCACCCGACGCCGGCCGCTGGCGAGTGCGGCTACGGCGGCTTGGAAGTTGTGATCGCTCGCGGCGACCAACGCCTTCCGCTGTGCGCCCTTCGCCGCCGCCTCAACGGCCCGGCGGAATCGGACAAACCGCACGAACTTTGCCTGGTCCGACAGCACGTCGTCGGCGAGCGAGTTGATCCACCGGCCGACATCCTCGACCTCCGCGAGCTCACCGATCCGACCGTTCGCACGGCGGAACACCTCGTCGATCAGGTTAACGGCGACTTTCGGATTCCGCACCACGACCATCCGCCGCGCCACCACCGCCTGGAACCGCTCGAGCAGCTGATCGAGCGTCACCCGCGAATCCGGGGCGCCTTCCTCCTCGGCGCTCGGCTCAGCCGAAAGCGGGTGCCCACCATCAGGGTTCCGCCCGAATGCCCTATCCAACGGCAACAGCGGCAACTCCCGCTTGCCCAGACCCTCGACAACCCGGCCGTCCTCATCGACGACCGCTGCCCAGACTCCGGTCGGTTCAGGTCGATCCTTGCTCCACTCGTGGAAGTCCGTCTCCACGCCACCCGCACGGACCACGACCCGACCGTCACCCTTGTGGACCAGGAACACCGCGTGCCCCATACCGGTGCGGTCATACACCTCCAACAGCACCGCAGCGGCGCTCTCACCACGCCCGACCAGCTCACGAACAACCGCGGCCCGATCGGCGAAACCTTCCGGCCGATGCTTCAACGCACGAGCAATCCGGCTACCGGACGCCCCTTCCGGCCCCACCTCACCCAACGCGGACCAATCCACCAACCCGGTGTCGTGCACCGCCTCCAGCTCTTGGAATGCCACTGGCACACAGTCGTTCACACCGACCGAAGCGTCAGCGCCACCAGCCGAATTCGGACCGGCCGCATTCGGATCCGAGACCCCCTCAGCGGAGACACCTTCCTGGAGCGCGCGCGGCGTGCTCGGAGTGGGGCGCGACCGGGTCGGCGCCGCTGGGTACTCCACCACCCCGTCACCGACGGAATTCGCCTGTCCCGCAACCACATCGGTCGGCGCTGTCTTGTCAGCGGATGCGCGCTGCCGCAGCGTGTTCGGGGTCGGACGTGAGTCGGCTGCGCGTGAGTCGGCAGCCATCCGGTCCGGCCGGGCGCCGACCAGCCCCGAGGGGCCACGCGACGGCGGCTCCGGGGCTTCCCGACGCGATTGCCCTGCTCGATCCGACTCGGCCCAATCCGACCGATGAAGTTCGAACCACACCGCTTTCCGCCAGCCCTCGTCGTGGTTTCGCAGCAGATCGACACCCGACCGCATCCACGGACCATCGGCCCCTTCGACCTGGCCCGGCAGCTGAGGAAGATCGACTTCTGCATCGAAGACGTTGAACTGATCGAACACGGTGACACGCACCAGATCACCGGTCGTCTCCACCACAATCTGCACCTTGTCGGGGCTGCGCCGCAGGGCGTTGTCCACCATTTCGCCGAACGCCCCCGCGGCGTGATCGACCTGCCACGCAGGCCAGCCGGAAAGCTGGTCTGCCAACCAGGACAACGCCTCTGCCTTGGCGCGCGGAGCGGCGTCAGCTCCCGTGGTCCGCACCACATGCTGAGCGCGCCGCGATGATCCGTCCGTCGTGGATGTGTTCGCGGCTGTGAAATCGGGTGCTGTCTGGTTCGAGGTCGGCGAAACATCGCCGACCTCGAACCAGACGGCACCCGATTCCCTCATCCACGAGGTCAGTCGGTCCTGCAACTCACGCAGTACAGCGGCTACCCGATCCGGCTCCGCACCCAGATCGACATCGCGAAGCTCCACCGTCGCGACGCCATCGACCCGCCTCAGCACCACCGTGACCCGACCAGGTTTGCCGCGAACCGGGTCGAGCTTCAACGTCACCTCGATGCCGTCGCCCGAGCTTTCCATTCCGACGAGGTCCACCGAGAAACCGTGACCGAATCCCACGAGCAACCAAGCGACGTCACGGCCGCGGCCCTCGAGCACGTCGTCGAACGACCGCGCCGCGAACCGGTTCTGCCACAGCAAACCGGGCGGCGCGAAGTCGTCGGGATCGAATGCGGCGGTATCGAAATCGACGCCGGCCTCAACCAGGTCGAACAGCAGGTTCGCGGCGTTCTTCGGGTCCGCGCACGCGTTGGCCAACGGCGGCCCGCCCAACGAGTTGACCTCGGTGAGTCGGCCCTCGACGAACCACGCCGTCCCGACACCCGCGACTCCGGGCCCGTTTCCTTTCTCCAGATAGCCGGCGTACGCGTCCTGGTGACTATCGTCGCCGCTGTAGTAGTCCTGGGGGTTCCGCCCGAGGATGATCGGGTCACCTCCCGCCCCTTCGGTGGTGTGGGGCGTGCCATCCGGCCGGAGGAACGCCGTGCCGCGCTCCCCGTCGTCGAATTGCCAGTCGCGGACCACCCGGAGCTGGAATGTCTGAGACTTCGGACGGTGCAGGACAGGATGGTCGGGAGCCAACATGCCGTCGAAGGCGTTGGCAATCCACGGCGTGCCCTCGCCGTACGGGTGCGCGATCGTGACGTTGTCGACGTCGCCGGTGTCGGCGACGCCGTCGTTACCGGCCCGCAGTAGATCCTCGCCCCCGGTAAGTTCCGATCCTCCGTCCGGGCGGCTCGCGGTAATCGTATAGTGCCCGTCCCCCGCAACGGCTTGGCCGATGACGAAACCGGCCGTACGCATATTCCGCGTAATGATCCCGACCATCGCATCCCCGCGACGCGGTTGCAGATCGGTTTCGATCCAAACCATGCCACCCGGCGCGAGGACCCGGAACAGCTCGTGCGCCACTCCGTTCTCGACTGTCAATCCAACGTCCGGCTGGAATCCGAAGTACCGGAAGACAATACGGTCGAACACCGCATCCGGAACGGCTGCCAGCACCCCCCCGTTCGTCAAGACCAGCGCTGTCCCGTCCGGATCGGACACCAGCAACTCACCCGGTGCGAGCTCGACATCGCCGTGCTCGGGCAGGGCCGAAACCAACTCCACCTCAGCATCCTCGGCGGCATCAACGACCGCCCGTTCCGGTCGGACGAATCGCACCTTCACACCGATGTACTCGCCGGGACGTCCTACCAGCCCACTGTCCTCGATACCGAACCGAGCCAGCTCCTGGTCTCCGAAGACAATCTCGGTGAACCCGAGCCGTTCGGCTATCTTCGCGGTGAACGTCTGGCGCGCTGCCTCCTGCGGAGTCAGCCAGTTCTGGATACCGGCATTGAAACTGTCCAGCTGGTCGCGGAATTCATCGCCGGAGGTCCAGGAAGACTCGATGGCCTCGACCCGGTCGCCGAGCGCTCGCATGAGGTCGGCGAACATCTCCTGACCCGACAATGTGCCGGGGCCGACCCGCACTTCGGAACTCAGCACTCCATCCTGATCGATCCGCCCCCAAATTCCGTAGTTGGAGTCGCCCGCGTAATTGTTGACATATGACGACTGGCGGACTTCACGTACCCAGATCGCGCCGTCCAATTCGCCGACGCCGACTTGCAGCAGGGTGACGGCATACCCGTCCCGGCGCCACCGCGTGAGCTCGCCGACCGAAACCACGGATGTCGGATGCTCACCGACCACGAGCAACCGCTGCGGACTACCGGGAATGGACCACACCCCTGGCTGTAGCCAGTATCCCCTGCCCTGGCTCTCGGCCCGCCGCACGACCCATACTGCCTCGCTCGTGCTCTGCTGCAGCAGTTCTCGCACACTGCCCTCGGCGTCGAGCACCTCGGCGGTCTGCTCGGACAGACTCCTCAGGTCGGCATGGAACTGCGTCGCGATCTGCTCCGCCTCTTGCCGGGCGGGCGACTGCTCACCAAGGCCGCGCAGACGATCCAGCACATGCGACAGCGCTTCCACCACACCAAGCGCATCCGCCAAACCATCGGTGCCCAGGGGCTCCACTGTCGGGGCCTCGATCGATAGGACCGCTTCCACCCGCTCGAAGAACTCCACGATCGCGGGTCGCAGCGCCGAGAGATACCACGCCGTCAGCTCCACGGCCGTCGAATCCGACGGATCTACCCCCTGCTGCAGGAACCGGTTACGCAGCGCTTGCAGCGCCGCCTCGCCACGTTCGCTCGACGCCTGGATCCGGGCAGCCTTGCGCCGCAGCGCTTCCGCCAGCCGCGGGTCGGGATGGAACAACCGCGCTGATTCCCCATTCCACCCGTCGGGCAGCCGCGCGAACGTGGAGGAACTGGAGTCGAGCACATAGTCGTGAGACGAAATATTTTGTGCCGCAAGATGTTCCGGTGAGCGGGCCGCTTCCGAATCCCGTCCGGGCCGCTGCGGATCCGGTCCGTCCGGTCGCGCGCCGATCCGCCCCTTCGGGCCACGGTCCGGTATCGGCTTGCGGTCGGGGCCGAGCGGATCTTTCGGCGTACCGTCTTCTTCGAAGATGATCCCGTTGATCTCGGTCGCCCCGGCGGCCACGGCCTGCGCGATCCAGGTGTCGACGTCGGCGCCGCGCACGATGCCGCCCACGGCGTTGTCGAACACCACGACCTCGCCGACTTTCAGGTTCAGGTGCTTGTTGCGGGCGGCGTATTGCTCGGTCACCTTGAATACCGCGAACGCGTGGGCGCCCTTGCCGTCGAAGTCCATCGCGCCTGCGATCGCGCCGCCGTGCAGCCAGACGTGTTCCACCACGGCCTTCAAGCCGTCGAGGCCGTGGCCGAACGGCGACGCCTCCCAGTTCGCGCCGAGCCCTCCCGCGAAGGCGGCACCGGTCATCCCCCTTGCCGCGAGGGTCTGGCCGACCTTGACGGGCCTGATCGCCGCGCCCTGAGGGCCGAGGAAAACCTTGACCTCCTCCTGCACCAGAGCACCGCAGATCCGTTCACCCGGCCGCAGATGCGCGCCGATCTGATCCCATTCCCAGGACACCACGCTGCCGTCGGCAGCGGTCGCCCGGCCACGGCCGTATCCGCCGGACACCTGGTAGCCGAGGTCACGGATTGCCTCCAGGACCTGTTCCCGCGTCCACAGGTCAACGGCATGATTCGCGAGTACCCGTTCGACCGTGGCCGAACTCGTTCCCGCACGCTCCGCGACCTGGGCGATGGTGACCCGGCTGCGCGGGTTGCCGACGTCGAACCCGAGCCGCTCGGCTTCTGTTTTCAACCGCTGCGCGGTCTGCGCGGCCACGCGAAGGCCGTGGTGGGCTCGGTGTGCCTGCGCCAGACCGGTTCCGGCGGCGTCCGCTACTTCGGCCAGCCCGACTCGCATCCGCACACCCGGACGCACCGGGCCACGCTTGCGGGGTTGGTAGCCGGTTTCGGTGATCGCGGCGGTCACCTTCGCCTGCGTTTCTTCGGACACCGGCAGGCCGTTGATCACCCGGCTGACCGTGCTCGGGACAACTCCGGCCGCCCTGGCCACGTCTTGGAGCGTGGCGCGCTTGCCATCGCCTGTGGGCTCCGCATCGGCGACATCGGCGTGTCCGGCAAGGTCGGCGGGGTCGCCACCCAGATCCACATAGGCTTGCAGCACAACGCGCTTGGTCTCCGCAGACCCCAGCTGTTTGTTGAGAACCCTGGACACTGTGTTCTCGACCATCCCCGTCTTACGTGCGATCGAGGCGATCGATGGGCGCCGCGCCGAGCGCGATGCCTGCGGGCTCGGGGCATCGAGGTCGGCGAGGATGCCGCCCAGGTCCGTATAGCACTGCAGCACAACGCGCTTGATCTCAGCGGAGGGCTCCCTCTGCTTCTTGAGGACCCGGTACACCGTGCTCTCGGACAGCCCCATCGCATTGGCGATCGCCACGATCCACGGGCGGCCCGCAGGACGCGACGCCTCCAGAGCCTGCTCATTGGCGATCGCGGCGACCGGTGAGCCCGCGGGACGCGACTGCTGATCGGCACTGGGGCGTAACGCCTCTGATTCGGCGACGCCGAGCCTGTCCGCCAGGTTCGTAGTGGTAGAACGGATCAGAGCGGACACCACGGACCCGTTGAAGCCGGTTTTCTCGGCTAGGGCCGTGAGGGTTTCCCCATCGCGGAACCGGCCGAGCATCACCGTGCGTGCACCGTGGGAGCGGAGGTTGCCCAGCGCGTTCCACATCCGCTCCGCGTCCACGTCCGCCAGTCGCTCGGCCTGCGGCGAGTACCTCAGGAAGTCGGCCATCCGGCGTTGGAAGTGCGGGTACTCGCGTCGGAACTGATCGAAGGCGAACCGTTCCGCCGCGATGGCGAAAATACGCTGCAACGTGAGCTTGCGACCTGTCAGAAATTGCCGCGCCGCTCGCTCGAAAGTATCGCGCACAACGGAGTCCACGACCTCACGTCCGGCCTGGGACGGCAACTGGCCCCTGACTTCGCCGCCGAAACGCCGATACAGCTCAGCGGCCACCTCGGCCTCGCGTGTGACAGGCGCCGCGCCGGGTTGTGGTGCACGGCGTTCGCCGGTGTCACGCGAGGCGTTGAACTCAGCCGTATTCGACGCGCCGGGTAATCTCGGACGTCGATAATCCGCGGTCGGGTCTGCGTCCTGTGCAGTCCCGACCACCCGGCCGTCACCGGGAGCGGCCGTGTCCGACGGCGCTACCGGGCCGACACCGAGCTTCCTCGCCGGACCGCGTTTCTCCTGGACCTCGGCGGCCAGTTCATCGGTATCCACCAGTGCCACAGCGCCATCGGCGTCCAGGCCCGCCACGTGGACTTCCGCGAAGCCGACCCATTCGGACACCATCCACTTGTCGACCGCTTCGCCGCGCAGCAGGCCGGCCGCGGCGTTGTCGAAGACGACGACCTCGCCGACCACGAGCTCGGGCTCGCCGCGCACCGCTGGGGGCAGGGCGTTCATCTTCCTGGCGAAGTCTTCATCGACCCTCGCGACGGCGAAGGCGTGGCCGAGGCCGAGGCCTGCCGAGTCGACGCCGCCGACCAGCACGCCGCCGAGTTGACGGACGTGCTCGACCATGGCGGCCAGACCGGCGGTGCCGATACCGAAATGCTGTGCGGCCCAGCCGATGTTCATGTCCGCGACGAACTCGACCCTGTCCATACCGGACATGGCGACGGCCTGGTCGTTCACATTCTTCGGGTGCATCGCCACGCCCGCATTGCCCGCAGCGGCGTCGCGTACGAACCATTGCACCAGTGGACCGCAGTTGAACGGGCCGGGTTCGGCGTTGCCCTGCCGCTTGTGCCCGTCGACGTTCGCCCACTGCGCGACGCCGTCACCTTCCGACGGCGAGGACGCGCGTGGGGTCGTCGTGGCCGGGAGCTGCACAGGCGCGGCCGGGGGCGCGACGGTCGGTTGTGCGGGAGCGTCGAGGCCCGCCAAGAGGATGGTGTGCCAGTCGGCGTGGCCGCGTTCGGCGAATTCCGGTGCCATGGCCTGGATTCGGCGGCGAACCTCCTCGACATGTGCGGGTGGGAAGTCGGCGGGCAACAGCGCTGCGGACTCGGCGAGCTCCCGCTCGAAACGCTGCTGCCAGTCGTCGTCGGATTCTTGCTGCGCGACCGCTCCTCGCGCGTCGACGGTTTCGACGACCAGTTTCAGCTCGCCGCCCGCGAGCGCCTGCTTGATCGCCTTCACCAGCTTCCGCTCGCTGGACGCGCTCACGCCCGCGAACTCCTCCGAAATTACGGTGCCCGGGTCGTTTTCCGTGCGATCGGACTCGGCGATCACGAACCCGCCCCGACCGTCGGGAGCCATCCGAACCTGGACCTCGACCACCCCGACGGTGATCGTCGTCGTGGTGGTGCACGTCGGACGGCCCGGGTGCGGCCTGCGCCGCCGGGCGGTGGTGTCTTCGGTGGTCAGCATGCGGATGATCTCGCGCGGTCCGAGCGGGTCGATATCGGAGTCCGCGGCGATCCGTGTCGTCAGCTCCGCGAAGGTAGCCAAGCCGCCGAGCGGCCGCAACCAGGTGTCGAAACCGATCGGCCCGACCAGCAGTCCTCGTTTGCGGTACCTGACATACGCCTCCAACAGCCGGGCACCGAGTTCCGCGTTGTCCGGCTCCCGAGGCTCCATGCGCCCCTGCCACTTGGCCTCGATCCTCCCCTCGTGCCCGGGCCGGACCGTGATAGCGATGACCTCGTACGGCGAGGCCGCTGCCACAACATTGGCGAATTCGGGCCTTTGGTCGGCCAGCACTTGCAGCGCCTGTTCGTGGCGACCGGGCATAGCGACAACGAACAGCTGTGCGGGATGGCCGTCGGTGGCCGGGACGAGGTTGATGTGCGGCCCGATCCAGGTGCCGTACGGCGATTGCGGGTCGCGGTGGTAGCGCTGTGACACCTCGTCGTCGAGCAGCCGCTGCGCTTCGTCGAGCTCGACAATCGCCTCGGTGAGCCGGACGACATCGGCGGCCCTGCGCATGATGTCTGCCCGCTGGTCGGCCGCTTCCCGGAGCCGCTCGGCTACCGGCCGCAACGGATCATCCAGCGCCAGGTCCGCCGGGTCGCCGAAGATGTCCAGCGGCAGGTCGGCGAGCACCGACGGGTCCACGGCGAGCGCGTCGGCCAACGCCACCCAGTCGGCATCGGCCGCGCGCCGCGCACCGGCCAGTTTCGCCGAATCCGGTGACAACGATTGAGTTTGCAGCCCCAACCGGTCGATCAGTTCGTCGCACAGTGTGCGCAGTCGCCGGATCCGCAGACCGATCAGGCCGAAGTCCAGGACCGTCGGTGGCCGGTCGTCGACAAACGGCGGCGGCAGGGTCTCCGATCGCAACGCGTCCGGGCCGAGCGACGGCAGTGGCTGATCGCCTTGCAGATCGTGCAGCAGTGCAACGACTTCCGCGAGCCGGGCCAGTTCGGCCTGCTGTCGCCGCAACGAAAGCCGGTCTCGACTGTAAGCGTCCACTCGGCTGTCGCCGTCCAATGTGGCTCGGTCCAGCTGTGACTCCGCAACCCCGACCTTGATGGCAAACCGTTCGAGCTGCTCGTCGATGTACGCCCGTTGGCTCGCGACCATCTCCTGCAGCGGCGTGGGCAAGATCCCCTGCGGGGTCGGCTGACCGTGCAGCGTCATCCCATGCCGCCTGAGCAAAAGGTCGCGCTCGCGCACCAGCTTCGCGATTCGTTCGCGGACATTACTTTCCACGACACCGTCGGATGCGACGGTCGGGACATCGGCGACCACAGCCCAGCCCTGCGTCGTCCACCGCAGAGTGCGTGGCGCGTCGAGGTCGACGCGGACCATCGCCCCTGTGTGGCCCGCGAGCTTTTTGAGCACGGACTCGTGCCATCCACCCCAGCCGACCCGCTGCAATGCCGGGCCGAAAGCCTTCAGTCGTTCGCGCAAGTCGTCGACTTCCGACCAGACCATGCCTTCGATATCGAAGTGAATGTCGGGCCAGCCCTGGTCGTCGACATTGCGCAGTCGGTCCCGCAATGGGGCGAGCACCTCGAGCAGCACCGTTGTGTCGAGGTCCTCGAAACGCCACCGGATCGACCGGCTGTAGCTTCCGTCCGAATACTGCGGTGCTTCGGGGTGACCGGGACCGTAGATCAGGTCGTATGCCGCGGTGTGCGCCTCGTCCGCTGCGTCGGGGTCCTCCGCTCGCAGCGCCTCGGCGCGGCGAGCGGACAGCTCGGTCAGCTGTGCGCGGACCTCGGCGGCCATCGGGTGCAACGGGCCCTCGGCGGTGCACACGAAGCCTTCGGCCCGCGCGACATCCGCGCCTGCCGTGGGTGGGAAGTCATGGATTTCCGCGCCGGCCCAGTCGACAACCACGATCCGGTCGCGCACATTGACCATGGTGTAGGCCTGCGCACCAGCATTGCGGTGGTTGTCATCGCACACCACGATGGACGCGCCGTCGCCGAGCGCCCACAGCACCCGCTGCATCTGCTCGTACCCGCCGACGAACGTGCGCGGATATGCGCCGAGCCCAGCGGCGGTCGCATAGGTCGAGGTGCCGTGTTCGCTGGTATCCCAGCCGAGCAAGCGGATATCCGGGTTGCCGGTCACCACCGCGGCCACCGTCACCGCGGCCGGCGCGCGGAACCGGTCACGGGCTTCGGGAGCGAAGGTATATCGCGGCAAATCCGCTACACCGGCGGCGATCTGCCGGTCCAGCTCGCGCACCTGCCCGTCCAACCGGTCCAGTTCGGCGGCGAGCCTGGCCAACTCGGCCACCGGCTGCGCGGGCAGGTCTTCCTCGTTACCCCGCACGATTCCGCTCGGCGCCTCGCGCGGCGGTTCGGGCGTCTGCCGCAACTGTGTCAGTTGCTGCACGGTCAGGGTCTGCGCCTGCAGGCCGAGTTTCTTTGCCAGCTCGCCGAATTCGACCGTGGTGACGTGGTGATCGAGCATCGTCGCCAGGCGTTGCCCGGCCAGGTCGCGCAACCGGCCGAGCTCGCCGTCGGGGCGCCCGTCCCCTCGCAGTTCGGCAAACGTGGCGGCGTAGAGCCGGAAGGCTTCCTCGCGACGCTCCTGCGACAGGTTGGTGTCGAACCGCGGGACCGGATCCCAGTCGCCGTCGATCGAGTGGACCGGTCGCCTGTTCGGACCGAAGAAGGCCGCGTCGATAGTCCGGTATCTGTCGCTGCCGGGGACGAATTCGCGCATCACCGCGGTACTGCGGTCGATCATCATGATCGTGCCGGCGAGGTTCGTCAGCACATACCGGCGCAGACCAGTGCTGTCCGTATCCACCACGAGCACACAGGAACCCGGCCCCCGGTGCACCAGCTCCCGGACCAGGTAGCTGTGGCCCGGGTAGCGCAGCAAACGCCCGCCGAGGCTGTCGGGCAGGTCGTTGGGTGAGTTGCCGAAGCCGGGCCGGTCGGGGCTGCGGACCCATTCCGACCCGACCAGGTCGGCGAGCGTCTGCACCGCGGCGATCAGGTCCGCATGCTCGTGGCGGGCATCGACTTCGGCCACGACCTCGCGCAGGCGTTCCAGTCCGCCCACCCGGTCGAGCAGATGCCCATAGGTCGCGATGATCCGTTCAGGTGACGACCGGTAGTTGGTTCCAGGGCCCTGGTAGAAGCCGTACCGCTCGATCATGTGCGTACCGAGGTCGGAGATCTGAGTCGAGACGCCGGTCGCCGTGTTGGTGACCAGGTAATCGTTCGAGCCGGCACTGTCGTCTCGGAACGGCGAACCCTGGAATCCCAGAGTGCCGGTCGTCGCGATTGTGTAGGAGTGATTCCCCTCGCCGAGGTATTCGGACACGTGGTATTCGCTTGCCAGTTTCCTGGTCAATTGGACAGCCTGGCCGAGATCGGTATGGCTCAGTCCGAGGCTGCGGACGAGGTCGTTGTCGCGAGCCAACACGTCGAGCAAGCTGTCGTCCGGGCCGAGGAAACCCTCGGACGAACCGACGAAATCGACTGGACCGCCATCATCCCAGGCGTGTTCGAGGTCGAATGGTTGCATCCAGCGTTGGAGGTCGGCGATCGGGTGGCCATTGATGGTGTCGAGCCGCCGGATCAGCTCGGTGGTGTTGTCGCCGGCCACCACGAAACCGGTGTCCTCCCGATGCGACAGCACAGGCGTCACGCCCGCCTCCGCAGGAGTGACCGTACGGGTAACTCGGGATTGTTCCAGCACATTGTTATCGCTGACGAACGTGTACTCCAGCCAACCGTTGGTCAGACGCAACGCCAACGGAGGGCCGGGCCGGTACCTCGACCGGCCGGGGGGCACCGGATCGACGGCGATAATCCGGGACTGCGCAAGCAGCGCGTCCATCCCGAACCGCTGTTTCGGGGTCAAGAAGTCGACACCGCCATCGGGCCGCACCATTGCGGTGAGTACCACATCACCGTGGCTCAGGCGCAGGACACCATCCGCGATCGGCTCGAAGCCGCAATCGAGCAACTGCTGCTCCACCGGGACCTGCGCCCGTTCGCGTTCATCCAGCTCCCGCATGACCCGCGTCTCGTCCACGGCCCGCATCCCACCGCTACTCCCATCGGTGGTGCTGGTGAGGTCCTGAGGTCCGTGATCCCGCTGGCCGGGCATTATGCACCGTATGTGCACCATCAGGTTCTTCTCGCCGCGTTCGACCGCCAGCGACATAATCTCGGCATCACTGTAGAAAGCCGAATTCGGGCCGTGCAGGCGAAGACCATCACCGTGCGGCTCGATCAGGAACCCGGCGGCGCGGTAGAGCCCGTCGCTCGCGACGTCGATCCCGGGAATTCCGGCTAGCGCGGAATTCGGTTTCGACACCGCGCTCGGCTCGTCGCTCGAGCCGGCGCCGGAGTCACGGCCCGTGATGTTGCCGATGCGCCGGCGGCGCGGCTTGCCGGGGTACGTTTCAGGGGACTGGTCGTACGACGAGTCCAGGGTCTCCTCCAGCGGGCGGACCGGATTGCCCTCGGCGTCGAGCTCGATGCCGTGCGTGTAGGCCACCAGACCCGCCGCGTGGGCAGGGAGGAACTCGCCGACCAGATTGCCGCTGCGGTCGAACTTCAGCAGTTCTCCGTGGTGGTTGACCACGAAGTAGGCGTGAGCGTGGGGTTCGGACGCACCGTCGCCGAGGTAGGTGTCGATCACCAACATGCCGCGGCGGTGGTTACTTTCGCGCCGCTTGTCGGTGTGGGACTGTTCGGGATCGACTCCGAGCAGCTTGGCTGCGATGGCCCGATGGCCGGCCACCCCGTGGTCGAGCTGCTCACCACTGCCGGTCTGGCCGTCGACACCATCGAGGATGGGGTCGGCATGCCCGCCGGCCAGCCAGGACAGCGCGGCACCCGGGGTGCCGTCCTCGTCGATGGCGACCGCAGGCATGGCGACAGCACGCTGACCAGCGCGCACATCGTGGTAATAGTCGTTGGCCGCCTGCCCGGCCAATGGCGCGCAGAGGCCGTCCTTCTTCGGCGGCTCCACCGGGTGGGTACCGGTGTCCTCGACCGGCTGCCCGGCTTCTCGGGCGAGGCGGTCGCGCTTGATCCGAGCCGCTTCCCGATCCGCCCGGTCCCGCATGCGCTGCGCGCCACGCGCGTCGACTCGGCTGACCTCGACGAAATACCGAGCCGCCTCGCCGAGTGCCTCGAAATCGGCGTCCGGCATGTCGACTGGGCAATCCGCGAGCGCCTGCTCCGGTTGCGCCACAAAGGCTTCGACGATGTCGGATACGTTCTCGGGCTGCGTCGCGAACACCCTGCGTACCACAGCGGTCATCGCATCCAGGTGCTGTGCCCGGTCCACGTCACGCTTCAGCCGGTTACGCCAGTCGGTACCCGAAGTCGCGAACTCGCCGGTGCCGTCGCGAGTCAGCGACGTCCATATGAAGCCTTCGCCCAGCCCCTTCAGACCCCCGGTCATGCCTGCAGCGCCGACGAAGCCGCCCCCGATACCCGAAGACAGACCCGTCCAGCCGCCGACGAGACCGGCACCGAGCCCACCACCCACCCCACGGGCGATTGCGGAACCCGAGAATCCACCCGGTGTGATGCCGCGCCCAGCAAAAAGTGACGTCGGGTCTGTCGGCGGCATCAGCAACCGGATTGTCTGCATCAACGCAATGCTGAGCTGCCGTTCCAGCTCAACCTGCTTGTGTAGGAGTCCCTGCAACTCGGTGGTCAGATCCAGCAGTTGGTTCACGTTGACATCGCGCTGGCTCACCAATCCGATGAGCTTCTTCTGCGCCGCGTCCCGCTGTGCCCGCGTCTCGCGCAGCCCCCGCGCGATCTGGACGACATTGTCGCGCTGGGCTCGCAATCGGTGCAGCCGCTCGTGCGACCGGTCCAACCGCGCGGCCGCGGCCGCCAACTGCCCGGCTGCCTCGCTGTCCTGGTGCGAGCGCTGCATGTCGGCGAGCTGATTCGCGGCTGCTCGTTGTCGCGAGTGTGCTTCTACCAGAGCAGTTTCCAAGTCTCCGAGGACGCCGGTCTGGAGTTCGACATGTCCACCCGCAGCGATGAGATCAGAGGCGACGCGCAGTACCTCATCGAGTTCTACCAATTCCAGCACGAGGTCGATCGCCGGAGAGCCGCCCAGTCCCGGCTCCAGGTTCCGCGCGATTTCCAGGACCCGAGAGGGAGTCAGATCCCCCTCCGTGACATCGCTGAGCAATCCTGCCAGCCGCTTCGCCATCGCGGCTCGCCGACCGTTGAGCTGCTGTGACTGTTCACGGCCGAAGTCGTCCGGGGTGACCCCGAATCGTGCGCCACGCCGAGTCAGTATTTCGCGCAGGCTATCGCGCCGGTCCGTTGTCCGCAGTCGCAGCGCAAGCAGTTCCGCACCGAGCCCAATCGTGGTGCCCGGCTGAGCTTCTGGCAGAGGTCGGGAATAGACCGATCTCCCCATATCGCCATCCAGCCGGCGATCGAGGTCACGCAGCCGCTCGGCCTTGGCATCGACCTCACTGATCACGGCGATCGCATTGCGCAGCTGCTCGAATTCCAGTGCCAGTTCCAGCACTCGGACAGGATCGTTGGCGGGCAGCTGTGGGACCTGTTCCACGGTTGGCGCATCCAGATCCACTCCGGGTAGCGCATCGGCCAACTGCATACCCACCGTCACGAACCGGTCGCGCAAGACCTGCTCGGTCTTCACGCTCGGGCGTAGTTCCCCAGGACCCCAACCATATTCGGGAATGCCGAGCACCTGCTGCGACCACAGCGGCTGGTCTTGCGCCGCGTGCCGGTCATCCGCAAGCCTGCCCAGCGCAGTGGCATCCGCTACCAGCGACCGGAAGTTCTCGGCACCTTCCCCTTCCCTGGGCGTCTCGAGCAGCTGCGCGTCCAGCGTGTCGATCCGCAGGATCCGGCCATAGAGGCGATCGGCCTCCTCGAGCAACCTCAACTGCTCATATAGATCGGTGAACATTTGCTCGATCTGCTTCACCAGCTGGGGCGAGGCGCCCCGCTCCCGCAGCTGGCCGAGCACCCGTCGCACAGTGACCTCATCAGTCACCGTCCCACGCGGCAACCCCCACAGTTCCTCCAATGCCCTCGTCAGGGTGGCGAGTTCTTGCTCCACCCTGACCCGAACAAGCGCCCCGTGAGCCAGGTCCTCGGTGCGGAAATTGTGCCGATTCAACAGTTGCGCATGTACCTGCTCCAGCCGCAATTCCGCCGCGCGGCGCAATGCGACCAGCGCAGCAGGCAACATCCCATCGGCCGGTTCATCGCCATTCTCCGACGGCGCCGACGGCGGACCGTACCCATCTCCACCCCGGTCGCCACTGCCACGCCCGCCCGACTCGACGCTGCCGTCGTTGTTACTGCCGGTGCGCTCGTATGGATTCCGCGGCGCGGCATCTGCCTCGGCCGGCTCGTCGCCCTCGGTCGCGTCCGTCGGGTCCAGCTGCACGACCGTGCCGTATCGATCGATCACGATCAGCTCGCGCAGCCCAGCGATCGGCCTGCGGCTCAACTCCTGCGCGAGCTCCTGGACATCGACGCCCGCCTCGACCAGGTCCAGCACGATCCGGTCGGCCTGCTTGCCCGTCACAGTGTGCTCGAGCCACGAGTGCAGCGCCCGAACTCCAAAGACCGGCGGCGCGGCGTGCGCGAACTCCCGGCCGTCCAGGCGAAGATCCCGGCCCTGTTCGACCCGGAAACCCGCCCGGTCCAACACTATTGCCGAGGCGTGCTGCGTTCGGGTCAGATTCTCGGCCAGACCGACCATCGGCGCGGCGGGTGCACTGCGCACCCCGACCGGCAGGCCGCGGATACGTCCCTTCGGGATAGAACGAGCCCTCATCCTGGTGCGGTCAGCGCCTTCGACGAACCGCTCCTTCGTGCCGGAGTTCTTGTCGACGACGATCCCGAGCACCCGTCCGACTCCCAGTTGGGACCGCTCGGCCAGCCACTGCCGAACTTCCGCCTCGCCGACCCAGCGGTGCACTTCCCCAGCGACCTTCTCGAAGATCTCGATCTGGCCGTCGGCGCGCATCTTCATACCGAACGCATGTCCACCCGCATCACCGAATTCCATGACACCGGCCACAGCCCGACGGTTATTCGGGCCCTTCCCGGCCGCTACCAGCCGGTGAACCTCGAGCAGCCCGGCGATCCCGAGCCCGAAGCCGTTCTTTTCCCACTCGAGGCCGACCCCGCGCGCGATCGCGTCCTCGTACACCCCCTGTGCGTCGGCCTCCGGCGAATCGACCAGCCCCGGCCCGCGCCGCACGCCGATCTGATCCTGGAAGTCGTTGATGAACCCGACCATCGCCGGCGCACAGTTGAACGGACCCTCCCGGAACACATCCGGAAGTTCGAAAGCGGTTGTCTCACCATCTATTTCGGTGCGGCTCGCGGCGGGCACAGCCGACTCGGGCAAACCAGCAGGACGATGCACACCATCACTGCCACCGATCTTCGGCGGTGCCGGTACCGGCGACTCGCGAACCCCGGTGACATCCGGAAGCGGTGCATGACCGAAGTGCAGCATCGCCTCACGGATCCGCGTGAGTTTGACCAGATCCGCCGGCGGCAAGCCCCGCAGATAACGGTAGACCGTGGCGACGCCCACCTGAGCTCGACGCGCGATAGCCCTTACCTCGGCACCCGACATTTTCCGCGGTGTCCGTTCGGCGGAATCGGTCGCTACAACGGAATCACCCGTGGGAGTAGCGAATTCGCGCCAACTCAGCGAGAGATACTGGTCGACGAGCTCGACGAGCTCGGCCAACTCGGGAGAACCCAAGTCCTCGGCCATCCTCCTCAGCGCGGTCACCGGCTGCTCAGGGGCTCCTGCCACCAGCACAGTACTCAGCTTCGGCACAGCCAGAATCTGCCGCAGCCGGTTGTCCAGACGGTCGGCGTCGGCCGCCATCAGCGCACGCAATGACAACTGCAATTTCTCGCGCGCGTCAATGGACCGCTCGCCAGCCAAGTTCATCGTCACCGTGTGCAGCTGGATCTTCGCGTCCGTCCGAATGTGGTCGCCCAGCCAGGCCGCAACCTGCGCCGCGACCTCATCGACAGACCGGTTGTGCACCATGTTCTGCCAGAGCCCAGGCGTCAGCAGCTGCAGCTGCGTCTCGATGATCTGCACCGCCCGACGCAGTGTTACCTGCGCGAGCTGCCCCCATTTCAATCCCAGCCGCTGCGTCAGCTGGTTGACCAGCTCAGCATGCCGCACCTCTCCGGACCGATGCTCCGGACCGCGATCCGAGGTCGCGGACTGTCCGACCCGCCGATCCCCCACGTCGGGCCCCTGGGTTTCCCCGGGCAGGTCGAGGACATTGCCGCCGCGATCGAAGGCCATCGCCCAGACTCGATCGAGCTTCGCCGCGTCCGTATCGGGGTACTGCCCGGTGGTGTCGTTACCGACATCCTCGATCCGGATGTGGCCGTTTTCGCCGACGGCGTCGCATTCCCAGACCAGCTGGAACACGTGTGCGCTGATCCCGAGCCGGTCGGTCAGCTTCGAGGCGTGGAACACGTGTACCGCTACTCCGTTGCGGTCTTGCGGGGCCATTCGCGAAATCATGAGCCGGAAGGCCTGTTCCACGATCCGGGTGGGACGGTCGACAAAGAACGGGAAGTGTTGCGGGCGAGCGGTGTTCGCCGCTTCGGCATAGCTGCTGATGGTCATGCCGGAAAGCCCGGCCTGCAACACTATGACGTTCGGGTTGCCCGTGGTGTCCCTCAGCCGCTGCAGGCTCTTGGTTCCGCACCGGTTGATCTCGTGGGCAGTCGGGCGCGGGAAAGTGACCGGTGCCGGGACCTCGGTGGCCCGATCGTTCTCGTCGAAATACCAATTCCGAACTCGGTTTCCGTCGTCGGTGGCGACGTCGAGTTGCCGGACACCGTACGGCCCGGAAACGTCCACGGTGCACTCACCGTCGAGACCTGCCAGCGACTTCCACAACGCCCGGGCAACTCGCTCGGAAGATGGCCCGCCGTCCACCAGTTCGGTCGCCAGGCGCAGTGCCATGTCGGCCCGTGCCGGATCGTCCTGTCGCAGCTGCGCTTTCACGGTCACCGTCGGGTGCCTGCCGATTCCGACCTGGACGGTCAACAGTGGTTCGCCCTGAGCGGTGACCTGAATACGGTGCGCATCGCCGACCACCGCCACGTCATCGAGCCGGGCACCGTCGATATTGAGCGCGGCGTCCAATACTCGGACAATCGCATCCCGGGTGGCCTCCTCCACACCGGCCACCGCATCCGAAGCCGTCTGCAGCAGTTCCACATCGGACGGGCGGGGATCGACGTCCAGTGCGGCACTCAGTTCGGTGCGCAGCCCGTGCAGCCGCTCCTGCCGGCCGTGGACCTCGTCGAAGAGGGCAACCAGCCTGCGCAGTTCCTGGAATCTGGTTGCCAGGTCGGCTCGGTTGGCGTCGTCCCAGATCTTGTATCGTGCGAGTTCCTGCTCCTGATTCCAGATCGCGTGCAGCCGTGGGTCTTTAGGTTTCGAGGCTTCCAGCAGAACCTCGGCGAGCAGCGGATGCTCGTGCGGGGTCGGCGCCCACTGCTGCTCCAACCACGCATCGCTCAGCGGCATCGGGTCCTGGCCCAGCAGTGTTTCCAAGGTCAGGCGCGCCTGCGTCAGCTCGCCGCGCAGCCGGGCTTCGATATCCCCGCCGGCCGGAATGTGCTCGGGGACAAGGCCGTGGTCGGACAGGGTCGCCTCGACCGGGCGATCACGGACCGGTTCCGGCACCGGGTCCCGGCCCTCGACCGCCGTGACCGCCGCGGCGATCTCCTCGACCCGAGCCGCCTTGGCCGCCACCCGCCGGAACTGCGCGACCGTGCGGGTCCCCTCTCGCAGTCGCCGATAGGAGTCGAGCAACTCGTCTTCCAGCGCGGTGAGCTGCCGCACCAGCTTGTCGTTTCGCTCGATTTCCTCGACGCGGATCATCAGCTCGTAGGGCTGTTCGAGCGCTGCCACCAGCACCCCGCGCTCGGCGCGCACCGTGGCGGCCGCCTGTTGCATTTGCTGCGCGGTGGCTACGTCTTCCGGCCGGAAACCGGCGTCGAGCAAGGCTGCTCGGGCTCGGGCTCGCTCCGCCAGCAACGTGGCACGAGCAGCGGACTCCGGTGCCAACAGTTCCGCCGACAGCGGATCGGCGCGCAGTTGCGCCGAAACCAGTGCGCTCTGGCGGCGCAACCGCACCAGCGACGGGCTGGATTCGGTCGACTCCACACCGGTCACCCGGCGCACCGCGGCATCGGTGAGCAATCCGGTGATCACGGCGCGGGTCGTGTCATCGAGACCACGCACGTGCGGCAAATGCATGCCGGCAGTTGCGGTGGGCCTGGGTCCGATACCGACCTGGACGGTCAGCAATGTCCCAGCCCGGTCATGGATGGTGATCCGGTGGACCCCGCCGAGAACCTCCACCGACCCGAGCCAGGCGCCGGGGATATTCAGCGCATCGTCGAGCAGCCGGGCAACCTCGGTCCGGGTCGATCGGTCGAGGCCGTCGAGCACGTCCAGCGCCTGCTGCATCCGCACCTGTTCGGCAGTCAGTGGCGGTGCCGCCGCGGAAGATGGCGCCTGCGCTGCGGCCGCGTTCACCTCCATGGGGCCCGCGTGCCGGCCGCCGCTACCCGCAGGCCGGTCGATCAGGTCCGGTCGCCCAGCGATCCAGTGCTCTTCGCCTCTCGGGAACAGCCGAGAGGTACGCCGACTCCATTCCACATCCGGTTCTTCATTGCGATCGAATTCGATGCCATCCACACGGCCCACACCGGCGGCGTTGCGCTGCACCCACGCGTCCACCGCCGCGTCGCCGACGATCCAGTTGTCCACCGCCTGTGAGTCGGCAGTGTCCAAGACCGCCAGCTCGCCCACGCGGTTGTTCAACACCGGGTAGGTAGCCGCCAAAGCCTCGGTGACCCTCATGATCCCGATGGCGTGATGACCGACCTTACTGGAGCCCAACATCCCAGCGTCGAGGACCGGCTGCACGACTTCGAGCAGTCCTGCGACCATGCTCATATGGCCGATGCGCACCACGTGCACCGCTAATGCCAAACCATCGGCACCGTATCCGTAGGGGTTTTCGCGCCAACCCGCGCGCAGCGCGGTCGCGTGTTCCTCATCGCTCAGACCGTCCATGCCCGATTCCACGAGCACCGGCCGGATCTTGGTTCCGTGGGCGCTCAACCGGATCTCGGCTGCCAGCTGCACATGGGTGGCACAGTCTTTGTCGCCGGCATCCATCAGGTGGCGAGTCAGTGGCTGGGTCGGGGGCTTGGGCTGGAACACATCGTATTGCGACACAGTCCCGAAGTCCGGCAGGTCGTCCACGACGGGTTCGACCGGCAGCGGAGCAGCGACCCCATAGCCGAAGAACCGCTCGCCGTCGTAGCGCACCCGGGTCAGGGTGATGTCGAGGTTGCGTTGCAGCACAAACTGTTTGCGTCCGGGATGCCACAGCGCCTTGGTGTCTGCGGGCACCCGCAGGAACAGTAGGTTCGTGTCCCGCAACCGGTCCCCGGCGGCTTCCAAGATCTCGCCGGTGGTGTAGCCGACCTCCCACAGGTGCGCATCACGCATCATCCACGGCTGCACCGCGTCGAGGTCATTGCCCGCACGCAGTTCCAGCACCAGGATCAAGTCTTGCTGGAGCGGCTGTGCCGCGACGAGGGCGTCGACCGTCTTGATCAGCGGCAACGCGAGATGGCCTGGGGGCCGTTGGTCCGCCGCGGTGGACAGCACCGCGTTGGGGACGGAGAACCCGTTGAAGGCATCGATGTTGCCCACGGTCCAGGCCGACATGAGCTGACTGTTCTGCTCGGCGGTGAGCGATCGGAACAACTCTCCCCAGATGCCCTCGGCGTATCGCAGCGCATTCTCGGCGCCGTCGAAACCTAGAGTGCCCTCGGATATTTCGGCCAGGCCGATGGCATGTTGGGCGTGCTGGGTCAACCCGGCGTAGGTCGGGTCATCCGCCCGTGGCACGGCGCTGGTGGCGTCGAGGTCGCCGCCCGCTTCCTGTTCCAGGCGACGCAGGCCGTCGGCCACCTCCGCTGCCGAGGTGTATCCGAGCTGTTGGGCGACCAGCCAGACTCGCAACCTGCTGCGCAGGTCGAGTTCGACCGCCTCGTGCCGCAGCACCTTGGCGACCGCGCTGCGATCCACGCCGGCCACCATCGCGATGTCGCGCTGGGCGACCCCGCTCGTGCGACCCTGACCGTAGGTCACCGTCTCCGCGGCGGCGACACCGGTCGAGTCTTCACCGACCGGCGGCTGGAATTGCGTCAGGTCCAAGGCCAGGAACTGTAGTGACAGCTTCAGCAACGGCTGGAATTCGCTCTCGCGGTTCGTCCGCCGCGCGAAGGTCTCCAACTCGACGTGGAAGGCACCGTCGCGCCCTTCGACGGATTCGGGCCGCAGTTCGGCGAGCCCGAGTATCGCCACCAGATCCCGCCGCAACGCCGCAGCCTCGGAACTGTGGTCTTCTCCCGCCGCAGACTCAGTGCTGATCCGATATTCGTGTTCGATGTGTCGAGCGATCCACCATGTCAGCCTGTTCGGCCGTCCCGCTGCGACGAGATAGCTCCATTCTCGGTGATCGAACTGCCGCAACTGCGTACTGACGACCTCCATCGCGTGCCGCAGCCGATCCTGGGTGAGTATCCGGGCATCGACACCGAGTCGGCTGCCCAAATGTTGTGCCAGCTCCCACGCTTGTGGGCTGCGTTGCTCCGCGGTGTCGGGGAGTTCGCCGTCCTGGCGGGCCCCGATCATGCGGCGCTGCCCCAATCCGACAGGCTGACGGCCGAGCAACGGAATCTCCGGATCGCGGGCGCCGTCGAACACGATCACATTTACATCACCGACACCCACACCCGCGGCCTGCACCCAGGCGTCGATCTCGGTGTCACCGATGATCCACCGCTCGACCGCACCGGGGAAGCCATTGTCGTGGACCACGACATCGCCGACCTCGACCCGACCCCGCAACTCCGGGTTCTCATCGAGCAACTGCTGCGTCACCCGCACCACCGCGAACGCGTGATCACCGAACCGACCAAGGTTCATCACACCCGCGATCGCGTGCTTGCCGCCACGAACCAGCGCCACCGCCCTGGCCAGACCCGCGGCACCCGCACCGAGCGGCTCGCTACGGAAATCCGCATCCAGACCAACAACAAACGCCAGATCCGACATGCCTTGGGCACGTGTCGTTTCGTCATCCACCGACGCCGGACGCATGCGGTCGGCAGCGGGACCGTCGATGACCGCGTGAATTACCCCCTGCACCAGCGGACCACAGATCTTCGGCCCGGTGCCCACGAGATGATCTGCTGCGGCAGAGGGACGTTCGTATTCCGCCAGATCGGCGACGGCCGGGGCCCCACTCGGCGGTTGCCACCGCACCTGTGGCGGTGGCGCGATCGCGTTGCCGAGCTGCGGCGGGAGCGCGCGCAACTCCCGGACCTCGAACCAGGCGACGCTAGTCGAGCCGTTTACCGTCGAGCCGACACCGGATGCCACCACAGGGTGGTCGTCGAACGCACCATCGGGCAGCGTCCAACCGTCGGCACCCTCGACCGTCACCCGCGCGACTCGGTCGTGCGGCGGCCCCGATGTTTCCACCGTCAGCAGGACCAGGCCGCCTCCTCGCAGCGCGTGCCCGACCACCTCGGCAAGGACCAGACCCGCGTCATCAATGCGCTTCGCCGACCAACCGGACAGCTGCCCGGCGAGCCAATCCCACGCACGTGCGGCCGCACCGTCCGGACCACGTGCACCGCGTTCCGTCCGTGCCACGAACTGAGCCCGATGGGTCGAGGAATGCCCCGCAACATCGTTATCCGCGGCCCTCGGGGCGACCCACAGCGCTTCCGGAGCCTGCGCGCCCGCTCGGGCCCGGTGGTTTGCGACGCTGTCGCGGATGCCGCGCACCGCCTGGTTGCCCAGCGCATCCACCGAGGCGGGCTTGATGCCCAAGGCCCGCGCTACTGCATCCTTGTCCGACAGCCCCTGGAAATACAGCAGATCGCAATACATCCGCTGGCGGGGCGGCAGCTGCGCAACAGCACGGATCAGTGTTTGGAGATCGTCCCCCATCGCATCGCGGACCGCATCGGGGACGCGCGACCCGACTGCTCCCAACAGCGCGATGCGCTCGATCGGCCGCAGGTCCGAAAGCTGGTCCACGCCGAGCCGGAACACCGGGTTCGCGGACAGCCCCTCATCGGCCATCGAGAAGACTCCGGTCCTACTGAACGCGGACTTCCGAGTTGATGCCTGGTACTCCTCGGCGGGTCTGAAGTGTCTGAGCAGAATCTGCCGGATACGGGTTCGCAGCGTACTCGAGTTCTTCGGCGGATCACCCTGGAAGAACGCCAGATCGCAGTACTCCTGGTAGCGCGGGTTGAGCGACTCGACCGCGTTGATGAACTCCTCGATGGAATCCGGCATTGTCGGGCGAAGCACCTTGGGCACTCTTCTGGTCACAGCCACCAGCAACGCAGCCCGCTCGGCCGGAGAATCTGGAAGCTGGTCCACCCCTCGCCGGAACACCGGGGTCCCATTCGCGGCGACCCGGCCCTGCCACGCATCCGTGCCGTGCGTCGCAGACCCGTCGCCGTCGGCTGCCTGCAACGCTTCCGGCGGTGCGCCGATCTCGCCGGCCAAACCGATACTCGGGCGCTCGTCGAAATCGACTTCCGCGTCGAGGTTTTCGTCGAATTCGATGCCCTTGATCTCAGCGTTGCCACCGGCGGCCACCCGTTGCATCCAGGCGGCGATCGCCTCGTCGCCGACGAGCCAGCCGCCGTTGCGGACGGCTTCGGGGTCGGCGCTGTCGAATACCACGACCTCGCCTTCGCGTAGCTGCGGGTTGGCCGCGGCCAGCGCGTTGGTGACTCGCATGATGCCGAAGGCGTGCGCGCCGATGGCGCCGTGATCGATCACGCCCGCGATCGCGCCTTGGCCACCGTCGCGCACCGCGGCCAGCGCCGCTGCCAATCCTCGGGTGGCCCGGCCGAACAGCTGCTCCCGCCAGCCTGCGGCCAGGCCGCCTGCGTAGGTCCGGTCGGTCATTCCGTCCATTGCCAGCTGACCGGTCAGCGGCGCCGGGTTGATCCGAGATCCATTGTCGCCCAACAGCTGCTGGAACTTCAGCTGCAGCTCGCGACCGCAGACCTTGGCAGGCCTTGCCGGCGCGCCCTGACGCGCCACGTCGGGTACGGGTGCACCAAGGAGCTCCGCGAAGCCCGTTCCGAATTGGATCGTCTGGACCGGCATTTCGGTCTCGACGTGATCCGGATCGATGTGATCGGGCTCGACGTGGGCGGAGTCGGCCTGATCCAACTCGACGTGATCCAGGTCGGCCTGATCCAGCTCGGTCGGCACCGATACCGGGTGCGCGCCGGTGACCGTTCCGTCCTCGATCACCGTCAGACCAACGAAACTCAGAGGAGTTCGCACCCAGATGGTCATGGTCCGGTTGCCCGGCTCGCCTGATACCGATACGTGCGCGTGCCCGGAAACCTCGGTGGCGGCGGTCAGGAGGTACCCGTCGACGGCATCCATCGCGACCTCGGCCGCCTGCGGTGATGTCTCCCAATCCTGGGTCAGACGCCGGACCGCCTGCTCCAACGCGGCGACACGCTCCGGGTGACGAGCATCGAGCCGAGCGGACACCTGCATTGTCGGAGGCGCGGACACGTCCACCGGGGCCACCAGCCGCACGCTCATCTGAGCGGCGCCGGTCTCGGCGAACAGATCCACCCGGTGCACAGGGTGTCCGGATTCGTGCTGTTCGGTGCGTACTTCGGTGGCCGGGTGCAGGTCACCGTCGGTGGCATCGAGCACCGCATCGGTCACCGACGCCACCACTGCCCTGGTATCGGCGTCGACACCGGTGAGCTCGGCCAACAGCGCACGGGTCCCGTGGAAGTCGGCGGTGGTCGCCTCGGTCGGATTCGCCGGAGCCGGGTTGGCCGGCGCGAAAATGCTGAACCAGATCACCTTGCGGTACGGATGCTGCTCGCCGGGAGCAAGCGGATATCCGCCGAGACGATCCACAGTCTCGCGGACGACGAGCCGACCCCGGTTCCGCTCCAGTTTCCGGTTCTCCACCGACGCTTCGGGTTTCGCGTCGTCCTGAGCGTGCGGGTCGCTTTCCCGCGACATGAGGCCGTCTGCCAGCGAGAGATCGAGGCCTGGCAGCGTCTCGTCGCCGTCGATCGACTCACCCAGGCTGGCCAGGAGCGCATCGATGAACTCGTCGGTGCTGACGTTGTCGTCCATCGCGTCGTGTTGGCTCTGCCCCGGTTTCGCATCGGCAGGAATCGGCGGCGGGAAGTGGGTGCTGGCATCGAGGACTTCCACCAGCACTCGTCCAGAGGACCTGGTGTTCCCCGGAGTATCGATCACGGTCGCGCGGATCAGCACCGGGCCTTCGGTGTGGTTCAACGCGTTTCCGCCCCACTCGGACAAAGCTAGTACGGCGTCGTCGACCTTGTCCTGCGGCAACTTGTGCTTCACTAGCGCGACCAGCCACGCGCGAAGCTTCGAGAGTTCGGCCTCTCGGACGCCGGGACCCACTCCGACGAGTAGTTGAGCGTGCTTGCGACGAAGCGGATCCAGACCGACGGCAGGACGCTCGAAGAACTCGATGCGGAATGTGTCACCGTCGGCGGTGGATTCGAGCTGCCAACGGTCCGCAGTCTCGTTCAAGGCGCCGGCCGCCGCTATCACCGACGCATCGGACAAGGCAGCGCCGGTGACGACGACGTCGAACCGCACTTCCCGACCACCTGCGGTGCCATGCACCTGCGGCCGAACCGTCACCTGCGCCTGCGGGGTGTCGGCGAACACCGCGTCCACGACGGTCGCCAACAGCGTCACTGCGGCAGGTGGCTTCCGGGTGGACTTCGCGGGCCTGTCTTCCGGTACCGACGACGTGTCCGCGGCAGATGACTTCGGGGGCGCCTCCTCCTCCGCCAGTACCGACGATGTCTCCGCGGCCTGTGTGTCCTCGCGGTCGGCCCAGCCGTGCCAGTACATCAAGTCGGCGCACTCGTCGAGGGCCTGTTTGCGCCGCTGTTGCCAACCCGCGTGGTCCAGTGCACGCGGCGTCACCGCTTCGATCGCGAGCGCGGCGGCCTTGAAGCTCTTCGCCCGCACGGATGCGGGCAGATCCTCGTCGACAGTCAGCCCCACCGACGGGCGCATCTCCTCGGAATCGAGCGTGATGCCGGCCTCACGCCGGTCGAAAACCTGTCCGTGAACGAAGGATTCGTGAATCTGCTCGGCCACGAACTCGATGGCCAACGGCGTGGACAGGTCCACGCCCGCATCCCGCGCCGCCAGCGCGGCCCGCAAGGCGGTCCTGGCCTGGCCCATGTAGTCCAGCTGAAAATGTTCCGGCAGGTCCGCGAACGACCGCTTCGCGATGTCGACCTGCTCGCTCTTCGGTGTGCCTGCCGGGATCTTCGTGCCGTCCGGCATCCGCCACTGCGGGGTGTATTCGTCGTCGGATACGTGGAACGACTCCCGGAAGTTCTCGTGCAGTTGGGCGGCGACCCCGCGGCACAGCTGGTCGAACTGCGTGGCAAGGCGAACAGCGGGGTCACCCGCGGGCTGTTCGATGTCGGTGCGTTCGCCTTCGACCCGACCGACATCCCACCTCAGCGCGTACCGGTCCGACAGCATCCGAACCTCGGTGACAAAG
Organism: Nocardia sp. NPDC051463; assembly: GCF_040681975.1. Classification (NCBI taxonomy): domain Bacteria; kingdom Bacillati; phylum Actinomycetota; class Actinomycetes; order Mycobacteriales; family Nocardiaceae; genus Nocardia; species Nocardia sp. NPDC051463. The sequence continues at coordinate 59,345 of NZ_JBFBAB010000004.1, forward strand.
GCTTGGACGGCCCGGTGTTCCAGGATCGCCACCTGTCGCGCAGGCCATCGCACGGCCGCGGCCACCAGACCGAGGTCTCGCTGGTAGAGGAAGCGCTGCCAGATCACCCACCGCTCGGCGGCGGGCAGCTGGGCCAGCGCGGTCTGCAGCACCTCTGGTGCGACCCCGGTCAGCGGACCGGCCGATCTGCGCGGCGAAGTCGGTTGGTTCGACCCGCTCACGATCTGGCTCTCGATGGACCCGGCAGTGCGCAGGAATGACGCCCACACCCGCTCGGTGAACGCGTGCCGCTGTGCTTCTTCGGCCACGACCAGGCCGATCTGGCTGCCCAACCAGGAGTTGACTCGCCGTCCCTGCGGGAGGGTCCCGGCAAACACGAGGTCGAACACCCGCTCCCGCAGCCGACCCGCCACGTCCGGGTCGTCCACCTCCGTTTTCAGCCACTCCAGCACCGCCGTGTCCTGCCGGATGCGGAACTCGCGCATCGCATTCCGGTCCCCGGCCTGGGCCGCGCGCAGTAGCGCGGCACGCGGGTCACCGTTGTCCGGGGTTACGGGCGCGGCGGCGCCGTCACCGACTCCGTTCGGGATCGGGCCGAGGTTCCCGTCGCCGTAGACCTGCGCCATCGTCGCCGGCGGCAGCAAGGCTGCCATCAACCCGTTGATGCCGGGCGGCCGACGGCGCGGCTTGTGCTGCCGCTGCGACGGAACCGACTGCGACGGAACCGACTGCGGCGATTCCGGCAGCGAGTAGCCGATGAGCCCGGCCACAGCGCGGACCCGGCGTTCGACGTCCTCGCTGCTCAACCGCTGACCGTTGCGCACCTTCCTGACCGAGGCTGCCGACGTGCCTGCCATCCAGGCGACCGCGTCCTGGGTCTGTGCACCGGGCAGCCGAGCGCCGAGTTCCGCGGCAGCATCCCGGATCCGCTGCGCGACGAGCTCGTCCACCTCCCGACCAGCGAGTAGGTCGACAACCGCCACGACATCCACCTCGGCCGCGTCGGCCACCTGCCGCACCCGGCTTTCCTCGGGCAATTCCCGCAATGCCGTCCGTGCTGCTGCGGCATTGTCGAGTTCACCTGTGGGAGCGGGGGTATCGCCGTCGCCGACACCTGCGGGTGGTTGTCCGGCCGAACGCCGGTCCACCGGTGCGGGCAAGTGTGACGCCGGCACGGCGGGAATGATTCCCCGGACACCGCGCCCGTTGGTCGCGTCCGCATTCCAGTCGACCAGATCCTGGATGGCATCGAAAACCCGTGCCCCGTCACCGGTTTCGACCGACATCCGTCCGTCGAGCACCAGGACGACGACCGCCTCATCCACACCGGCCGCCACCGCAATAGCGGCAACCCGCCCCGACACCGCGCGCACCCCTGCGGACAGGTCGCGGTAGTTCAGCTGCAGCGCCGCGGCCAGCGCGCGACGGTGCGACGGGTCGTGCACCGGCCCACGCCAGGACACCACCTCTCGCACCGTCTCGATCGAAACCCCGGCCGCGGACGCCACTTCCGACGTCGACGCCCGCGGATTCGGCGCGGTCTGCGCCGCCGGATCCACCGCCACCGTCACCGGCAACTCCAACCCGTGCCGGACTGCCGCTTCGCGAACCCGGTCGGCGATCTCGCCGGGCACCGCAATGCCCTTGACCACACACAGCACCGTCCGGACAGACACTCCGGCGTCCACCGCCACCGCACGCCACAGTGGCAGCTGCGCCGCGGGAATTCCACGGATGAAACCGGCCGGCGCCTCGCCGCGGGCGATGAGATCCGCCCGGCTTCGGCCCTCGACAAACGGAATCTCCGGGCGCCCGCCTATGCCGATCACGATGCCGAATACGTCCGATACCAACAGTTCCCGAGCCTGCCGCCACTTCTCCAGATCGGCTTCCGGGATCGCGCGTTCGACGCCGTCTACCTTTTCGAACACCAACACCTTGCCCGCATCGGGGCCCGACTCGATCCGCTTCACTCCGAAGGCGTGCGCACCCATCCGCCCGAAACCCATTGCCCCAGCAACGGCCCCGCCGTGCTGCCGGACATGCTCGATCACCTCACGCAGCGAACCGAACTGCCGCCAATCCCCGCCCACCGCACGAGCGATCGCGTCCTCACGCACGCCCTGCAGGTCGATGGCAACACTGTCGTCGAGCCTGGGCAGATCCACCGCATGCCCGAGAGCGCCTTCGATGAATTCCTGGATGAACCGAACCATCGCCGGCGCACAGTTACCCGGTGCGGTCGCGGTCTGAAGGCCGACGCGCAGCGCGCCCTCGAGACGGGCGGCCGACGAGTACAGCTCGTTCAGCTCGACGACGTCGTCGACCACAGCGTCCAGCCGCCAGAACTGTTCGGGATCTTGTATCCGGTCCCGGATGTCACGCAACGCTTCCGGACCCAGCCGCAACGCGTCCGCCTCGGTGAGCAGACCGCTCTCCTGGGTCAGCGCACGGATCCGCTGGTGGCGCTCCCCGATCTGATTGTCGATGCCGCTTCTGCTCGAGGCCAGGTCGTCGAGGCGGTCGGCCCAGGCCCGCAACCGCAGGAACTCCGCGGCCCGCTGCCGATGCGCCACGACGGCGTGCTGCTCTCCCGCGCCTATCGCCGCATACGCCGCCTCGCGTCGCGAATATGCCTCGCGCAGTGCTGCGTCCAGTGCGTCGAGCTCGCGCACCTGAGTGTCGGCCTCCAGCAACTCGGTCGCGGCGGCGATCAGCTCGTCGAGCCTACGCAGCCGCAGACTCACCCCGAGCGCATCGGTATCCCCTTGCCGCAGTTTCTGTTCCGCCAGTTCGTTCAGCTGGTAGCCGTCGTACCCGTCGGCCTGCAACGGCATGAACAGTTCCCCGACCAGCTCCACAACCCGTTGCGGGGTCAACGCCGCGAGGTCGGCCCCCAGCGACTCGGCATTGTCTGCCGCCAGCTGTTCGCGGATGCCCAGCAAGCGCACCAGCTCGTCGGGCAGCGCCGACATCGTCGCATCGACGCGGAACGGCAAGCCCCGCTGTATCAGTTTGTTGTGGTCGTCCACGCGCAGCGCTCGGGCTTCATCCCGGAGCGCGGCCAGCGCGGCACCCAATTCGAGATTCGCGGGCGCGTTCTCGTCCTGCGGCGGCTGCTGCAAGTATTCGGCCAGGCCGTCGTGGAGATCGATACCAAGGCCGATCTCGTCGATCATGCCCCCGAGCGCTTCCTCGGCATCGTTATCGGCAGGATCGGCCGACTCGATGTCGTTCGCCAATCGGTTGTCGGCGACCGCATGCCGCACGGCCTCCGCGCCGGTTCCGAGCCCGATCAGGTGGTTGGCGGGTCGCCAACCATACGGCTTACGCGACTGAATGGCCGCGTTCGACGCTGCGACCCCCTGAGCCAGCATCGTTGCGTCCGCCTCGGCCCGATCGAAGGCAAGGGTCTCGTCCTGCTCCCCCACGGTGACCGCTGCGACGAGCGCCGTGCCGCCCCGCTCCTGATGCTCGTCCTGGAGCAGCTCGATGGCTCCGTCCAGCGACGAATAGTGCTCGAATAGCTCTGTCGCCATATCGGTTTCGCACCAGAGGATGTTCTGCGCGTCCATTCGGCCGAGCAGGAACTCCATCCGCAGCCTGCCGCCTGCGGCGTCGCGCACCTCCTCGAACAACAGCAGCGTCGCCGCCGAGTAACCGAACTCCTGCGCCTTCAGATCGGCGTATGCCACCAGCATCTGGGCCGTGTCGTGCTCAACACCCGACTGCTCCAGTACGTTTCGATTCGCCTGATCGCGAACCGATGGCGGCAGCCCGAGGGCCCGACCCAACACCGCCGGGTGACGCTGCATCAGCAGATCGCGTATGTAAGGCGGCCACTGGGCCCACGCCGTGGCATTCCGCTCGCCCAGCCACCGGGCCTTTGCGACCTCGGTGCCCGGGGCCCAATCACCCGGCAGCATATCGGTCACCCGGGTCATCTCGGCCCAGCGCAGCGCGTCCCGCAGGAGTTCCTCGGGATCGGCCCGCTCCGGCACAACCGGATCGGTGTCGTCGTGTTGCCGGATCGCAATCCGGCGCACCATGTCGTGCAGCTGGTCGTCGGCCAGCACGCCGACCGGATCGGAACCGATATGGGAGACCAGCACGATGTCGGGCTCCAGACCATCGGCGGTAGCCCCCGGTTCCGGCCGAATGCTGATCAGGTCGGCGACATCCCGCGCCAACGCAGGAGTATCCGACCCGAATCGGAATACCGCCGCCGTCGACCGGTCGACCGGCGCCGACAGCAGGTCGCTCATCAACACCGACAAGCCCGAATCCGGACCGATGTCAGGGTCCTCACTCCGGTCCAGTACGTGAATCCTCAGCTCGGCCGCGGTATCGACCCGGCCGACGGCGAGCATCGGGTAACCATCCCGACCGAGCGACAGCAGGTGCACCTCCGGGTGCCCGGGCAGATGCGTGGCCCACCGCTGCGCAACGGTCAACCGGTCCACCCACGCGTCGAGTGTCCGCAGCCAGCTTTCGTTTTCCGAAGTGCGCTCGGCAGCCAGCATCCGCGCGCGTTCCCGGCCGAGCAGCAACCGGTTGGCCGAATCCCGCAGCTCGGGCGCGATGGCCTTGTTGTGCGCCAGCACATCCGGTCTCGCGTGCACGATCGCCAGCAGCGTTTCCGGCTTCTCTTGTTGCAGCGCACGCCAGGCGGCATCGACAAAGTCCTGCCGTATCCGCTCCGCGACGTTCAGCGCATCGACGTACTCCCTCCCGGCGAGTTCGCCCGCCAATGCCCGTGCGACCGCCGCATCTGCCGCGGCCGTGATCTCGGCCAGGGCTTTCTCCGCTGTGTCCCGCTCCCGCTCGGTGACACCCGGGTCGGGTGGCAGGACGGGCCGCGGTGGCGGCGAACGGGCGCCGTCCGTCCGGGCGCCGATGTCGGCGATCGGGAAGTCCTGGCCCGCGACGCGCCGCGACGGCTCGCCCTCGGCGAGTTCGTGTTCGGCAATACCGTTGCGGTCGTAGACGATCCCGTACACGCCGACCACGTCCTGCGGCTGCGTCCGCCGCCATGTGTCGTACGCCGTCACCTCACCGGCCTCGTGCACCATGACCACGCCGCCGACCACTGTGAAGGTCACCGCGTGCGCGCCGACCACGCCGCGACGCTGGACACCATCGAAGGCCAGCACCCCGATCACCACGCCACCGTTGGCCAGCAGATGATCCCGGATCGCTTCGGTGTCCGGGAACCCTCCCTCATGCCAGTCGGCGCGCAGGTTCGTTGCCCCGTCCGCACCCCACACACCTTGCACGCCGACATCGCGGGTCAGATGCGGATCGCCGGGCACCGGGGATTGGTCGCCTGCGGCCCGCCGCAGGCGACCCACCTCGACCAGCGCAACGTCTCCCGCGTCCGAGAAGCAGTTGTTCGCGCTGCCTTCCACCCGATGCGATACCGCGTGCGCGACCAGCGGCACATCCGGAACCGTCCCGTCGGTGTGCTGCTGCGCTCGCTCGGCAAGCATCTTGCCCAGCTTGGCAATCACACGCTCCCGCAGACCGCTGATGGACTTCGGAGACTTACCCATCCGCCGCGCGAGTTCCTGGCGGTCGACGATCTGCTCATCACCGAAGTACAGCGCGCCGAATTCCTTCTCGGCCGGCGTATCCAGGCCTTCGGCAAGCTCCGCCAGCAGCTTTCGCGGCGCCTGGTCTACCAATTCCCGCGCCTGTGCGGTGGTAAGCCGGGTCTCGGGCTGCCGGGAGCGCGCACCGAGCTCCGCCAGCGCAGCCAGCACCCTACGGCCGGCATCGGTGCCGGCCGACAGTTCACCGCTGATAACGCGGACAAGAGTGGACTGAGCCGCCGCGGCTCGGGCCGCGATCTTTCGCTGTGGCATGTCCGGCCCGTTTCGGCGCCCGATCCGGGTCAGCGCCTCGGCGCCAGGAGTGGAGGCAGTGGCGGACTCAGCTGTCGGCAGCGCTGCGGGCAGGTCGGCCAGCAACTGGCGCACCCGTTCCAGCACCTTCGGAATCAACGGATCTGCGGCATCCGACTGTCGCTGGGCAGCAATGGTTCCCGAATCAGATTCCGCTGAAAGCACTTTCGAGAATTCATCGGAAATGCGCTGCCACCGTTCGCCCTTTTCGACCGCACTCATGAACGCTTCGCGCGCTGCCCCGATCGGGGCAGCTGTTACCAATTCGCTCAGCTGCCGGGACAGTTCACGCAGTCGAGCACGACCTCGCTCGGACAGTGGTAGCCGCGGTACACCCTGCGCAGTGTGGATGCTGCCGTAGACCGAACCCACCGGGCGGTGCGGTGTCGGCGGGAAGTCGTCCACCTGTATGCCCGCAGAGTTGATCACGAGCTGCCTGCCGGCCACGGAGATCACCAGGTAACCATGGGCACTCCCGTCGGGAGCGTAGACCTCCGTCACCTCGGCGATACCACCATCGGGAATCGCCTGCTCCAACGCCTGGAAATCGGTGAACACCTCGGGCCGTGCCCCCGATGCCGCCATCATCTCGACGTTGGACGTACCGAGCAGCGCGGTGTCGCGTTCTATCGGTTCGATGTCCGGGTTACCGGTCAGTGCCGACAACGCCATGATCGTCAAGAGCCGACCGGCGGTCTGGACCGATTCCGCCAGATCGCCCTGATCGAGGGCCGGTCGGCGAGCCGACAACCCCGCTTCCAGCGCGTGCTCGGCACGTGCTAGATCCGCGCTCGCCTCCTCGAGCGCTCCCCACAGCTCGCCGTTGGTCGTATGGCCCAAGGAATCCAGCGCCGAGGTTGCCGCCTCCACCCGCGCCTGCACGATGGAGTGCACCAACATCGCCTGCCACCAGGCCCGGTCCAACTGGTGCAGCTCGGCCAGATCCCCCGAGATCTGCTCGTGTCTGCGCAGCACCTCGCCGAGTTCCCGCGCCCACCGTCCATTCGGTTCCGGCTCGTCGGCCAGTACCGCCAGCCGGGCAAGGACCTCATCGCGATGCTCCGGGAGCAACTGCGCGTGCGGCACCCCCAGCGTGGTTGCCAATTGCCGGGCCCGCCGCCATTCGTGACCGCGTTCGACATGCGCGGCGTGCAGTCGGAGCACCTGAGAGGCGCGTTCGGCAGATCCGGTGGGTTCCCACGCGGGTGGCATGTGCTCATCCGGACTCACCGGGCGCATCGCGGTGCCGTCGTCGCGCACGACGATGCCGTAATAGGGCGCGCCCTTGGGATCCGGGACGAATTCTTCGACGATCTCATCGGCGAGCGCGATTTTGACGATGGTGCCCGAATAGTTGACGAGCGTGTATCGACGATTGACGAAGTAGCCCTTCTCCACCACGGCCATCGAAGCACCCGAGGGTAGCGCCTTCAGCAGCGCAATCATCTCGTCGCTGCCCGGCAGCAGCATCAAGCGACCACGCAACCGGGCCTGCAGAAGGGAATCCTCATCACTGCGTGGCAGCCTCTGCTCGGCCGATTCCACTCCGGCGGGTCCATACAAACTCTTGACCACGCGCACCACCGCGGCAATGTTCGGCTCTTCGGCCGCTTCCCACTCGTACAATGTCGGCTCGCCGAGTTCGACCAGGCTCTCTTCCAGTGCCGAACCGAGCCGATACACGTTGTCGTCGGCGAGCCGTAGGTTTTCGGCGAACCGATCCAGTTCCGCCAGCTCGGCGGATTTGTCCTGCCGTTGCGTGGAATCCCAGTTCTGAATTCCGTCCGTGAGCTGATGCGCCAACGTGTCATCGCCGGTGGTGTGGATGCCCAGCGCCTGGATTCCCTTGTCCAGTTTGCTCGCCCAGTGCGTCCGCGCCAGCAGCGCCTCGTGCAGCTCGGCACTGACCGCATCCAGCCAGGTGTGGGCCTGCTGCAGGTAGTGATAGCGATGTACCGCTTCGATGTGCGCGCGCCGCCGTTTACCGCGGGCCGCGTCCGGATCACCTACCGCGACGACATGGTCGGCAACCGGACGAGTCGCGTCCAGACCCAGCTTCGCCACGGCATCCTGGTACTTCTGTGCCGCCTCGAACCGCCAATGATCCGCTCCCTGTAGCAGATTCGACATCCTTCGCAGGGAGGCCAGTGTGGTGCGCACGATCTTCTGCCGGCCACCCTCCCTGAACAAGCCGTGGATATAGGGTGCCGCCAGCGGCCTTTCATACTTGTTGCGGTCGAGCCACAGACGCATCCGCCTGGGCAGTGCTCCCAGGTCCTTGACCGGACCACGCTGCTGGGGAACCTGGCCCTTCGCCAGCTGCTGTAGCGCCGTGCCGTTCTTACCGAACGCGGCCGCATACAGGTGTTCCACGCCGGCGCCGACGTCGTGGGCCCACTGGTCCACCGCCTCTTGCCCGACGACCCAGCCGTGTTCGTCCGCACCGGGGTAGGCGTTGTCGAACACCACCACCTGGCCGAGGTAGGCCTGGAGCTGCGAATACCTGGCGACCAGCGCGTCGTTCACCTCGACCACCAGGACCGCATGCCCCAGGTCGTGGCTGCTTTCCATCGCCAACGCCAACGCACCCACGTCACCATCGCGAGCACGGACCCGAGCGATCATGTCGGTCAGACCCACCCGCCCCGACAGCAGCGACTCCGGCAGCCAGTCCGCGGCCAACCCTTGTAGGAACCGGGTACCCGACATCCCGTTGTCCACGATTTCCGGATTGTTCGGCGACGCCGGTGCCATCAGGGCGGCATGCTCCGGATCGGCCCAGATCTCCACCACGCCCTGCACCTTTGCGGCACAGTTGTTCTCCACCGGGTGGTTGTCGAAGTAGTCGTAGTCGGCCGTGGCGGCGTCGGCATCGGAAGTAGTCCCCACCGCGGGCCGCCCGCCCATGGCGGCGACACCGACCTCAGCGGGCAAGTGCGACGGCGGCACTGCGGGAATGATTCCCTGGACACCGCGCCCGTTGGTCGAGTCCGCATTCCCTGTCGATGCCTCGACCAACTCCGCGGCAGTCGCTGCGCGGGCGAAGTCTGGCGACTCGTACACGACCACACCATCGACGGCCGCATCGGCCGCTGATTCCTCGGAGCGACGCCGCATCACGGCAGGCCGTTCACCCAACGACGTCGCTCGCGACTCGACGTCGACATTCCCGCGATACGGCGAGTACCAGTAGCCGATCCGATCAGCGGCGGCGTAGACCCGGCGCGCGGTATCGGCATCGGGTGAAGCCGCCCCTCTCAGCACCTCGCTGACTACCCGCTTGCCGCCCGCCAAATTCGCGGCGTCGGCCACATCATCTTGGGTGGGCTGCTCGCGGAATCGTCCAGGGACGAACTCTCCATCGACAAACCTGGGCGCTATGAACCTGGTGCTCCAGAACTCCGGGTCGACGGCGGGCTGTAGACCATCAGGAATGCGGACGCCGACCCGCGCAGCCGTGGCCAGCACCCGTTGTTCCGTTTCGGTGTAGACCGGACTGCGACGGCGCAGCACCCTGGACACGGTCGCCTTGTCCACGCCGGACAGGTGTGCGATATCGAGTTGGGTCGGCTTCCTGTTTACCTGCTCGTTCGTGACGGCGAGGAAGCACCGCGCAACCTCGACCAGGTTCCCGGCCTCCGACAAACTCGGCAAACCCTGTTCGTCGGTGTTCGGGGTATTCAGCCGCTGCCATACCCAGCGGCGGGTCACGTCCGCCGGATCCATCTCCAGCAAAGCGGCGAGTTCCGCACGCAACGCCCACACCTGCTCGACATCGACCGGCTGTGCCGGCGGAAGGTCCAAGTCACGGTAGACCGGAGCCGAATCGGCTTCGGCGGCCTCCGTGAGACGAGCGACAGCGTCGAGCACCTGTTGCTGCGATTGCTCGTCGGCCCGGTCACCCGAGAACACGGCGCGGACCGCATTCTGGGTCCATTCCAGCTCCATCGCGAGGTCGGCGACAAACTGCTCCGGCAAGCGAATACTGGACAGGACATCCCGAGAGATCGGGAAATCAAGGCTGATCGCGGCTGCCAGCACCGCCCGCAACCGATCCGCACCTACCTCGCGCCCCTTGAATACATTGGCTACCGTCGACACGCTCACCCCGGCCAGGTCGGCGATCCGTGTAAAGGAAGGCCTATCCGTAATCGCCGGCAGATCGGCGACCGCAGTCAACAACCGCTGCCGCAACGGCACATCCGCATCCTGGGCTGCAAACACCGCGCGCACCACCGCACCGGACACACCCGCCGCTTCGGCCAGCACCGCAACGAACTCGTCGCTCAGATATATCCGAGCCAACACCTCAGGAGCCAGCGGGAACTCGAGCCCGATCGCGGCGGCCAGCACTGCCCGCAACCGATCCGCACTCACCTGACGACCGTTGAAGACATTGGCGACTATCGCCGCATTCACGTCGGCCAGATCAGCGATCCGTGCGTAGGAAGGCCGTTCGGGAGCCGTCGATATACTCGCCCCGGCTGCGGCATCCGCCATCTGCGCGGCGGCAGGCCGATCGGGAATCACCGGGAGCTCGGCTACCGCGGTCAACAACCGCTGCCGCAACCGCACGTATCGAACATCTTCGTCCCGACCCGCAAACACCTCACGTACCACCGCACCGTCCACGCCTGCCGCTTCGGCCAGCACCGCAACGAACTCGTCGCTCAGATATATCCGAGACAGCATTTCCGGAGGCAGCGCGAATTCGAGCCCGATCGCGGCGGCCAGCACCTTCCGCAACCGATCTGGACCCACACGATGACCGTTGAAGACATTGATCACCGTCGTCATGCCCACTCCGGCCAGGTCGGCGATCCGCGCGTAAGAAGGCCGATCCGGAATCACCGGCAGTTCGGTCACCGCAGTCAACAACCGTTGCCGCAACCGCACGTAATTAACATCCACCTCCCGAGCGGCGAACGTCTCGCGCACCATCGCGCCGGACATGTCCGCCGCTTCGGCCAGCACCACGACGAAATCGTCGCTCAGATATATCCGGGACAGCACCTCCGGAGACAGCGGGAAGCCCAGCCCGATCGCGGCGGAAAGTACGACTCGCGTCCGATCCGCGGTCGCTGGGACGCCTTGGAACACATTGCGCGCCGCTTCACCCGTCAGCCCCGCTGCCCGGGTCACCGACGAGTACCGCAGACGGTTGGAAAGTTCTTGTCGGATAACGGATTCCGAAATATTCGGACGATCGGCCATCCGCGCGGCTCCCAACACCCAATGCCGCAGGGACTCGTTCACCTCTTGACCCGCGAACACCCGGCGCACGATGTCGTCGGATACCCCGACCTCCACCGCCAGGTCCGCCACAAAGAGATCAGGCAAGCGAAGCTGTGACAAGACGCTCGCGGTCATCGGCAATCCGGCCCGGAAGGCGGCAGCAACCACCAGCCGCATTCTGACCGGAAACACCGGTTTGCCCGCGAAGGCATGGCGAACCGTCTTCGTTTCCACCCCGGCCAGCCGGGCGACATCGACAAACGACGACGGCCTTGGCAGCAACCCGAGCCGCGTGGTTACATCACGTACTCGCTTCCAGCTCGTCAGATCCACGTCCCCGCCAGCGAACACCCGACGCACCGCCTCCTGCGGTACCCCTGCCGCTTGGGCCAGATCCGCCACGAACGGTTGTGGCAGTGAAATTTTGACCAGCGCTTCTGGTGTCAACGGGTACCCGAGCACGGTAGCCGCCATTAGGACCGACCTCATCGTCTCGGGCAGCACCCGCCCACCGTTGAACGCCCGATGCGCGACGCTGACGCCCACCCGCGCTTCCCGCGCAACCTGGGAGAGCGTGACGGTGCGCAACGGCACAGACCGGTTCCGGACCTCCGCGGGAACCGGGACACCGAGTCGGTCTGCCGTCGCCAATACGCGGTGCCACAGCTGCCCGTCCACATCCTTGTTCGCGAACACGCGATTGACCGTCGAGTAGGACACTCCGGCCTCCCGCGCGACACCGGCTTTGTTGTTGCGCCGCTTCGGCGGTTGCGGTGGCGCAGCCGGAATCTGATCCACGAGTTCGGGGACGAGTACGCGCATGGCCGCGATCACCCGAACGCGCGTTTCCGGACTCACCCACCGGCCATCGCGCACGCGGCGAACATTGTGCTTGGATACCTCAGCCGTGCGCGCGATTTCGCCGGTATTCCACCAAATCGGTGGCGTCAGTGCCGCTTTCGGAAGCTCGAAACCTATCTGTACAGCCGTCTCGAGGACCCGGCGCCACGTGGTGTATTTGACGCGATCGCTGTTGAGTACACGGTCAACCTCGATGGTTGTCACACCCGCCTCGCGAGCCAACCGCGCCCGCGAGGGCGGCGATGGTGGCGGCGGCGGCGGTGCCACCAGCAGCTCCGCCGGAAGCTCGAATCCGAGCGTGACCGCTGCAGCGACGATCCTCTCCCGAGTCTCCGCCGATGTCCGGCCACCGTTGAGCATCGTGCGCAGCGTCGACCTGGCCACCCCGGCTACCCCGGCCAGAGTCATCCATTCGAACGTGGGCGCGAATTCATGAATCGAGACCAGCTGACCGTTGCGGAACTCGAATTCGAGTTCCCGCATCGCGGCCGACACACGCTCGCGAACCGCGTCGGGAACCGATCCTCCACTGGCCATCCGCAATACGACGCGAAATGACACTCGAGCGCGGCGCCCCACCGTGTACGCCGAAACCGGCTGCGGCAGCTGCTGCGGACGCGCGACGTCCTCGGAAAGCTCGAATCCGATCCGCTGCGCCGTTGCGACTACTTGCCCGTGGATCGATGGACTGACGGCCTTCTTGTTCAGCACGAGAATGACCGTGCTCAGCGGGATACCAGAAATACGCGCCAGATCTGTGGCGGTAGGCGGTGAATCCAGCGTGAAATCGTTTGCGGCCTGCTCGATTTCGCTGCCCTGAGCCTCGGGCTCCTGCGAACGGTCTGCCGTCGAACCCTCGTCCACATCCGACTCGGGCGCTGCTGTATCAGATGTAACTTCGGTGAGCAGCTCGACCAGCGCCGCCATCGCATTACGCCGCGCCGCATCGGCGGAGTCGCGCGACAGCATCATTGCCCGGCTCGCGTCGAGCAACGACTCACCGTTCAGGATCATCGAATAGCAGATCGTCTGCTGCCGCAGTGGGAGAAGTGCGATCGCTCGCGCCAGTCCCGTCAGGTCGCCCGCAATGATCTGCTCGAGCTGTGGTGAGAGCCGCGCCATCACTTCCGCCACCCGCTGGTCATAGTCGGGCCCGGATTCTGGGAGCCGACTCAGCCAGCCTTCGATGTCGACTACCGGCGGCTCGGGCACATCGAGCAGCGAAATCATCAGGTAGTCCGTGACACGTGCATATACCTGGGACTCGTTTGATTCCGCGAGGCCCATCATGTCCATGACCGCCGCAGGGGAAAGTCCGCGCAAGAATCGGAGATTGCAATATTCCGCATTGCGGCCGGCGAGCTCGGCGACCGCAACTCGCAGCCGAGTGAGGTCGCCGCCGACGGCTTCCACCACCTCGGCAGGAAAACGCTCGGCCACCAACAGGTTCAGCAACTCGTATTCCGAAGTTTCGGGTGACGGCACATCATGCAGCGCGATCGGGGTCGCCACTATCACGGCATCCGCCAACGCATGCATCGCGGCCTGGTTCAGACCCTCCAGCGCGGTGCCCGCCCCGAGCCTGGCGGCCAGCGGTCCCGCTGCCTCCTGTGGCAAGGCCAGCCCGACCATCCGCCGCAGCCACTCCCGATGCCTTGGGCTGAGATTGTTGTCCAGCGTCCGTGCGATCACCACGGGACGCGCCGATGCCACCGCATGGGCCCGTACCCGTGCCGCGTCGGCCGCCTCGGAATCATCGCCGTGCTCGTCGGCGCGCACCCGCTCCAGGACCGCCGCGCGAATTCGTTCCGCGATCCTGCGCTCGACCGCTGTGGGTGCAATACCCAGCAGCCAGTCGTGGATGTTCTGCCCTTCGGGCGGGTTCCAGTTGTACTGTGCCGCAGTGGCGAGCACGTCGTCGACGGCGGCGCGGGCCAACGGTGCGGCTTGTGTATCGCCGAGCCGGGCCAGCACATGCGGGAAGATCTGCCGCCCGAAAGTCCTCGCTAGACCACTCAGCGCCTGTTCTCGACGAGCCCGATCGCTAGCATCGCCCGCGCGCACCACGGCCAGCCACGCGGCCACATCGTCGTCGAGTCGGGCGCCGATCCGAGTAGCCGGCTTGTCACGCCCGACGACACCGGCCCCTGCCACGTGTTCGATCTCCGGACGACCGTCACCGTAGCGGAGGATGGCAAAGGTCCGCTCGACACCGTCCTTCTGCTGACCACGGACGTGGTCGTAGGTGATACCGGTGGGTTCGGGTCGCTGGATCGGGTTGCGCTGCACCGGGTTTTCCCAGGTCCAGTCGCGGACCTTCACCGTGATGCCGTCGTCGTCGACGTACATCTCGTAGGTGTGCGAGCCCACGTTGTTCGGGTTCTCGGGATCGAATCCGGCGTACTCGTCGGTCACCGCGGCGGTCGCCCCCGGCCCCATGGCCAGCAGCTTCTCGGCGATCTTGTCGTGTGCGGTGCGAGCACCATCCGGGTCGGCCTGGAAACCACCTAGATGCCAGCCAGCGCGGAGGATGTCCTGGTACTCGTCGGCCGAGCGGCCGGGCAGACCGGCGGTATCCGTCGGTGCCGAAACCCGGTCCGGCCATCGACTGTGTTGGGACCAGGCCACATTCGTGGTGCAGTTCGCCGGATTGCCCTCCAGCGCGTTTTCGATCAGCGGTACCTCGAAGGAGGTGTCCGGAACTCGGTAGGCGGCCAGGTCGGCGCGGTTCACCGGTTCGAAGTCGTCCCAGTCGATGTCGACGTCTGTGAACAGGACCCGCCGCTGCGCGAGACTCTTCGCGGTATCGACCAGGTCGGCGGCCACGGGCAGCGTAAAGACCTCGACCCACGGCAGGGACATGGTCAGCGACTGACGAGTCTGCAACAGGCCCTGGATGTCGTAGAGCAATGTCTGCGCGGGCACCGTGTCGGCGCCGTCCACGCCGAAGTACACGACCGTCGCATGCTTGTGTTGAGAATCGCTCTCGCGGGCGTTCTCGTCGAAGTTGCCCGCAGCGTGACGCAAACCGTCCGTCAACGAGTCGTTGAGGTACTGGCCTGCCACCGTCACAGTGACGCGGCTGGCGGTGTCGACGTCGCCGAACGCGACCATCAGGCGCTGGTCGGTATCGGCCAGCCCGAGCGTCAGCACATGGACCGGTGGGTGGCCCGGCAAAGTGGCGGCCAGCTCCTCGGCTTCGACCAACTCCGCTACCCGCTGCCGCAGCAACACCAACCGGGCGCGGTCGAACACGTTGAGCCGGCCGTTCACCGCTGTCATCGACTCCAGCATGGTCAGTTCGCGCTCGAGCATCCTGCGGTTGGCTCGGTCACGCCACCGCGCCGGGACACCCGATTGATCGGCGACCAGGTCCGGCCGACCTTCGATCAAGGTCCAGCAGTCGTGCGAGGGCACCTTTCGCCACGCCGTCGCCCCATTGTTTGCCGTGATGGGGCGGCCGATCGGGCCGAAATACTGTTCCCAGACCGCGTCGGACCGCAGCAACGCTGCGGGATCCACCGAGCTGTCCGGCAGAATCTGTCGGCGCGCAACCACATTCGCCGTGCCGCCAACCTGCGGGCCGCCACTGTGTCGGGGTGATTGTTCCGGAACTGAAGGCGGAGCTGCGGGTAGTCGCGTCTCCGGGCGCACATATCCATCGACCCCGCGGTGGGTCTCCTGATCGAATTCCCCACGGTATCCAGCGAACCGGTCGTGCTCGAGCGCGGCTTGCAGCAGGGCTTTGTCGGCGTCGTCCACGCCGACGATGCGGATCTGCGGCTCCGGGATGCCACCCCGGCCCGCACGCATCCTGAGGTTCTCGATCAGTGCGGCCAGGTCGCGGGCCAACCGTTGTGGATCGGTTCCCTGCCACACCGCTGCGGTGCGCAGGATGCTGTTGTGCCCAAATCCTTCCTGGAGAGCGAGCTGATGATTGGCATGGCGCAGGCCGGTGCGCAGTGTGTCCGCCGTGGGCTCCCCCGCGGTGACGAACACGGTGATCTCGTCGGCAGTGGTCATATCGCCGATCGACACGAAAGATCGTTCTTCCGTGACCGATTCGCCGAGCGGGAGTGCGAGCGGCCGGATCGGCCGGGGTGGGTCGAAGTGGTCGGTCAACCGGTCGGCCCGGTTCAGCGCCGCAAGCAGAGCACCCAGCCGTGCCGCCTGCGCCCAGTCGAGGCTGTCGAGCCGCTCGCCCATCACGCGGGCGAAGACCCGCATCACCGCATGGGTGCGGTCCGCGTCCATGATGCCGTCGGTGTCGGCGACCAGCTCCGCGGCCTCGTACGCGAGCGCCTGACGTTCGTGAGGTTGCAGATCCTGCCACAGTGTCGCGGCCGCATCCGGCGCACCGCCGAGACGCTCCAACGCCAACCGCAGCAAATCCGTCGGACCGGTTTCGACCAGCTCGTATTCGTAGCTCGACAGCACGAACGTGGGCGGCACCTGGTCCACGCCGCGCGGTGCGTCTGCCACGGTGACATCGCCGGCCAGCTGCGGCCGCGCCGCCCGTACCACACCGGCACCGTCGCCGTGGCCGACGAGCTCGATCTGCGGCTGCCCGTCGCCGATCGCGGCGGTCAGGTGGGCGGCCAGCGCGTCACCGTCGAGGCCGGCCAGGTCGACGTCGTGTGGCGCCCGACCGCGGTCGGCATCGTCGTGGTCGATGGGCAAGATCGCCACCATCGTCATCGGCCCGCGCCACAGCTGTTCGGCGGCAAGGAAATCGGCGACCGACCTAGCACTCGCGAAGATCTCGGCATCGTTGTGTGCGGTGTGGGCCACGTAGCCGAGCACGGTATCCGCGGTGGCCGGATCACCGAACTGGAGCACGATCCGCCCGCGGCCGCCGTCCTCGGTCGACCCGTTATAGGACCGCAGGAACACCGGCGTCGTCACACCGAAGTCTTCGAGATGAATCGTCAGCGCGTCGAGGGCGATTTGCGCCGCGCGCAGCTCGACTTCGCGCTGGACATCCTCGGGGCTCGATCGTGGGCCGCCCAGTTGTAGCCGCGCCAGATCTCGCTCGAGTCGTTCCCGATTCGCCGCGTCGAGCTCGGCGGGTGACCGGTTGCCGAGGTTCCCGCGCTTGCCGAAGTCCGGGCTGGCGGCCACGACCGACTTCCCGCCGTCGGCCAGCGGGTTTTCGGCCGTGCCGTCCGCGTTCTTGACGACGCCGTCGACACTCGTCACATGCTGTGGCTGATCCCAATCCTTGAAGGCGCGGTGGACGACCCGGCCGTCGGCCTGCTCGTAAACCATCACCTCGCCGTCGTCCGCCTTGTAGACCAGGAAAACGTGCCCGCCGACGGCACGCCGCTTTCGCCCGGCGTACTGCACCGCGCCGTACACCGACCCGCCGTGTTCTTCCACGTGCTCGGCGATCTCATCGATCGAACGGAATCCGCCTTCGCGCCAGTCGGCGTGCGCGGCTTCGGCGAATTCACCCCACCCCATACCGGCGACGGCGATTCGTGGGTCGTCCAGAGCGGGTGGGGTCACCCGATGACCCAGCTGCTGCTGACCGAAGTGCAACACGACCGGACCGCAGTTGAGCGGCCAGGCGCCTGCCAGGTGCCCCTGGGCTGAATCGGGTTGCGGCTTGGCGACTATCGCGGCGTCGGCGGCCGTGGTGCTGATCGACTGCTGCGGCACCCACCCGGCCGGCGGTGGCATTACCGGACGTGCGCCGTCGGAGCCTGCATGCGGCGACTTCGGGTCTATGTGGACAATATGGTGTTCCTGGTCGATCACGATCAGCTCACGCAGGCCGCGGATCGGCCGGCGGCGCAACCGGTCGCGGATCTGATCCGCGGTGACCGTCGTGTCGGACAGGTTGACGATGATCCGGTCGGCCTGCTCCTCGGTCACCTTCTCCCACACCCGGTATATGACGTTGCCGAGCTTGCTCGTCGTCGGCGCGTAATGATCGAAGACCAGGCCCTCGATGCGGTAGTCCGGGTTCTTGGGGCCGGGAACATCCGGGTTCTGCTCGACGTCATAGCCGAGTTGCGCCAGCAGTTGCGCGGCCTCGTTCTCGCGCTCCAGTTGCTGACGGCCGATCCGGTCGGTGTTCCCGACATGGGTGCGCGGTCCGGCAGGCCTCCGCGACGGGTCCGGTTCCCCGGACGGCAGGGTGGTGGCCGATCGGGCTGCGGCCGCACCGTCGCCGACCAACGGAATCGCCCGAGGGTCCGGGTTCAGCGTGCCGTCGCCCTCGATAGCGTCGGCATCTGTGGCCAGCCCGATCCGGGTTTTCGGCTTGGGGACACCCACAGCGTCCGGGTCGTAAGCGACGGTCGGGGTGCCGTCCGCGTGACGGAAGATGACGAAGGTTTCCTTGACGCCTTCCTTGGGGACGCCTTCGGAGGGAGCGTAGGGGTCGTTGGTCGGGGTGGCGGTGGGGCGCTGGATGACGTGGCGGTCCTGCGGGGCGGCTTGCTGCCGATCCCGGACTCGCACAACACGGTTGGCGTCGACGTACATCTCGTAAGCGTGCGAGCCGACCTTGTTGGGGCTATTCGGGTCGTAGTGGGCGTCTTCGTCGACCACCACGGCGGTGGCTCCGGGTCCCATAGCGAGCAGCATCGCGGCGATCCGGTCGTGCGCGGTGAGCCCGCCGACTACCTCGTTACCAAAGGGCTCGGGGTGCCAACCGGCTTGCAGCAGGTAGGTGAGCTCGTCGGCCGACCGGCCGTCGGTGCCCGCGTCCGGTGCCACGGGCAGGCGCAGGTTCAGCCATGTTCTGCGCTGGGAGGCGGAGACGAAGGTGGTGCAGTTTGCCGTGTCGCCCTCGAGCTGCTGGTCCACCTGTGTCAGGTCGGTGGTGTCCGGCAGCCCGTACTCGACCGCACCGTCGCCGATTTCCAGGCCGGAAGGATCTGCCTCGATACGGATATCGGCAAGCGACAATGCCGCGAAGGTCATCGCGGAGTCGGCGATGTCCTGACCGGCGGGCAACGCATCCACCGCGATTACGGCCATGCCGAGTTCCGGAGGCCGGTAGTGGCGTTGCACCTCCATCATGTTTGCCAGGTCGCGAGCCAACTCCATGCCCGCCGCCGACGCCAGGTCGTGGGCACCGAGATACATGACCGATGCCTGTGTCCCACTCGGGTCGAACGCGTCTGCCGCAGCCGCCATCCCGTCCGCCAGCGGCACCGCCCCGAGGCGACCCGCCACGGTCACCTTGATCCGGCTCGCGATGTCCACGTCGTTGAACGTGGCGATCATCCGCTGGGGACGCCCCTCGCCCACCAAGCCGAGCGCCGGTATAGCTATGCCCAGCGACAGTACGTGCACCGGTGGATGGCCTGGCAAGGTCGTCGCGCGGAGGGCGGCGGACGACACAGCCAGGTACCGATCCTCCAGCAGTGCCAATTCCGTTAATCCATCGGGAATCTCGGCGATTGTGCCCGCCGCTTGTGCACTCCACAGGAATTCGAGTCGCTGCGCGAGCAGCATCCGGTTGGCGCGGTCGCGCCAGCGCGCCGGGGCCCCCGGCTGCTCGGCGAGCTTTGCGGGTGCCCCCTCGACCAGCAGCCAGCGCTGGTCCTGGCTCAGTGTCCGCCAGTTCGTCTCGAAAGCGTCGGCGGCGATCGCCGTGTCGACGCCGAACAGCTGATGCCACAACGCATCCGCATCCTCGCGCACGTTCGGATCTGTCGGCAGCTGCGGCAACGCCGGTCGCGGCGGTTCGTCACCGGAGTCCGGAACGGCACCGAGCACCTGCTCCCGGATGGCGGCCAACTCCCCCAGCTCACCGGGGTCCCGATCACCGAGCGCGAAGTCGAGGAAATTGTCGTCGACCGACAGCGGTACCGCCTCGGTCTCGAATTGCTCACGGCGCGATGCCATCCGGTCATCGGCCATCGCCGCGCGTACCAGCTCGCTGTCACCCGCGACGGTGACGAGCCGTATCCGCACATCACTGGAGTGGGCCATGGCCAGCTTGGCCAGGTCCTGGGCCAGCCTTTCCGGGTCGGTGCCCTGC
This sequence comes from Nocardia sp. NPDC051463, assembly GCF_040681975.1. NCBI lineage: Bacteria > Bacillati > Actinomycetota > Actinomycetes > Mycobacteriales > Nocardiaceae > Nocardia > Nocardia sp. NPDC051463. Next base: position 79,343 of record NZ_JBFBAB010000004.1, read on the forward strand.
CAGAGGGCCACCGCCTGCGGCCCGAGGTCCCCGTGCCCCACTTGCTCGAAGAGTTCGCGATGGGCGCGGCGCAGCCCGGCGCGCAAGACCTCCGGAGTGGGCCGGGTGGCGGTGACGAATACTGTGATCTCTTCGGGGGCAGCCACTCCCATCGATACGAAGGACCTGGCGGTCGCGTCCTCTCGCACCGGCAGCGCCAACAGGCGAGCATTCAGTTCGAAGTCGGGAGCCCAGTCCTGCTCCAGTTCGCGCGCCAACCGGTCGGCTCTGTTCAGGCATGCCAGCAGTGCCTCCAGCCGCGCCACGTCCGCCGTGGCTCCGACGGCCTGCTGCTGGTCCACCGCCGCCGCGAGCCAACGCATCCAGGCGTCCACGCGGCCGGGTTCCTCGATGCCGGCCAGCTCGGCGGTCATCTCGGCAGCGAGAATGTCCTGCTGAAGATCACTCGGCAGCGCATCGGCGCCCTGGTGCTGTGACGCCGGAAGCGACTGGTAATCCGACAGATCAAAGGCGAGCGACTGCGCGTAGGGCAGTTCCCGCACGTCGTCCAGGTCGGCCATTCGGGTGTGCGCCGTGCGCGCTACCTCGACACCGTCACCGCTGCCGACGATCTCTATCCCGGGTCGACTCGACGACGCACGCAGCTCACGCACGTGCGACAGCTCCCGGGTCAGCACCTCCGCGTCGGCGGCGACGAGATCGACCGTGTGCGCGGCCCGGCCCTCGGGAGCGAGGTCGTCGTCGTAGCGCAGCACCGCGATGACCGCCACCGAGCCACGCGACTGCCGCTCGGCGACGTACCCGGCGAGCGATTTGGCCTTTATCGACAGCAGATACAGGTCGGTCGCCGTTTCGGCCACGTATCCGATCACGATGTCCGCGGTGGCCGCGTCGCCGTACTCGAGCACGATCCGGCCCCGGTTACCGGTCTGATCGTCGCGGTTGTAGTCCAGCAGCCGAACAGGTCCGATGTTCCGCGCGATGGCTGCGGAATCGGTGTCCCGCAGGATCTCGTCCAACGCTTGGAGCTCCGCCAAGCGCGCCTTGCTCAGCGAATCGCCAGCTGTGCCGTACTCCGCGTCCAGGTCCGCCCGGTTCCTGGCGTCCCGAGCGCCGGAATCGCCCGGCGGGGCACGATCGTCGCGCGGCAGACCCGCGAGTGCGGCGACCGGCACATCGTCTTCTATCGCGAACCGCTGGCGTACCACGAACGGGATCACAGCATTGCCGTCCGCATCAGCGACGATGCCGTGCACCGCAAGGATATTCAGCTCGGTGCGCTCGCGCAGCCAGTCCCGCACCTCGCCGTCGCGGAAGACCTCCTCCTTCCCCGCGACCCACTCGTGCACCACCAGATGCTCGTCGTCGTCGACTTCCACCTCGAACATGTGCCCACCGACCCGCCGACCGTGCCGGTAGGTGATGGCCCCCGCGATCGCACCATGATGTTTACTCACGTGCGCGACGAGATCATTGAGCGAACGGAAGCGCTGCCAGTCGGCGTCGGCCGCGTCCGCGACCGCCTCCTGGTGTACCCCTCTCAGCGGTACCGAGAACAGAACGGTCTCGGGCATTTCGACCATCCCACCGCGGCGCACCCGGAACTCCAGGAATCGCTTCACCGAGAGCGGAGCGCAGTTCGGTTTGCCCTCGTGCACCGGAAGATTCGGCACGACCGCGGTCGGATCGATCGGCTCGGACTGCCCGACGATTTCGGATACGAGGACGTGCATCTCGTCGTCGCCGTCTTCAGTACGCTCGCGGGCCAAGGTATCGAGCCGATCAGCCTGCTCCAGCAGCTGGTTGTAGCGACGATCCGCCCGGAAGTATTCCTCGATTGCCGCAGTCTTGACCCGCTGGTCATCGTACTGGCGCAGCACTTCTCCCGCGCCGGCCAGAGACGGGGTCATCGACACCCGCTTGCGCTGAGAAGTATTCAGGTACCCCTCGTGCAAGGCCGACACCGGCTTGCCGAGGCGGTCGGCAAGCTCCCGTAGTAGCGCGGCCCGCCGCGCGCGCGCCAGCCGCAACGTGGCAGGAGTCAAGGCTTCAGGGTCCACGCCGTATTCGGCGAGATCCCGCCCCGCGCGGCCTCGTTCGTCGTTCGCCCGGCGTACCTGGTCGGCCAAGACGGCGACACCTGCGCTGCGCGTCCACCATTGATGGTGCGTGATTTCGGCATCCGCGATGGCCAGTTCCGTGGTCGCCTCGATGAATTCGGTGATCCGGGTCCGCTCGTCCGTCGCCCCCGCAAGCAGGTGAGTGAGCTCGTCGCTCAGCTGATCCACCGACTGCCTCAGTCCAACGGCCACCGACTTCGCGCGGTCGCGTTCCCCCACGCGCTGCTGGGTAACCTCGTCGGCGAAGACTTCGAAGCTCTCGAGCAGCCGCGTATGCGTCACCAGACGTCGAACCTGCGCGGCAACCAGTCCCCGTGCCGCCTCGGTCTCCGACACCGGCAGCGGGCCGACGGTATCCAGGTATTGCTCGAATCGACGCACCTGAACGTCCGTGGATACCAGCAGCGCGGCATTGTCGAACAGATTGCTCAGGACGAACACGTGGTCCAGGTCGATTGCGATGGTCGACAGGTGGCGAACCGTTTCGAGCACCCTGCCGGGCTCGAGGTCGGCAGGGTCTACGGCGACCAGCTCGCCGTCGATCCGCAGGTGGCCCACCGACTCCGCCAGGTGTGCGGCCGCGCTGGCGCGGGCTTCGCGCGCCAGCGCGAGCCTGCCCCGGATCTCCCGTTCGGCTCGGTTCGGCGCCGAATCGATCTCGGCTGCCACACTGCCGTCCATCCGCACCTGGTTGACAACATCGGCGGAGTCGGTCAGGTGGTTTTCCGGTCGGCGGCCGTAGGGATCCTGCGCGCGACGCATGGCGTTGCGCTCCGCGAGGAGGCGTTCCAGCTGTGCGACGGCAGTGGTGGCCCGGTCCTGGGCGGGGGTGACCGAATTGTGCCCACGGCCACGGACAATGGCGATGAGCGCGGTGTCACCGTCGGCCAGACCCGCGAACTGCTGGGCCGCGGATTGCACGCCGGTGCTCAGCTCGGCGACGTCGAATACCGCCCAGTGCACCCGCTTCGCGGTGTCCGGGTTTCCGAACGCCACGGTCAGTTCCCGGGTTTCACCGTCGACCCGGTGCGAGAGCCGATGCACCGGCACTCCATCGGCCGCCAAGGCCCACAGCGCCTGTTGGATGTCCTGATGACCGGCGGCGATCGGCCGCCCTTCGTCGTCCGTGCGTGGGGAAGTAGTCGCGTCGAACAGCGCGGATTGCCCGGCAGCGTCCCGCACCGCGGTGGGCAGTCCGGGGGCATCGGCGAGGATCTCGGGATACAGCTCCAGCAGAACCCGGTGCACGTAGGGCGGCCAGGTGTGCCAGATCCGATCATTGGCCGCGGCGAGGCGGCGCACTGCGGCGAGGTCGGCGTCGGGTGGCGCCAGTAGATCTCCGATACTGCGTATCCCGGCCCATTCCAGCGCGGTGAAGACCACTGCCTCGTGGTCTGTGCGCACCTCTGCACCATCAAACTCCCGCAGCGAGGTGTACAGGTACGGCGGCGGCACCTTGATCTCGTCCACAGGGTCGGCATAGCTGACCGCGACCGGCGCCGACAGCACCCGCTGGTCGGGACCGGACAACGTGACGGTGCCGTCGGCGACGGCCCTGGCATGTTCGCCGACAGCCGACAGGGTGACTATTTCCGGCGGCGAGATGGATTCGTCCCGGGTCCCGATGAGTTCGGTGAGCTGCTGGTACAGGGTGCCGCTATCCGCGGCGTAACTCAATACCGCCGCAAACGACCCACCGGGAAACTCCGGTGTCACCTCGTTCATCATCCGAGCCAGATCCGGATCGGTGATCGAGAGGCCGTTGCCATCGTCCACCGGCTGCGGTGACACCGAGCCGTCGGCGACCTGCACGAACAGGTTCCGCGCCCGGTGCACCTCGCCGACGGTGAGCAGCGGGCTCCCCGACTCACCCGGCTTCGGGAACGCCAGCAATCGCACCGGCAGCTCGCCGGGCAGGTGCGAGGCCCAGCGTTCAGCGACGGTCAGCCGGTCGGCCCATGCGTCGAGTTCCGCGAGCCGGGCCGCGTTGCGCACGGTGGGATCGGCGGTGCGCAACTCGCGGCGCTCATGCACCAGCCGCAGCCGATTCACCCTGTCGCGCAACGTATCCGGCAGATCCTCGCCGGCCAGTTCATCGATGATGGTGTACAGGATCTCGTCCTGGGTCCCGAAATCGAGCGAGTCCCAGCGCAGGTCGATCTGCCGCAAGCGCAATCTGCGGCGAGCATGTACCCGCTGGTCGGGAGCGACTTCGTCGAATCCGCCCTCGGCCTCGACAGCGGCAACCGTACCGTCGGCCCGCCGGAGCAGACCATGCCACTTCTCCCGCGCCGCGGTCGGATCGAAGTCGACTGAACGGCGATCGAGGGTCGGCAATCCCGGACGCGGTGGAACGTATCCCGGTATCCGGGCCCTTCGTGCGCCGATACGGACGTTCTTGAAATCCAGACCCGCGACCGCCCGTGATGTGCCGTCCGGGCCGAGCGGGTCGGCCGCGGTGCCATCGGCTTTCAGCGCCATGCCTGCCAGGCTGGCCACGCCGATCTGGCCGGACGCCCATGTCCGGAACGTGGTCTCGGTGTCGCCATCGATCACCATCACGATGTCGCCATCCCGGTACACGGTGACCGCGTGCGAACCGATCTCGTTCGGGTTGTCGAAACCGTGATACCCGAGCACCGCGACCACTACGTCCCCGGTGAAATACACCCGGTCGTGCAGCGCCTGGAACGAGTCGAATCCGCCCCTTTTCCAGTCGGATCCGACGATCTCCGGTGCCTGCCTGGCATCGGTCCCCGGCAGCCCGGTCGGGTCGAGGAAACGCTTCGGCGGCCGCTTGCCGAGTTTCCGGTAGGCGGCGTCGGTGGCATCGAGCAAGCAGGTGCCGTGCTGCTTGTCGCCGGTGGCATTCTCGCCGCGCAGATGTGCCTGGACGGCGGTATCCGGAAGCTCGTAGCCGGAGAAGTCCCCGGGGCGGTCTTCGATGCGCGGCGAGATCAGCTGTGCGCCGAACCCGTCGTCCAGCGCGGCGTCGATCCTGGCCAGTTGCTCGCTGGCGACAGCGGCGGCGGGCGATGCGGGGAATGCGGCATTCGCCAGGTAGAGCTGGTCCTGTACCCGCACCCGCTCCCCGGCGAGCACCGCGAGCCGATCGGTGTGCTCGCGCAACCGGCGCAGCTGTGCGGCCGAGGCGTCCCGCAGTTCGGCGCGACCGGCCATCTGCTGCAGTTCATGTCGGATCCGAGCGACCGTTGCCGCCTCATGGCCGTGGGGCCGGTACGCCGTGGCGTCCTGGTACGTCGCGATCAGGTCGGCGACCTCGAGCCTGCCCGAGGAAACCTCGAAGCTGTGGCCGGTGTAGCTCTGCCGGTACTCCTGCCGGAGTCGGCCGAGGTGCTCGTCGGCCACCTCGACGCGCGCCTGCGCCTGCGCCTGCGCGGCCTGCAGATTGCGCAGGCGGCGCATGCGCTCGGCGACCGCGAGAATCCGTTCCCGCCTCGCGATCTCGACATCGGCATTCCGACAGGCATTCGCCGGCATCGTGCGTTCGGGCGCGTCGTGCTGGTCAGCGAACAGAGCGGCCAACTGCGATACCCGAGCCGGGGTGAGTTGTGATTGCGGAACACCCGACACCCATGCCAGCTTCTCGGCACTCTCGCGGCGCTTTTCGCGGTGTTCTTCCAGCTCCGCTGCTTGAGCGTGGACGTTGTCGAAGGTGACGAACTCGTTGCCCGGCTGGGCGCGCAGGTCGGTACGCTGCTGCTCGAGCATCTGCGCCAACGCACGCACCGCAGGGCTGTCGCTGGCGGGCGCGGCGACGGCGTCGAGAACCACACCGAACTCGCGCGCCATGCGCGGCAGTTGATCCAACCTGGTGTCGAACGCCATGGTGAGCTGACGCAGCGTATCGAGTTCATCGTCACCGTTGCGCCGCATGTTCCTGCGGCTGTTCTCGATCGCCACTGCCTGCTGATGCAACTCCGACAGTTCGTGCACCAACCGCCCGAACTGAGCTGTGGTCACGAGTCTCAGGTCGAGGTGCGCCTCGGCGCGGAATATCGCGGATTCGACCAGGTCGATCTTCGCGGCCCGCGCGGGCAGTGCGTCCCGTACCGCGCGGCGCATATCGTCCAGGTAGACGCCCACCTGCAGCACGTCGGTATCCGACGGCGTGGTCCGATCGCCGAAAATCCTGCGCTTCGCGGCGGCCACCGAATCGCTGAACCGACGGTTGCGCCGCTGCGCGGCGAGCGGCACCGGCCGGGTGAAGGTGGTGCGGTATTGAGCCAGCTGTTCGTCGGCCAGCGCGGCCCGCAGCAGAGCACGGTCCCCTCGGTCGGCGTGCAGCCGGATCGTGCCCGCCGCGTGCCGCTCGGCGGCGAAGTTCGCGAGATCGGCGGCCAGCCTGCGCGGGTCGGCGGCCTGCGACACCACGACCGCCACGGTGCGGCCGGGATGCGCGCGGTGTTCTTCGGCGTACACGCCCACCGCGTCCCGCAGACCGGTACACAACGACAGCGCATCCGATTGTCCGTTGACCAACACCACCACCTGGTCGGCGGTGCGCGGATCGCCGACAGCGGCGAAGTTGGAGACCCCGGTCCAGCGCAGGTCGAATGCCGGGGCGCCGGGCAGCGCCTGCGTCCACTGTCTGGCCCTGGCCACGATGTCGTCCAGGTCGGTTCCGGCTTGCGGCACACGGCCCTTGATGGCGTCCCACACCAGGACGCCGTCCCCCCGGCTGACAACTTCGAACGTCGGCGGCAGCTGTCCGGGCACCCGGACTTCATGGATGGCCTGGGTGGAAACGATCCGATGCACCAGGTTCTCGCCGACCGCGGTGACGGTATCGGCCGCACTCCCCTTGGCGCCGTAGCGCAGCACCGCGACCGTGGCCGTCAGCCGATCCGGCTGGTTCTCCACCTGTGCGATGTCGGCGGCCTCGTTCACCCGCGCGGTCAGCTCGCCCGGTTCGGCAGCATTCGGCGCCGCGAACCAGACCTGGTGCTGCGCAGTGGTTTTGCGGTCACCGAATTCGAGAACCAGCACCCCGTTGTCGTAGGACATCAGGTGCACCGGCAGGCCCATCGCCTTGCCGCGGGCGTCGGCGATCTCCACCGCCTTCTTGATGTCGCGCAACTCCTCGAGCCGAACCAATCCGGCGGAATCGAGGACACGATCGCGCGCATGCGCCTCCAACTGCAGGAGTTCCCCAACCGCCGCGAGCCGGTTGTTCCTGTCCTGCCACCGGCTCGGCGCGACTTCGGCGGCGGCGAAGATGTCCGCGTACTCCTCCGAGAAGGCCACGCGAACATCGATGTCCAAGTGCTCGGAGGTCGCGCGATCCCAGAAAGCGACCGCACCCCACGCCTTGGCCCGCGTGGCAGCGACATCGACGCGATTGCGGTCCGGCCGCAACTCCTGCACGCTCGCCAGGCGCGCGGCGCGGACCGAAGCATCTATCGCCGCACGCCGCATGCGCGACCGCTCATCGTCCCGGTTCGGATCCCCGGCCACCGCCGCCTCGACGAGTCGGCCCTCGGCGTCCATCACACCGGGCATGTCCCGCCCGACCACGCCGGGCGACTCGCCCTCGCCCAGCGGATTCAGCGGCTGTGGGGGACCGTCGGGAACGGTACCGAAGACGATGCCGTGCAACCGTCCGCTGGGCCTGTCCTTCCACTTCGAGAACGGCAGGTCGAGGACCTCGTGGCCCTTGCGTTCGTGCACCCACACCGTGCCGTCTTTACCGCGATACAACACGAACATGTGTGCACCGACAGCACCGTGGGTGACTGTGCCCATGACGATCTCGCCGCTCGCGGCGCGCTCGCGCATGTCCTCCAGCTCGTCGAAACCGCCGGATTCCCACTGTGCACCCAGGATTTCCGCGATACGGGTGGGCAGTATGCCCTCGGCCCAGATCGCGCTGTCGAACCTCGACGGCAGGTCCGCGACTTCGACGCCGAGGACCTGCGCGACGAACCACATCGCATCGAGGGCACAGATTTTCGGGAACCCGGACAGGTGCGCCTGTTGTGCTCCGCTCAACTCGTCGGACTGCCCGAGCCACGCCGTCTCACCGTCGAATGTCGTCGACGAATCGGCCTTCGGCGGCGGCACGGCGGGCACCGTCCGAATTCCGTCGGTGGGCGCGGGCGCCGGTTGTGTCCGCCGGTCGACCCAGCTCTCACGGCCCGCCACCTTGGTACCGATGCCCCGCCGCCGCACCAGATATCCCTGAGCGTGCAATTCCGCGTAGGCATCATCGGCGATCTGCCGTGACAGGACCGGAAGTTCGTCCAATTCCCGCAGCGTGGGCAGGACGGCGTCCGGCATCAAGTCACCGGATTCGATCGCCTTGCGCAACGCATCCGCCAGTTGCTTCCAGCCGATCGGGGCGTCAGCAGCTCGGGTCGCCGACGAGCCGAGTCCGAGTATTTCCAGCAGGAGTTCGGGCGAAATCCGCCGATCCACCGCGAAGACCCTGGAGGTGTCGGCCCGCTCGGTCTGCCAGCTGCTCTGGTTCGCGACCTGAGCCCCGATACCGTCGCCGAATACCAGATACCCTTCGTCGCGCAGCTGCGCGTAGGCCCGGACCACCCTATCGGCGGACAGCCCCGGACCGGCGGCGAATACCGGCGACGAGGGCAACACCAAGCCGGGCTGCAGGTCTCGCGCCTGGATGGCGCTGCGCAGTGCGGCAGCCAGTGTCGCTGCGCCCGTTACCGATTCGAATTCTTCCGGACGGGCACCGAGAATCTCGAGCAGATCCGTCGGAGTGATCCGCCCCGCTGTCGCCAGTCCCGCGTCGACGAAGGATTCGTCTTCAGCCGGCCAGCGTTCGGCGTCGGCAACCGTTGTCCCGGCACCGCCGCGTCCCCGGAGCAGATAACCCTCGTCGCGCAGCTGGTTGTAGACCTGCCGCACAGTGCCCGGTGTGAATCCGGGATACCGGCCGAGGGCCTGTTCGGTGGGGAGCTTCGAACCTACCCGCAGTAGACCGGTCCGAATAGCCGTACGCAGAGTGTGCCGCAGTGGAGCGAGGGACTGGCCCGACCGCACAACCAGCTCCGGCGATATTGATCGCAGGCGCCACGCGAATTCGCAGACGCCGGCGTCCAGGTCCTCCAGCCATCGATGCGAGCCCGCCACCATTGTGTGGTCGGTGCCGGGCGTCCGCAGCAGATACCCCTCCGCGGCCAGCTCCGCATAGACCTGCCGCACGGTGTCAGGGGTGAATCCCGGATACGAGCCGAAAGCCTCGATCGACGGCAGCTCCGAACCCGCCGGCAGCTCGCCGGCTCGAATGGCCGTCCGCAGCATGCGCAGCAAGGCGAGGGACGGATCCGACTGCTGGTCCAGCTCGGCGGACACCCGCTGGAGCAACACCATGAATTCGGCGGGGCGGGTGTCGAGAGCAATAACTCCCCAGCACACCGCCAGAACCACGCACTTGGTCCGATTGGTCACACCGAATTTGATGTTGATCCGGCTGAAATGCCTTCTGACGGTTTGCCAGGACAGCCCGAGTTCGTCACCGATCTGCCGGTTCGACCAACCCAGCGCGGCCAAACCGAGCACCTCGCGCTCGCGAACCGACAGCTCGGGCACCCGGCCGTCGAGTGCGCTGTCATGCAATTCGGAGAGCCTGGCTCTGGTGAGATCGCCCCGGCGCACTGCCGCGATGACGGCGGCGGTCCGATCCTCGACACCCAGCTCCCGGAATACCTGTTTGACCTGGTGACGTACCGTTTCGACGGATGCTACCCCGAACTGCTCGGCGATCTGGTCGTTCGACAGACCCGCGGCAATTCCCTCCAAAATCGCGGTCGTGCGCGGAGTCTGCTCGTCGGGCTTCCGCCACCGCGCCACCAGCGTGCCAGCCCCTGGATGACGCTCCAGATACCCCTGCTCGGCCAGCGTGTCGTAGGCCCATTCCACAGTCCCCTGGGACAACCGCGGATGCATACCCAGATGCAGTGGTGTGGGCAATGTTTCCCCGACTGCCAACAGGTCGGATCGAATTGCCTCGCGGAGGTCGGCGGTCAGGTTCAGCCGGTGAATCGGAACCGCGCGCCCTCTCACTGGCCGAGCCGATGACCCGTACCCGAGCAGCTTCGTCAACTTCTGCGGCGTGATTGGCTGAGCTGTCGCCGACTGCTCACTCGGCACCGAGGCCAGGTCAGCGTCAGCGTCGATCCCCTGCGGCCACTCCTTACGATCGGTGACCGCCGTGCCCGCACGTCCCGAGCCGGTTGCCAGATAGCCTTCGACCCGCAGTCGGCTGTATGCCGCGGCGACGGTTTCCACGGCCATGCCCAACCGTTTGGCCGTCGGTGTCGCCCCGGGCAACCGCGAATACTCCGGCAACAGGCCCGAGATGATCGCCCGGCGAAGCACGACCTGGAACGCCGTGGGAGTGCGCTGCGCCGTCAACGCCGTCCCTGGTGACGCAGCCTCGAGAATTCGGATGAAATCCGCGACAGTGAGTCGGTCCCCGGCCGCAACCGATCGTGCGGACCGGCCGGAGCTCGATCGATCGACGGCCTCGCCGGGCATGGCCGAGCCCGGGTCACGGCCCGCCCCGGCACCGTTGTCGCCCGCTTCCACCGCCGGTCCTGCTGCCGCATCGGCGCTCGTCGACGACAGTGATCCGGCCGCCCGGTCATGAGCGTAGGTCGGCGGCACATCCCGAGGCGCTGTGGACGGCGGCATGTCCGCAGTGGTGCCGACCTTGAAGTCCTCGTCGTGCTCGCGCACCCGCACTGTTCCGTCGCGGGGGGCCACCACCCGGCACGTTCGCCCCTTGTCGTCCAGGAACAGGGCGAACACCGGCTGGCCGGCTTCATCCGGGGACACGACGAGATCCCGCTGGTATATACCCATTCCGAGGTCGCGGCGCTCGATGTGCTCGTTGCCGTCGTCGTCGACCGACCGCCTCAGCCAAAAGGTGTGGCCGAGGGCACCCTCGCCATCCTGGCCGCCCTTGGTCGGCACGAACACCACCACGCCGACTTTGTCGCCGCTGCCCTTTTTCTGCGATTCGCGCTGGATGGCCCACTCGCGCAGCATCTTTGCCACATCAGCAAAGTCGGCCACCTCCTGCGCCCTAAGGTGTGAGTCGCCCAACGCCCTGGTCCACCTGGCCCGCTTCGACTGCGGCAAAGCACCTTCGACTTGGCTGACAAATGTTCCGGCCAGGTCTGCCTCGTCCAGCGCCGACAACAGTTCCTGGACCGAAAGCCCGTAGTAGTCGGCGATGTCGCGGAGCATTACCTGCGCGCACTGGCCCAGTTCGTGCGCGAGCAACGAACCCACCGGGGCGACCGACATACCGGTATCCGGGTGCTCGTAGGACGCCAACCCTCCCCGGGCACCCCTGGCGACCTTGGCCATCGCCTCGTCGGGGGTCTGCGGGGACAGCGCCCCGTCGAACTGGCCTTCGAGGTCGATGATTTCTTGGTAGAGCCGGACGAACTCGTCCGCGAGCGGCACCAGTTCCCGCAGGGGGCCCACCCGGTCGAGGGCCGAATCATGGTCGGACTGCGCACTCTGTTGCGTCGACTGGTCCACGGTGTCGGCGATGACCCGGTCACGCAGCAGGCGCACCTGGTGCGACCACTGCGACCTGGCACCGAGCTGGGCCTCGGACATGCCGTGTGCCGCAGCCTGTGCGACCACCTGGGCGGCAAGGTCGTCGTACTTCGGCTTCGCGACCGTGTACCGATCGACGGCACCGTCGAGCTGCCGTGACTGCGCATCCAGCCGCGCGAATAGGAGCGCCCAGTGCCGGTAATCTTCGGCGGCCGTTCGCAACGCGTCGAGAACCTGGTGGTGATGCGCCAATTCGGCGTCGTTCTTCCCGTCCCGGCCCATTGCCTGGTCCAGTCGGGCGCGCCGAACATACAGGTCCTGCTTCAGATCCTGCACGTGCTCGGGATCGCGGTAGTCGTTGGGATCTATCCGGATCCGGTCGGTATCGGGACCATCCGGGAAGTGCCGTCGGTAGCTGCCGCGGGCCACTGTGTACCGGTCAGCGGCGGCCTGCTGTTGCGCGTACGCATGTCGGCGAGCGGTGGCCAGCGCATCCAGTCCGGTCGACCAAGTCGAGAGCCGATGCGCCCACTTCTGGTCCTCGATCAACTGTTCCAGCAGCAGGTAAGTCCGGGCCGCAAGCACTGCGGGGCCCGACGCCCGCTCGCTGATGGCCCGAACCCGGTCCGGCACCGAGGCGTACGGGATCTTTTCCGTGTCGGCGATTCTTCGCCGCGCGGTGGCCCATGCCGACAACAGAGTCCCGGGCGCGCTTGCCAGGCTGAGCGATGCGTGAATCGGCGACAACTCGCCGAGCTGATGTGCCGTGCCTGCGGCCGACTCCGCGGCACGCTGTTGTTGAAGCGCGATGTACCCGGCAAACTGATCCAAGTTCTTACCCTGTGTGACACCAGGATCCGTGGTCGGAGTCTGCGCTGCGGTCGAGGCCAAATCGAAGGTCTCTTTGGCCGCTTGAATCCGGTGGATTCGGCGCTCGGTCTCGTCGAGAACACCGATCAGGGCCCGCAGTTCGGCGCACACGAGCGCCGCTTCCCGCTCCCCGCCCGACAGGTCCCTGTCAAGATTGATCTGCTCGAGCTCCGCGTCGGTCGGCACCGTATCCCGGCCGAGCAGCCGGAGCAGGCCCAGCAGCTGCTCCTCAGCCCGGATCCGCTGCTGTTGCAGCTCGGTGCGCTTGCGCTTACCCACAACCGACCGCAGGTCCTGGGCGGACAGACCGTGGAATTGCAGGTTGATCGGTTGCCCGAAAACTGTGGGCCGACGCACCGGCTGTTCTGCCTCCAGCAGCGCCCCGGCCAGATCGTCCAGGTGCACCAGCTCAGCGGCGAGCGCCGTGTACTCCTGCTCGGAAAGCTCGACCTGCCCGCGCCGGGCAAAGGCGGCCTGTAATGCGTTGTCCAGGGCCTCGATCCGACGCTCCCAGGCGATGAATCTGCGGGCCTCTTCGACACGAGTCATCGCGTCGTGCACGGAGCGGAAGTTCTCTTCGGCACGCGCCACCTCGGGCGGCTTCTCGGCCCACTCGGCCAAGTTCGCCAGTGCCCGTGCCACCGCCAGGTCGTCGTCCAGGTTCGCGGGCAGCTGAATATCCGCGCGCTGTTCGTCACTCAGCGGCACCACGTCAAGCAACGAATTCAGCATCCGGCGCGCTTCGCCGCGTGCGGCCAACCAACGATCCCGCTCGGGAGAGGGCTCCCGCCGCAGCACTGCCGCCAGGTCCTGCGCCGAACCTGGGAACAGCGACGAAAGCTGCTGCCGCAGCTGCCGGTGCCGAACACCGGCAGCGGTCCGCAGTATCGTCAAGTCCGCGCCGAGCTCCGGCGTGGAAACCGGCACGGCGGGCTTGCCCGGCGGCTGCGCCGGTTTGTCCGGATCGCCGTCGAAGCGCGCGCCCAGGTTGAGTCGCGGGTGGTCGGCGCCGGGGCTGTCGGGCGGCTGTTCGCCGGGCTTCAGCTTGTACCGCGGTTTCTTGAATTGGTCGAAAACGATGCCGTACAGCGGACCTTCGGGTTTATCCCATTCGTCGAACCGCACATCGTGCACCTGGTCCCCGACACGTTCGTGCACCCGCACCACGCCATCGGAGCCCTTGTACACCACGAACATGTGCGCACCGACATCGCCGAAGTCGACCGCACCCACCACGACCTCGCCCTGCTCGGCGAGCAGGTACATCTCCTCGAGCGACCCGAACCCGCCCGGCTGCCACTTCGCCCCCGCGGCCAGGGCCACGGCCTTGGGGCTCATGCCATCCAGCTGCAGCGCGCTGTCGTGCGGCGACGGCGGATTCACCGGCAGGCCGAGGATTTTCGCGGCGAACCACAGGGCGTCCACCGCGCACAGCTTCGGAGTGTCGCCGAGCAGGTGCAGCACCCGCGGCTCGGTCGGGCGTTGTGGTGGTGTCGAACCGTCCGAGGCACCGGGCGGTAGCGATTCGGGCGGCGGGACGCTCGGCAGTCGTGGCGCCATGCCGGTCGGCCGGGTCGCCGACGGATCGTGCCCCGCGGGATCGTCGAGCAACCGCGTGAGATGGCTCTCCGCCCAGGCCACGTCACTGTTCAGGGACCGCTCGAGTTGTGGTGCCTCTCTTGCCGATTCGGCGGCCATTCTCGCCTGGGCGATCCCGAATGACATGTTCCGCAGTCGTTCTGCGGCCGGGTGATACGCCGAATAGGAGGAGTCCTGCAGCACTCGCTCCAGGACCTCGCGTGTCAACTGGTTCGGCGTACGCACCCCGAGCTCGTCACGCTTCTCCGAGCCGAGGTCGGTCAGCAGGTTCGCTGCCTGTTCCTCGGCTTTCTGAGCCGCCATGGCGGGCCACCGCTCGACCGGACCCCATTCGCGCGAGATGACAGCGTCTTCGCCGAATACCCGTCCGACCAGGTCGCGCGAGAGTGCCAGCATTTCCTGGGTGGAACGCAGCTCACGGGCCGATCGTTCGAGTCGCTTCGCGTGCCCTTCGATCTCACCGGCCGCCCGCGCCCAATGCTGTTGCGCCCGAGCCGCGTCGATCAACTCGCCGAGCGCGGCCGACAGCTCCGGCTCACTGCGCTGCTCGAGCTCTTGCACCTGCGTGAACCACGACTCGCCCGCGGACTCTTGGCTCGCGCTCAGCAACTGGGCGTCGATGTCCGGCATGCGCATTGTCAGGGTGCGGCGTAGGTTGACGAACCGCATTCTCGCCGCGAACTTTTCGCGGTGCGCCCGATTCTGCGCGCTCGACAGCATGTCGAGCACTCGGATCCGATCTCGGTAGCCGTTCATCTGCGCGATGGCGTCGTCGAGCGTGCGCAGCTCGCGGACCTGCCGAACATCGGCCACGCTCGCCCCGCGTGAGTCCAGCTCGTCCTCCGCCGTGACGAGCCCACCCTCGTCACGCAACTGCTCGGTCGTCAGCGCCCACGAAAGGCCGACGTGCCGCTCGTTCAGCTCAGCGGCCAACCGCTCACGCTCGGTTCGCCACGCCGTCACCGCTTCGTCCGGTGTCCGCGAGGTCGTGTCCACTGTCATGGGCGTGTGGGTCACGTCCTGCCAAGCCCACTTCGCCATCGCATCGTGGCGGGATCGGATCAGTTCGGCGCTCAACACCCCCTGCCGTGCTGGGCTACGGCGCCCAGGGCCGCTGACGAAATCGGCCAGCCTGCTGTGCAACAGGTCGCTGAGCATCCGCTCCGTCATAGCGTGCGCCTCGACGGCGCGAGTCCAGTCCAGCAGCGCGCGCCGTTCCTGCACCTCCCGGGCCAGTGCCCGCACGGCCTCTCGGTCGATAACAGGGTTGTCCTCGATGCGCGCGATCTCCGCGTCGAGCTGTTGCGTGGACAGCGCCGCCGGATCGGCGTCGGTCTCCAGGAAGCTGCTCAACAGCAGCCGCGCCTGGTGATATCCCTCGTTCAGGTTTCGGAGGGCAGCCCTGCTCTGCTGGGCTGCGTCGGGGTTCAGCTGATACGTGGCCAGGATGTCTTCGCCGAGCGCCTGCGGAAGCTCTGGAGGTGCCATCGGCCCCAGCTGCTCCAGTTCACGGGCGAGATCATCGAGCGCGCGCAGATCACCGACCATCCGGCTGTACGCATCCGTGCCGTACGGTGCGTCAGCCAAGGATTCTCGGATCACATCCGGCAACTGCCTTATCAGCAGGTCACGAAGATCGATTCGGTCCAGCTCCCGAAGCAGGCGCATGGCTGCGTGCCGCGACTGGAATTCTCGCGCGGTTTCGGCCGAGACCTCGTGGCTGTCGATCCGTTCTTTCAGGTCGGCCAGCTCCTGCTCGGCCAACACCGGATCGGCCAATACCTCGGCCGGAATTCCAGCTTCCCGCGCCAGCTGAGCACGGACGGTGTCCAGATCGGCGACGAACCTGGCTCGAGCAGGCGAATCCTGCTGAAGCAGCTGTTGCGCGTTATCCACGGTCCGAGCCCAAGAATCCTGCTGTTCAACAGAATCCACATCCCCGCCATCGAATCGCGAGAGCAAAGCGGCCAGCCCCTGGAACAACGTCGCCGCCTGGACACGGTCGGCCTCGCCCAGCTGCCTGAGCCCACTGCCAGGTGCGGCGCCCTCCGGATCGGTCTGGTCCACCCGCGCACCCATGTTCGCGATCGCGAACGCCTTACCCGCCCCTGGCGCGGGTCGCTGGCCGGGGGCAAGCGGAATCGCCGCGGTCCCACCGGCATTGAAGACGATGCCGTGCCACCCGACCACACCGGACAAACCCTTGCGCCACGAGTCGAAGGTGACCGCGGGCCGGTTCCCGTCGCGGACCATGACCCGACCGTTCTCCCGGTAGATCGCCACCGCGTGCGCACCGACCACGCCTTCGCGTTGGAAGCCGTCGAACGCCACCGACCCGATCATCACCCCGCCCTCGGGCACCGCGGCGGCCATCGCGTCGAAGTCCGCGAACCCGTTCGGATCCCAGTCCGCGCCCACCAGCATCGCACCGAAATCGCCGAATACTCCGTTGTTCGACGCGGACATCGACGCCAGCATCTTGATCCGACGACGCAGGTCGGCAACCATCGGGTCGGCCTCGGGGTCCACTCGCGGATCCCGCAACCGAGCCTGCAGGGCACGGTCGAGCGCGATGCGTGCGGCCTCCGGGAAACAGTTGCTGGCAACGCCTTCCACGCGGTGCGAGGGCTGCCACGCCAGGATGGCCTCGCCCGGGAGCGCGACGTGGACCTGGTCACGGTGGCCGGCCAGCGCCTCGTCGGCGCGGGCGTTGAATACCAGGCCCGCATCCGCCGCGTGCGGCGAAGCGGCGGTGGCTATGTCGTGGTGGCCGACCAGGCGTACCGCAGGCACCCGCTGTCCTTCGGGGCGGGCGGCCAGCATGTCGGCCACCGTCTGCGCCAAAGCCGCAGCTTGTCGGCGCCGAGCCTGCGCATCGGGCTCGACGACGGCACCGGTCTCGGCGTCCGGCCCGATCCATACCACCGCGGCGGCCGGCCGTTCGGAGGCGGCGACATCAGCGACCGCAGCCGCAGAGGCCCGCATCAACACATCGTCGCGCGAGCGGGAATTCCGGTCCACCGCATGGAAACTGATGCTCTGTGCGGCATCCAGATCGCCGATCACCAGCACCGTGCCGGTGGTGCCGATCATCTGCACGGCCGGATGCCCCGGCACCTGCGCGGTCCACCGTTCGGTGGCCGCAAGCAGCTCCGCCCTGGCATTCACCAGCATCGACCGTTGGCGCTGCTCGGCGGTGAGACTGTCCACCGCCGACAACTCTTCCCGGCTGCGGCGCACCATCAGCCGCATCGCCTCGTCACGCGCCGCCCGTGGGAAACCTTCGGCGGTGGCGACCGTTTCGGGTGTCGCCTGGATCATCGCGCGCTGGGTGCCCGGGTCGGTCCAGTCCCACGCGATCGCGTGATCATCCGCCGATCGCGCCCACGACCGGATATTTCGCCACCGATCTGCCGCTCGGTTGTGCTGCTGCTGGCTGAATCCGGGGTCCGCGGGCAGCGCCTGGCGCGGCTGGGCACGCTCGGAATCCACTCCGCCGCCATGCGCCGCGATGCGCAGCTCCAAGGCGCGCACCCGGTTGGCGGCCAGGTGATATCGCCGAGTAACGATGAGCAGATCATTCAGCTGTCGGAATCGCTCGGGGTCCGTGACGGACAAACCCTGCCCCTGCCGTCCCAGGGCGTCCTGGTCGGCCAGGAATTGCGCCACCCGGCCACGAGCTTGCGCGTGACCGTCACCGGTCAGCTCCATCACGTCGATCGACAGTTCCGCGACGACTCCGCCGGGCAGGCTCCCGACCACCTGCCGCAATGCCTGATACGCGCTCGCGTGTTCGGTGACCAACGCCTGGTGTCCGGCTCGCAGCCCGAGTGGGATCGGCAGGCCGTCGGAATCGGCGTTCGGCGCAGGCACGAGCAGCGGGCTGGGACCGTCTACGGAATGTTCCGGCGGCACAGCCGGGATCCGCTGCTCCGCGAGCCGAACACGCTGCGCGGCTTCCTCCTGCCGACGGACCGCGTGCGCGATGTCCCGGTCGGTGTGCAGTGGATCGCCGACACCGATCGGGTGCGGCATGGTGCTCAAACTGTGGAACTCGCTGTGCATCTGCGCAGTGGCGGAAACGACCCCCTTGTGCATCAGCGATACGGCCTCGTTCGCCCGCGCCGACACCACATCTCGCTGTTCGCGCAGCGTGACCGCCCAGTCCGCGAGCGCCGAGACGTAACCCTGTTCGGCATCGCTCCACTCCGACCGGGCGCCCGCCACGTCGAGCCACGTGCGGAATCGGGCGACTCGCATCCCCAACTCACGGAAGTGGCGCGCGGCAATCTCCACCTGGGTCTGCGCATGTAGCGGGTCGGACACCATGGTCAGCCCAACCATCGACCGCAGCTCGTCTTCGAGCCCGTCCGGCGAGGTCAGGTTCGCCAAGCTCACACCCGGCAGCCGCTCGACCAGGCCACGCAGCTCGGTCCAGGACCGCTGGTACTCCCGCGCCAGTGCCTCGTAGTCACGCCGCGCCCCGGCGGGCATTCCCACCGGGGCTGTGGGTAGTGCCCGAGGCGCGGGCTCGCTCGGCGCGCACGACACCAGGGTCAGGGTGATGTTGCCTCGCCCGCCTTGTCGCAGCGCCTGTTCCAGCAGGTACGCGCTCTTCGCGGACAAGTCGCCCGACTCGTGGATCAGGACCTTCGCCAACTCCGCCACGTCGGGTTGGGTGGCCCACAGCCCATCGGTGTCGACGAGCACGAGATCGGTGGCCGACACGGTGCCGGAGACAACGTTGCCCACCGGCAGGGTCTCGCCACGACCGAGTTGGTGCCGCAGTCCGTGTGCCACTGGCGAGCGCAGCGCCGCTCGCTCGGAAATGTTCCTGGCCCGCATGAGATCCGCGAGGAACGAGTGGTCGGTGGTCACCGTCTGCGAAACACCCTCTCGCCGAAGCACTTGCACACGGGTTTTGCCGACCCAGCCCGCCACGTACTGCCCCGGCTGACCATTGCGACCGGGCTGCACCATGACCGCCGCGATCGTGGTCTTGGGCGGCTTGTCGGCATTCGCGTACTCGGCGGCGGTGAGCGCCTCTACTTCCGCCTGTGCCGCGACGATCGCTTCATGCATCGCCTGTTCAGCCGCTGCCTTGGACAGCCGCTGCCCCGGGCGGAGCCCGCTGGCGACAGCGGTCAGGTACGCGAGTGCCTTCTCCGCGGCCACTTTGGCGGCGCGATGGCCGTCGATGCTGTCCGAATCACCGTCGGTCACCACGGAAATCCGGATCGGTCCCTCGGAGGTATGGACCACCGCCGCGGCCATCCAGTCCTCGTTGCGAGTCCTACGCTCGTGCGCACCCAGGTCGCTGACCCCGACGATCGAACCCAGGTCGACCTCGAAATGATCGACCGCCGCGGTGCCGGAATCCACTGAACCACGCTGCGTAGGAACATCATCCAGCGAGAACCCGTCCGCCCACCGACCGCCCATAGCCGCGAGCGGGCGCAGTACGGGATCGGCGGCCAGCGCCCGCATGGCCGCACGCGCCTGCTTTCCGGTCTTGATGAAGCGCTCCCATTCGGGATCCATCTTGAACGCCACGAACGGTGCGTTCGGCTCGGCAGGCCGCTCGGCCTGCCGTGCGTCACTGGCCTCCGCGATCTGCTGGACCACACCGAACGCGGCGTTCCACTCCTGCACCGCGGCGGCATACCGCACCAGCACTTGGCGCTGCTGCGGCGAAAGCGGCCTGCGCTGTGGCGCACTCAGCAGGTCGGCAAACGCACCGACATGCTGCTCCCGCTGCCTGAAGCGGTGAACGGCCGCTGTCAACGGCGATGTGACAGCCGCCTCCGCCGGGCCCGCGACCGGGCTGTCGGCAGGGTGTCCGTTCTCTGCGTCCAGCCTGCGCGCCCGCCGCACATTCGTGGCCGCCGCCGCCATGTCGCGCCGTGCCTGCTGGTAGTCGAGCAGGGTCTGCAATCCCTGCTGCAACTGCTGTTGCCCGACGGGCGGCGGATCTCCGGGTTCGTTCGGCGTGCACAGCAACGCGACGCCGCTGATGTTGTCGTCTTCGTCGTTGTCGAGCTCTACGTCGATCAGCTCGTTCAGAGCGGCGGTCAGGTCTCCGTTGTGCGCGGCGAAGGCCCGAGCGAACGCCGGTGCCTGCCGGTTCGCACCGCCGATCCCGTCGGAGTGAACAAACAGGATCTCGTTCTCGGCGACATCGATGTCGGTGAGGTATCGGTAGTGGCGCTGCTGTCCGTCTTTCACCGGTGGGCCACCGCCGCCGTCGCCCTCGGGATCGGTGTTCTGCATGCCGAAGCCGAGCACGTTCTTCAAACTGCCGCTGCTCGTCTTCGCCTCGCCGGCCATGGGTGCGACCACACCGGCCAGATCTGCGGGAGGGATGTCGGTACCGGCCTCGCGCGCCGCGTCCATCGCGTCGTAGAGCATCTCCATCCCGACGAACGTATGGTCGAAGGTCGCCGTTCGGGACTTGCTCGGGTCAGCGGGGTCGAGTACGTCGACGCGACTGTCTCCGACCCAACCCGCGGTGGCCCGCCCCGGTTTCCCGTCGTGCCCCGGGTCGACCAACACCACCGCGATCGTGGCCTGCGGCGGTCGCTTCTTCGGGGTGCCGCCCTCCTTCATCACCTCGATGGCCGCATCGAGGACCTCGCGATACTCGTCCTTGGTCAGCTTCAAAACCGCGGCCTGCGCAGCATCGATCGACTTGGCCACCATGTCCCGGCGCTGCTGCTCGGTGATCACCTCGCCGGGGTGCGCTGCCAATGCCGCGCGCAGACTCTCGCGGGCCGCCTTGACCGCCACGGACGCGGCGCGGTGGCCGTCCACCGACACCGACACTCCGTCGGAGACGATCGCGAACCGGATCGGCCTGCCTCCCACAAAGATCACGTCGGCAGCCATCGCGTCCTGGTTGCCGTTCTTGTCCGGCCCCCGATCACTCACTCCGACAACGGATCCCAGGTCCATCGTTTCCCGGGCAAGTTGCGCCCAGGTCGCCTGCAACGGGTCGATCGCCGCACTCACCCGGCGGATAAGTGCGCGTCCTTCGGCCGGGTCGATCTGGTTCAGCACCGCGTCGCGCACGTCCTGCACCACGGTGTGCCATTCCGGCAGCGCGGCGGCGAAGCGTCCAGCTGCGGCGAGCCACTCCGTCGAGTGCTGTTCCCGCTCCCCCACCTCGGCGAGGAGCCCTTTCACCTGGTCGGCCATGCCGTCCAGCTCGTGGTAGTGGTTCGTGTGCGCGGCCAACTCGCGCCATCCGGGCAGCGGACGCTGCGGGTTGGACGACAGACCGTCCACGGAGCTTTCCGGCTGGCCGGTCGACGGTTCGGCCAGTCGTAGCAGTTCGGTGGCGAACTGCTCCGACGAATACAACCTGGCACGGGAGCTGTGGTTATCCCGCACAGCGTCCAGCGCGTTCATCGCGGTTTCCAACTCAGACCGCGCGTTTTCCCGACGCGCTTCCAAATCGTCCAGCGCCGCCTTCAACAGGGTCTTCGTATGTTCCAGCGTCGGCGGAGGGTTGACACGTGGAACACCAAGGCGGGCAGCCGCTCCGAATTCGGCAGCTTCCGGCCGCGCACCGATATTCGCGACCGGGAACGCGATACCCGCCATCCCCGTGGTCCGACCGTCTTCATCGAGCGCGAATGCCGGTGACCCGTCGGCATTGATGACGATGCCGTGCCACCCGACCACACCGGACAGCCCTTGACGCCACGATTCGAAGGTGACCGCGGGCCCATTCCCCTCGCGCACCATGACCTGATCGTTCTCGCGGTAGATCATGACCGCGTGCGCACCGACCACCCCGTGTTGTTGGAAGCCGTCGAACGCCACCGCCCCGATCATCACCCCGTCTTCGGGCACCGCGGCGGCCATCGCATCGAAGTCCGCGAACCCGTTCGGATCCCAGTCCGCACCCACCAGCTGCGCGCCGAAAGCGCCACTCAACCCGTGCTCCGGCACCCCGAACAGTTCCACCCTCGCCAAGCGATTGCGCAGATCAGCGATCACCTGGGGGTCGGCGTCCGGATTGCGCTCCAGTGCGGCCAGCACTCGCGCCAACCCGGATCGGGCCGCTTCCGGGAAACAGTTGTTGGCACCACCTTCCAGCCGATGTGACGGCTCCCAGCGCGCCACAGCCGGGTCCGGCGCATCGACCTCGACACGGTCGCGATGCGCCGCCAACACCGAGTCGTCCCACGCGTGCAACACCAGGTCCGGATCGGCCTGCGGCATTCCCTCGAAACGCCGATTCGCCGAAGTGGTGTCGTCGTGCCCGACCAACACCACATCCGGGGCCGAAAGACCGTTATCGGTACGGTCTTTCAACATTCCGGCGACATCGTCGGCCAGGGTGCGACCGTCGCCGGCCATGACACGGTCGCTCGGCCCGACCCATACCACCGCGGCGGTCGGCCGCCCGGCCGCCGCGACCCCGTCGATCGCGGCCGCCGTGGCCCGCATCACGGTCGATACCGGATCGTGGCTGTTGCGGTCCACGGCGTGGTAACGGACTTCTTCCGCGGCGTCCAGATCACCGATCACCATCATCGATCCGGTCCGGCCGATCATGTTCACCGCAGGATGCCCCGGGACCTGTGCCGCCCACCGTTCGGCCGCGGCCACCAGGTCCACCTGGAAGTTCACCACCGCCAACTGGTTCGGGTCGGCATCGCTGCGCTGCCGCAGTCCTTCTCGGTCACGGTGCAACGCCAGCCGCATCGCCTGATCACGGACCTCATGCGGGATGCCCTGGATGCCAGCGATCAGTTCGGGCTGTGCCTGGATGATGGCCCGGCGCGTGTCGAAGTCGGTCATGTCCCACGTGACCCGGATATCAGCGGGCGACTGCGCGAACATCTGGATGACCCGCAACCGTCGCACCGCCCGCGTGCGCTGCTCATCGGTGACCCCGAGATCCGGGATCAGCGTCGGTCGCGGCCGCGCGCCCAGGGTGTCCACGCCGTCGCCATGCGCTCGAATGCGCTGCTCCAGGGCCAGCACCCGGCCGTCTGCCCGGTGGAAGCGTTGCGTGGTGTGGATCAACCAGTCGATCCTGCGCGCGAGCACCTGACTCTCGGACAGTTCGGTCGCGAGCTGTCGCAACGCGTCCTCGTCGTCGGACACCTCGGTCATCAACTGCCGCAGCACGTCCTGGTCACGCGAGGCCTCGGCCACCAGTTGACGCAACGCGTCGAGCGTGCTGCGGTGATCCTCGCCCATCAAGTCCTCGACGGTGACCGGCAACGAGCCGATCAAGCCGCGCAGTGCATCTCGCGCGTTCGCCCGCTCGGCGACCAGCATCCGGTATCCCCGCCGCAGCCCAGGCGGGATCTCCAAGCTCTCGTCACCCGAGCGGGTGTCGTCGAGTTGCCGCACGGTCCGGCCGACTTCGTTCCACGCCTCGGTGTAGCGGCGCACCTCCTGCGACACGTGCGGGTTGCTCAGGATCGGGTCGCCGTCGAGGACCGGACGAGGCAGCGCCAGCAGCGGCCGCAACTGCGGGTAGCGATGCTCGGTCAAGGCCTCGGCGACGCCGGACAGCGCCGCCTCCCGCAACTCTCGCAGCGAAACCGACCAATTCGACAGCGCGGTAAGGTAATCCGCGTCGTCACTGGTCCACAGCAACAGCGGCCGGTCGCCGACCTCGTCGAGCCGCCGCCGGAACTCGCGCAGCTGTGCATCGAGCGCGTGGAAATGACGCGCCGTGATCTCCAACCGGAGTTCCGCTTCCTCGGGAACACCCGCCGCGACCCGGTGCATCGCCTCGGCGGCCAACCGATCCGGATCCATCAGGTCTTCGGGACGCGCTCCCGCCTCCGCGGCCAGTCGCCAGAAATCGGCGCGAGCCCGCGCGTATTCGTCGGCCACGACCCGGTAGTGCCGCCGGAACCCGACCGGAATCCCGGCGGGCGGCGGCGGCAGCAGCCGCGGCGTCGACTCGGCCGAGGCACCCGAAACCAGCGCCAAGCTGATGTTGTCGTTCCCACCGCCCAGCAACGCCCGGTCCAGCAACCGGGTGCCCATGTCCCGCAGGTCGGTGTTACGGCCCTCGTCCAGGACGATGTCCATCTCGTCGGGATCCGGGTTGCTGCCCCACAGCCCGTCGGTGCAGAGCAACAACAAGTCGGTATCCGACAACTCACCCGTGCTGGTGTACTGCGGGGTCAGCGCATCATCCGGTGCCGGTGGACCGCCGTCCTTTCCGAGCGCGTGCAGGATGTTGCTGGTCTCGGAATCGCGCAGCATCTCACGCAGGGACGGCCGCTCCTGCGGCGGCAGATCCGCATTGAACGCTTGCAGATACGTCAACATCGTGTGGGCCTTGGACACCACCTCGGACTCGCCGTCGGCCCGCAGCAGCTGAACCCGGGTGTCACCGACCCAGCCCGCCGCGTACTGCCCTGGCCGTCCGTCGCGTCCCGGCTTGACCAGCACCGCCGCGATCGTGGTCTTCGGCGCGCGCGGGTCGTCGGCATACTCGTCGGCGGTCAGCTTCAGCACCGCTGCCTGCGCGGCGGCGATCGCCTGCCGCATCGCCCGGTCCGCTTCCTCGGCGGTGAAAATCCCCTGCTGCTGGGCCGCGAAAGTGGCCAGGACGGCACGCGCGGCACGCGCGGCGACCCGAGCGGCACGATGAGCATCGGTGGTCGATCCCACCCCGTCGCACACCACCGAGATCCGGATCGGCCCGTCAGCGGTGTGCACCACTTCGGCTTCCACCCAGTCCTGGTTGTGCGGCTTGTCCGCGTTCGCGCCTTGGTCGCTGATCCCGAAGACCGAATCCAGGTCGAAGTCGAAATGAACGATCGGAGCGTCTGCATCGTCGGCGACCGTGCCGTCGGTCAAGTCGACCGGACCCCACCCGCCGTCCCACTCGGCGACCGGGCGCAGGACGGCATCGCCTGCCAGCCGCTGCGCGGCGGTGCGCACCTGTTGGGTGGCCTCCTCGTAGCGCCGCGTCGTCGCCTCGTCCACCTCGGCGTCCGGGCCCGCGGCCCGGTGCGCGGCGTCCACACCCTGCCACTGCGCCACCGCGGCACCGTAGTCCAGCAACCGCTGCTGCTGCCGCGCCGAAAACCTGTCCGGCAGTTCCACACCCAGCAGATCGATGAATCCGTCGACCCGCCGTTGCGCTTCCCGCAGGCGGTTGACCGCCGCCAGGGTCGCCGCCTGCTCCTGCCGCTCCTGCGGGCCTGGTCCGTCGTCTTCGGGGCGCTGCGCCACCCCGGCCTCGAAGTCGGCCTCGTCCAGCTCACGCGCCGCACGCAACGCCTCCGCCGCGTCCGTCATGGCCTGGCGCGCAGCGTGATAGGTGACCAGGTCGTCCAGCCCGGCCCGCAGCTGCTCCGCGTCGAGGTGCTCCGGCAGCCGCAACGCCGCAAGCAGCTGACCATGGCTCCCGCTCGTACCCGGCACCGACCGATCGCCAACGGCCGCTTCGGATTCCGTGGCCCGGGCGGCGGCGCGAGCGGCGGCGACGGTGCGAGCGACGCGAGCGGCGAACTCCGCCGCCATGCTCTCCACCATCTCGATCTGGCTCAGCAGCATCGCAATTCGCTCGTGGCCCGCACTGTCGGCATCCGGATGCGCCGCCCGGTTCTCCGGAGAATCCTGCTCCGCGGCCAGCTCACCCCGCGCCCATTCCAACCACACCGCACACGCATCCGCGCGAATATCGTCGGCAACCCCCGCCGCCAGCAGCACAGCGGCCGGCATCAACGCCACACATGCCGCCTGCGCGGCGGGTTCCAACCGCGGCAACAGCTGGGTGAGCCGCTGCCCCCCAGCGCGCGCGTCCGCGATCAATTCCTCGAGCTGCACCCCCTCGCGCGCCAACGCCGTGGCCAGAATCCGCTGATGTTCGGCAACTCCGGTGTGTCCGGCGTTGTCGTCGATGTTCTCGGCGTCGATCTCGGGTTCCAGCGCGACATCCCGGTACCACGCCCGACCGTAGAGATCGACTGTGACCTGCTTGGCTTCGACCCGGTAGCGGGCCTTCATCCACGGCTGCAGCTGGTGTTGCACCATCAGATCCGGACGCTGGCCGGCCAGTAGCACCACCTTGTCTTCGAGCAGCAACTGCACGCCGTCGCCGAGCGACATCGCTGGCCCGTCGGTGAGCGTGCCGAGCAATTCCGCCGAGACAACCTCCGTCATCCGGTGCAGCAGCTCCCCTGCCTGCCGCTCGGCCGCCGGGACGCCCGCCACCTCCCGGCTGAACTCCGTCAAATCCGCTGCGAACTCGGCGGATCGGAGCTCCGCAGCCAAGAGCTCGCCGGTGGCCACTCGTCCCTGGTTGGTCGCCTCCGCGCGGGAGAACCCGCATCGGAGCACGACCTGGGTGATCGCCGCCCGCAGACCGGCGAGGCCCTCGCCGAGCGCGCTCGGGACGGCCAAATCTCCCTGGAGTTCGCCGAGGAACCCCTCGATCTGGGGGCGCAACCAGGCTTCGTAGGCCGCCGCCAGCTGCTGCGCGTCCATCCCGGTCGGATCCACACCTGCCCGCCTGACGCGGTTCTGGAGGGCCCACAGCTCGAGCTCGCGCCGCCGGAGCACGGACTGCAGCAGCTGCGCGTCCTTCTGCACCAGCCGTTGTATCCGCGGCGAATCGAGTGCGGTCGCGGGCTGTTGCGTCCCGGTCCAGCCGTCCGACATGTCGGCGAACCAGGGTTCGGGCTGTGCCGTGGAAGTCGCCGGTGCCCCGGCGTCCGGCTGGCCGGCGGAACTCCCGTCGGCCGCGTTCTTGCCATCGGAATCGGGCTCGACCACCGGCGCGGCACCCGCCACAATCGGCGACGCAGCACCCGCCACAGCTGGCGCAGCACCCGCCACAACCGGCGCGCCACCCGCCACAACCGGCGACTCGGCACCCGCTACAGCCGGCGCAGCACCCGCCACAACCGGCGCGGCACCCGGCTCGACCACCGACGCAGCATCCGGCTCAATCGAAGCAGCACCGGCCGATGTACCAGGGTCGGCCACAGACCCGCCCGGAGACGGCTGCGTGACGGACGTGGCTCCGGGCCTGGCCTGAGGCTGCGCCCCGTTGGGCGCGGCCTGTCCGCCCGACACCCCCTTACTCCCGCCCTCGCCCGAAGGCTGTGTGGCGGAACCACTCTCCGGCGCTCCAGAGCGGCCGACTGCCTCCGGCCGGACGGGAGCCGGTGCCGGAGCGGACTGCTGATCGGCGGGCTGCGCCGCAGCGCCGCCCACTTGGCGCAGTCCCTCGAGAAATTCGTCGGCCCCACCAACAAAGGCAGAGGTGCCCGGGGCGGAATTGATTGTGTTCCCGGCGGCCGCGCCGAGCATCTGTTTGCGAGCCTCGGCAAAGCGCTGTATTTCCGGGATATTCGTTTGGACCTGCTGTTCGAGAGCGGCCCTCTCCAGCGGGTCTTCGGTGGTTCTCCAGCGCTCGACGACGACGGACATCGGGTGGTTGGCGGGAAGGTTGTTGAAGAGATCGGAGGTACGCAGCGAGTGGAAGCTGACGCTACCGGGTTGGCCGCTGCGGGCGGCGCGGTACATCGCCTGGATGTCGATGGCGGCGATCTCCGAGTGCTCGGTGACGATCACGTGCATGCCACCACGCACGAGGGCGACGGCGGTGGGCGCGATGTCGACACCACGCGCGCCCTGCATGTTGATGATGAGAATCTTGCCCTCTGCGCCCGCCTCGGCGTAGATCCTCTCCAGCTCCCTCTCAGAGGATCCCGGATTCTGCTTCTCCCAGGCATAGATCTGTTCCGCGTTGACCTGGACATGCTCGAGCTGCGAACGACCGAGCATGCGCGACATGCTTCTGACGAGATTGTTGTCGTGGGCCAGGACGACAATCGGTTGGCCGCCCTTGTTCACGGTGTGGATTTCGGCGGTGATCGCCCGCAGTCGCTGCGGCTCGGTGTCCGAGAACGTCGTACGCGCCTGGCCGTTGATGTCCTTGACGACCAGCCTGGATGGGGCAAAGCGGTCGATTATGGTGGTCTCGCCCATGCCGAGCTTTTGCAATGGCTCGGCGACGAAGTGGGCGGTACCGGACGCGCCGGTGACCAGGTCGTAGTTCTCCAGGGTGAATGTCTCCGCGAAGCTCAGGCTGATCGAATGGTCCGAGTCGTTGCGGATCTCCATGCGGTGTCGCGCTTCCACCGCCTGCGCGAGACCGTTGTTCCACCGGCTCTCGTTCGTGACACCCTTATCCATCATCAACCGATGGGCGACCTGATCGAGGATCACGATGTCGCCCTTACGCGTCACCCGATTGCCGTTCGCGTCCAGCGTGATCCGGTCCGCGCCGACAATGTAGTGCTTACCCCGCACCATCTCCCAGCGGGCGGCGGCGGCGTTGTTCAGCCGATGGACCTCCTCGGGAGTCATCCTCCGCTCGAGCGCCGCCTCGATCTTCGCCTGACCCGCCTCGGTCAACCGCGCCGGACCGTTCCGCTGAAAACGCGTACGGCCGAAGTCCTCATGGGTCAACAGCCCCTTGAGGGGATGCTCCCTCCTACCGAAAACATTGTTGAGGAAGTCCTCTGCGGCCCTCACCTCCGCTTGGATGTGCGGCGGGGCCAGCTCACGAACGCCTTCGGAAATAATGTAGTTCGTATCGGCATAGTGGGCTGCCTCGTCGATCTCGTCGATCACGGCGCGGCGGCCCGGCACCGGATGGCCGCGCAGCCTGCTGACGATGACATCGCCGACAGAGCCGACGTAGATGGTCGGCTCGCCCGGGACCGGCTCCGGCATCACCTTGTCCGGATTGATGCGAATTACCTTGTACCCGTGCGCGCCGTAGGTCTCCACCAACTCCTGGAACTCGCGGTCGACGAGGTTGTCCCTGGTGAGGTACTGCACCGAGCCCTTCTCGGCGGCGAGCCTGGCCACAAAAGCGTGGTACATCATCGACTTGCCCTCGCCCGCGTCCTGGTTGACCGGGCCATGGGGCATCGCCTCCCCCGCCGCGAACTGCGTCCAGCGCAACGGCTTCCCGCCCGGAAGCTTCGCCGATGCGGTGTTCCGGCGCAGAATCTCCGCCGCCGCCACCCGCGACTCGATCGCGGTGCCATGCCGCAACATGTGGGTCAACACCTCGAGGGACGCATTCTTGATGCCGAACACGTCCGGCGCGCGCTCCTTCAACAGCGCTTCGAAGTGCCTCACCAGCCCGTGGCCCGCGGCCTCGGCTGCGGCCTTGCGGTCGCCCGAAGCCGCCCGCGCCTCCTTCACCAACTCGGCCGCGATGAGCTCCGATGCGATCACGCGCTCCCGCGCGACAGCCCGCAGGAACTCCGGCCGAGCCGCCTCGATTTCCCGCACCAATGCCGCGCGCTCGTTCGCGACCTCCCGCGCCAGCGCATCCTGAACCTGTGCGATCTCCTCCCGCGCCTGCTCCCGCGTCACCCCGAGATCTGCCCCCCGCGCCTGCTCCCACAACCGCACCAACCGATCCCGCGCCGCCGCCCGCAACTGCGCGACCCGCTGCCGCGATTCGGCCCGCAACTCCTCCATTCGCTGCCGCGACTCGGCCGACAATCCCTCCGCCTGCCGCCGCGCCTCCAGCGCCGCCACTCGTTCGCGCTTGATCGCGTCGATCGCGGCTATCCGTTCGGCCGCGATCGTCTTCGCCGTCTCGGCGCGGTTGGCCGCGAGGTCCGCGGCCAGCCGGTCGCGTTCGGTGGTGATCGCGACCTCCGCCCGCGCGCGCAGGTCCGCGACCTCCGATCGCAGCTCCGCACGCAGTTGCTCGACCTTCGCCGCGGTCTCCCGCGCAGTCGCCCTGGCCTCCGCCGTGGCTTCCCGAACCGCCGCCCGGGCCTCGTGTACGGCCACCGGATCCGACGCGCGATGCGCGTCATGAAGCCGCTGCACGGCTACCTCGAGCCGCCTATCCGCGGCGGTCGCCTTCGCGCGTTCCTGCGCAATATCGTGCCGCGCAGCGTCATTGAGGCGACGCACCTGTTCGCTCTCTTTGGCTCGGACCTCCGCTATCAGGTCCCGAGTCTGGTCCCGCCGCTGCTGCTGCCACTGCTCTGAGGTGCTGCGCAGCTCGGCGATCCGCTCACCGACCCGCGCATGCAACTGGTCCCGATACTCGGTCTCGATCTCGATGCGCGGCTGCCTGGCCGCGTTATACGCCTCGACGTTGAGCGCGTGGAAGTCGTTGACCTCGACCCCGATCCGCACTCCACCCTGCGGGTCGACGGTGACGACGAGATCGACCTTGACGTAGTGGTCCATCAGGTCCTCGGTGCCGACCTTGATGCGCCCCTGCGCGTCCACTACGTCCGGCTTGACACCGAACGAGGCGGACACCTCCTCGATAGCCCGTGTCTCGGCCGTATTTTGCCGGTGATCCGACTCGGCCACCACCGCCTGGTGGCGCTCGAATTCGGCGACCATCTCATCCAGCATCTTGCGTGCTTGCTGCGCCTGCGCCTCGGTCCCGACACGGTCCAACCGAGCGCGTTCCGCCGCCACCCACTCCTGGAACCGCTCCTCCACCGGACGCTCGGGCGCGCCCGTCGGCTCGGGCGCCAGCACGTCCATCCGCGCACGCAGGGCGGCCTCGGACTGCATACGCTCCATCAGGGAGTGCTTGAGCGCGTTCAGCCGGCGCCGCAGTCCCCCCGAAGGCGTGTGCTCGCCCGGGCGGACTTCCGAATGTGACTGCGGCGCATCGGCTTCCGCCTTCACACCCGCCCTCGGCGCGGCGGCAGTTCCGTCCTGCACACCCGTCTCCGGCGCAGCAGTCTCCCGCCCTGCCTCAGTCTTCGGGGCACCGGCTTCCGCCTTCACACCCGCCTCCGGCGCGGCAGCTGTTCCCCGCTCCGCGACCTTGGGCGCGGCTTCCGCCTTCGCCCCGGCATCCAAGCCGCCGGTTCCTCGCTCCGCGGCGGCTCCCGCCCTCGGCTCGGCGGGACCAGCACCGTTGCTCGCGCCGCGACCGGTGGCCGGGTCCGGCCCCGCACGGTTGCTCGCGCCACGACCGGTGGCCTGGTCCGGGCCCGCACCGCTGCCCGCGCCACGACCGGTGGCCGGGTCCGGCCCCGCACTGCGGCCGGCGGCCTGGTCCGTACCGGCCGCCGCGCCCGCCCTTGCGGTCTGCCGCCCAGCCGTCGAGGCATCGGTGGCCGGCGCACTGCGTGTCGCCTCGGCTCCGGTGCCCGTGGCGTGCGTAGTCGACGGCGCTGTCGCGGGTTCGGTCGCCGGAATCGTCGTGCCGAGGAAGTTGGTAGCCCCACGGGGCTCCGCAGTTGCGCCTGTCGATACCGGTGCGGCCCTGGACTCCGCGCCGACGGCACCATTACCGGGGGACTCGACCGAGTGGGTGTATGCCTGGTATTGCAGGCTTTTCATCGTCGCCAGATCGTTGCGCGCGATCGCGGCATCGAGCTTCTCGGTGAACTTGGGGGTCGGCAAGCCATCGGAAACGGCGAGGTCGGCGCGGATCTGTCTGCTGAGCTGGGCTAGTTCTGTTTTTCCTGCCATGTCCAGCGGGACCGCGCCGACGCTGGCGTGACGACTGGCGGCCAAACCGCCGCGGGCACCGCTGGTCGCACCCAAAGCGCCCATGTAACCGAGGGAAACCATATCCCACTGGCCGTGGATGGCCCCGATGGCCACCGCGGTCGTGAGGCCCGACATGAACCCGGTCGCCATAGGTGCCATGCGCCCCAGACCGAGTCGGGTGGCCGCAGGCCCGAAGACCCCGCCCGCCGTGTGCCCCGCCACGCCACCGACACCCCAGGCCAATGCCGCATCACCGACCTTGGCCAGGTCGAGGTCCTGGCCGGAGGCCAGTTGTACCCCAGCGGTGACCCCTGCGCCGATGCCCGCCAGCTTCACCCCGGAGCCGATCCCGGTGAACGCGAGGTCCACTACTTTCTCGAGACCCTGCAGACCCATCCGGCTGAGCCCACGCAGCAGCAACTGTTTGCCCAGCATCCGCGCAGCGGCTGCCCCGATCCGCTCCATCATGTTTCTGCGGGCGACCGCGAAGGTGTACCGCCCGATCGCGACGATCAACGCCTCCTGCGCCGCCACAAAACCCGACGCCAGTCCGCCAGAAGCCAGCAGTTCGACCGCGAGCATCTCGAATTCCATCGCCCCCCACGCGGCGAAGATGCTCTCGGTAATGCGGTCGCCGACGATGCTCGCGTTGCTTTTGGAGGTGAACTCGGGCACCGCCTCCATCGCGGTGATGAGATTGTGGATCGAAAACTTGCCGTCCGTCAGCTGTTTCAGCGAGTCGGCGGCTTTTTGGCCCCCGTGCCCCTCATACCACAGCTCCGTCTGCGTGATAACCCGATTGAACTCAGGGAGAAGTTCGGTCAGGGCAGCAGCGGCATCCTCATACCGGTCGCCGAGTTCGGAGACACCGTCGAGATCCCATGTCCACGGATCCTTGCTCGGCGCGACGCCGCCGAAAATATCTATGAATAGCCTGAGGCCATCCGGAATCACAGCTGACCCTTACCAGCCAGGTTCGGTGACTCCTGGTCCGGCGCGGCGAGTGCCGTTGCGCTCGGCGTCAGGCTCCTCTCGCTCGGCCGAACCTGGTGGAGCGGTCGATGCCTCGGTAAGGGTGGGGAGACTCAATTCGTCCGGAAGACCGGGCAGCAACTCGGAGAGTTTCGGCATTCCCGCGTGGCGTTCCCGCATCGGCGCGGCCAATTCGTCAGCTTTGCGTTTGACCTCGGCGCATGCCTGCTGTGCGGCCGTGGTCACGGCCTTGGCGATCTCCGCCGGGGACAGTTCATCGGCGATGTCATCGGCCATCCGCGTCTCGATGACGACGCCGTCCGCATTCACGACGATGGTCACCAGCTTGTTCGCGGCCGTTCCGACCGCGGTGAGTTGGGCGCGCTGTTGATACGCGTCCCGAAGCGAAACCATATTCGCTTCAACGGCCTTCAACATTTCCGCCAATAGTTCCTCATCAGCGGTGCTCACGCCTTATATCCCCTAATGACTTTGTTGAACTCTTCTTTGTTCTTTGCTTCCATCTTGTCGAGCAGTTCCGCACTCTCGTCGAAAGCGGTGGCGAAATCGCCTTCCAAGATCTTCACGTAGGCGGCGCCGACACCGTGAATGGACTCGGACTGCGAGTCGTAATCCTTGCGGAAATTCTCGCCCGGCTCATGGGTCCCGCAGACAGGCCGCGCCATGAGCGGCTCCGTTTCCCCTTTCAGGTTATCCATCACCGTGCGAATCTTGTCCGCGAGATCCGTCAAATCGCCCGATAGTCCTCGCATCTTGGCGGATTCGACCTTCAGCTTGTCCTCATCCATGCCGTCCTCTATTCACTCAGCCCGGTCAGCCAACCCCTGCGTCAGGCCGATGCTCCCTGACGCTCCTGGAAGCGCTGCTCGAAACCCTTCACGAACGTGGTCGGGGCGACCGACGAGGACGAGTGCTCCAGCACGCCGTCATCAGCGATGTAGAAGATGGCGCGACCGATCGCGATCTCGCCACGCGGCACGGGGACGTACACCATCCAGCCGCAGCTGAAACGGTCGGCGGCCAGTTGGTCCAACGGGTATCCGGAGGTGTCCAGACCACGCCCCTCAACGTAGGCACGCACTCGGAAGATGGCCTCTTCCTCGGGCATCTGCTGCGGCAACGACGCGACCACACCGGCCAATGTCAGCTGGTACATGGCACCGTCGATATCGAACCGGTCGTCGAGGAACAGGTTCTCCACCGTCTCCCTGGTGACCACACCGACCTCGGCAGCCGCCACCAAGGCCGCTGCGGCGGAACGCTGCTCGACGCTCGGCGGCTGCGCGGCCAGTCCCGCGACAATGCCGACCACGGTGTTCGCGGTCCACACTCCGGGCACAGCGGTGGCGCACTCCTCCGCGGACGGTGACTCACCCCGGTACCAGCGGCCGCCCTCCCACCAGTAGACGAACGACATCAATCCGGTTGCCGCACGCGGGTTCAACACCGGGTTGGCGACCCAGTCCGGCGCACCCGCGAAGAACTTCGGCATCGCGGCGCCATCGTTGTAGGTGGCGTCCAAAGTCGGAGACTCCCACACCCCACCGGACAGCACCGCCTTGCCGTTCGGCAACGAGTACAGCGTGGAACCACCGCGCCGCGAGCTCTCGAACCAGCCCATCGACGGCAACACCCGCGGACCCCAATCGGATCCGGCGGCGACGAATGCCGCGGCGACACACGCCCACCGCGCCCACATCTCCGGGAAGTCCGGGAACTCGTTCTCCGCCAACACCGGCCACACCTTGGCGGCTTTGTCCGCCCGCGCGGCGAGTGCGGCGTCCTGCGGCGTCCGCGTCTGACGGTTGCCGTGACCGATGTACGCCGCCAGCCACACCGGCAGCGTTTCGCGCGGATACTCCTGCAAGTCGGCGCGATAGGCCTCCGGGTCGAACAGCTGCCCCTCCGGGAACGGCTCGTCACCGAAGTCGTAGTCGACCTCGAACTCCCCCTCGGAACTCAACCGCACCAGCAGCCGCCACCACGGCTCACCGTCCAGCTCAGCTACCAGCGCCCGGTGCTCGCGCGCCTGCTCCAGCACCGGCGCCGACGGCTCGGACCGCATCGCACGCGAGCCATCGGTGTAGACGACCTCGGCAAACCCGGTCGTCGTGGTCAGCACGAATACCGCGTCGAGCTGCTGCCACCCGGACGGACCGACTTCGCCCAGCGCGTCGGCAATCTGCCGCGCCAGCACCTGGTCTCGACCATCGGCGTCGGTCTCCTCGCCCGGCTCAGCAGCGCCTTCGGGGTCGGCGGTACCGTCCGGGCCATCCGAAGGCAGGCTGAAGCCGACATCCGGCGCCTTGTTCTCTTCGTTGGCGTCGCCCGGGTTCCCGTTGTTCTGGTCGCTCACAGTCCGCTTCCGCCGATCGTCGTGGTGCTTTCTCAGACATAGTTGCACAGATTCTCGCGCGCGCTCTCCCAACGGCGGGAAGCCCGACAGCAAACAACTGGAGCAGGGGATGAGGGGCGCACGGGTGCAGCGGGTTTCCCACGGCGTCGGCCACCATCGACGACCAGGTCAGCGCGCAGCAACCTCTCCGGATCACCCACTTCGAGGCCCTGCTGTCGGCGAAACAGTGACAGTGGCTCAGGTGCCGCGGACCGCGGACGCTCGCCCCCGATGCCCCTGATCCGGCGCTGCGCCGCGGCCTTAAGGTCTTCGCCTCCCCCGCACGGCCCACTCGAAAATTCTGTCCGCGTGGCCATCCGACCGCGCCGTCGCGGCAACTACCTCAGGGCCGGAACCAACATTTCGCCGCGCCGCGACGTCAGGCATACATTTGTGGCAGACTCGGCGGGCACGTTGCGGCCGATCGACGACCGTCGGCAAAGTTGATGCGGGAGTTGGGATCGCGATGGATCTGAGCTCGATCGAGCGCCGAGTGGCTGCGGATCGAGGGGCGGCGAGAGACCGGTCGATCGAAGCCCAGCTGCGATTGGCTACCTCGTTGGTCGAATTGGCCAAGGAGTTGGTCGCCACGAAGAACGGCTCCGACCGCGACCGAACTGCCGAAGCCTTGGCGCCCGCACAAGAAGCAGTCGCCATTCGGCTGCACTGGCTGACCGCCGGGCAGGTGTCCGCACAGTTCGCGGGCGAGGTGCAGGACGCGCTGCGCGTGTTCGAACAGGCCGCCCGGCACATCGGCCACCGCGAACTGGCGGCAAGCACTATCCGCAGCGCCTGTGGCGCCTATCGGCAAGTGGCGCACACCCATCCGCAGGCAGCCGGCGTGTGCGCCGACGCACTGTCGAAGTGCGGTGTGTGGTTGTGCAGGCTGGATCCGAAGACCGCTGTCGCCGCGTCCGAGGATGCGGTGCGGATCCGCAGCCGACTGTTCGCGGCGAATCCGGATCAATCCGGCAAGTACCTCGCCAGTCTGAGCACGCTGCTGCGCACCCTCATGGTCGGCAGGCAGCGCAAGCAGGCCATCGCGATGTATCGCGAGCGATATGCGGCACTGACCTCGCCCGAAATGACGACGCAACTGCGCCAGACGCGCATCGAGGACATCGACCTCACCATCAAGTCCTATAGCGCGCTCGCGAAGCTGGATTGCCCGACGCTCGAACGCGCCGGACGGCTGACCCAGCAGCAGATCCTCTACCAGACCGCGGGCGACCTCTCCACGATCGAAGAGATCAACTGGAAACTGGCCCTGGTCGGCATCAAACCGTTGACCCCCGGCGCGATGCCCGATCCGCCATCGCGGCCGGTCGAGATCGCCACCACCTTCGGGGCACTGAGCGTGCGCTGTTCGGCCGGTGACGCCGTCGCGCAGGTTCGCGCCGCGGTCATCGCCGCGTACGCGGCCGACGGTGCGCAGCCCGCGATCGGCTCGACCCATCTCGGCGGTGTGGAAATCATCTGGAGCGCAGCCGATCTCGAATTGAACTCGGCCACCGAACTGGGCGATGATATGGTCCTCATCGAACAGCCCTACCCGGGCTCGGTGACCGTGATGAGCCTGAAATGGGAGCTGGCGAACGTCGGCAAACATCCACTGGCGCTGCAGCTTTCGGCCCGCTGGCCGGTGATCAGCGTGGCCGCCACCGAGAACATGGCCTATGAACTGTGCCGGTACGAGGGTGGCAAGGCCACGCAGTACGCCGCCCTCGGCCGACCGAGCGGCCAGGCACCGCTGGACGAGCCGCTCGCGCCCATGGATTTCGCGACGCTGGCCGACTACGGCGCGGACTACGCGTCCGAGACCCAGGTCCGCGCCGCGTTCGGTAATTCCCCCATGTTCGCCAAGCTGACCCATCTGCCTGCCAACGGGATTCGGCAGACCGCCGAAACAGTGCCGCACACCGACCTGCTGTTCTTCAAGAAGGTGAAGGCTCCCGAACCGAGCTGAGACGGCACACCCGCCGCCGTGTCGGCCGGACCGCACGGCATGATCACCGATGTGCGAGTCCTATTACAGCGAGTGTCCGCCGCCCAGGTGACGGTCGACGAGGAGATCGTCGGCCGGATCGATCCTGCCGCCCACCATGCGCCGCACGGGCTGGTCGCCCTGGTCGGTGTCACGCACGGCGATACCGACGCGACCGCGAAAGCCCTGGCGGACAAGGTGTGGCGGCTGCGCATCCTCGACGGCGAGCGCTCCGCCGCCGACCTGGCCGCACCCATCCTGGTGATCAGCCAGTTCACCCTGTACGCCGATACGGCGAAGGGCCGCCGCCCGTCCTGGAACGCCGCCGCACCCGGCTCGGTCGCCGAACCCATCGTCGAGATGTTCAGCCAGGCATTGCGCGATCTGGGCGCCACCGTCGCCACCGGCCGCTTCGGCGCACATATGCATATCGACCTGACCAACGACGGGCCCGTCACCGTCCTCCTGGAAGGCTGACGTCGGCGTACGCGGACAGCAGCCGGTCGGCAACGTCGGCGACTGGCATCCTCGCCGGAAATTCCATCGGATAAGCACAGTCGAGGTCCTATGGTGGAGAGATGGACGGCGAACTACACGCCCGAGCGGCCGCCTCCTTCGGCGCGCAGGCCTGCGCGTATGCCGAGCATCGTCCGGACTACCCTGCGGCAGTGATCCATTGGGCTCTGGAGCAGCTCGGGCGTCAGCGCTCGCTCGTGGTCCTCGATCTCGGCGCAGGTACCGGCAAGCTCACCGCAGGTCTGCTCGGCGCGGGAGCCGAGCCGATCGCCGTCGAGCCCGACACCGAGATGCGCGGTGAACTGATTGCGCGTCACCCTGAGGTGACTACGATCGCCGGCACCGCGGAGTCGATTCCGCCACCGAAGCCTGGTGACCATCTCCCGGAGCATCCGCTGTTCCTCGACTTCGAACGAGCCGAATTCCCGCACGCTCACCGGCGGACCGCCGAATCCCTGACGACCACCATCGGAACCCACTCACACACGTTGGTGATCACCGCGCCGGAACGCGCCGAGCTGCTCGGCCGGATCCTCGACTACCCGCGCAGCAGGCCCGAGACCGCCGACGGCGAGTTCGACGTACCCCTCGTCACCGACGTCATTCGCGCCGTCCGCAGGGCCGAAACCCCGGTGTCCCAGCGCGAATGAAGCGCTACGTCATCCGGATCCGCCGCAGCCCAATGGAATTCGAGTAGTTCGCTACTCAGGTGAGCAATCGACGATGCGACATACGATCTTTACATCGTCAAAAGTTCATCTCGAACAGGGAAGGAAACCACTGACCCACCACAGCGTTCGAACCGACCGCTCGACCGAATGGCGAGGGGGACGTGCAGACGCGGGTGGAAGGAACGACGTCACCGATCCAGCGATGAGCTGGGGTATCGCCCGGTGGCACCGGCCGATCGACCGCTGGGTCGACGCGGGTGCCGCGAGGCGTAATCGCCCCGCGGACTACCCGCGGCGTCGGTGCGTATCGAGCCTCGCCGCGTAGCGTCCACATGCCCTCGGTCGTCGATGTCGCCGCACCCCAACGTGGGAGCGCCCCGAATGTCGGCGCGCGGCCTGTGTCGGTGCGCCTTGGGTGGCGGCTCGGGTCCGTCGTCGATGTCGGCGGATGATCGACATCGGTGCACCGTCGACGTCGGCGCATCGGTCGATGTGGCACTTCGTCATCGTCGAAGCGGCCA
This sequence comes from Nocardia sp. NPDC051463, assembly GCF_040681975.1. Taxonomy (NCBI): domain Bacteria; kingdom Bacillati; phylum Actinomycetota; class Actinomycetes; order Mycobacteriales; family Nocardiaceae; genus Nocardia; species Nocardia sp. NPDC051463. The sequence goes on from NZ_JBFBAB010000004.1 coordinate 118,066, forward strand.
CGATCTCCCAGAGCTCCGTCACTGTCGGCGCATCCGCCCATGCGCTGGTTCGGCAAGGTGCTTCGTCAACGTCGAGGTACCGTGGGTGTCCGTACTTCGTGCCTGCGGCCGCACCGACAACGTTCGCCTCTGCGGGATTCGGTCCGAGCACGATCGCGGCCAGCGTCCCGCCAGTCAGCAGGCTGCTCGAGAGCCGCAGTGTGGGCCTCGGATTCGGCACAGTGCGCGACCGTCGCCCAGGTATGCGAAAGGTGAGTGCCCTCCATGGACACTCACCTTCCAGAGCGAATTCAGGCCTCGGGATGTACCCACGCCGATGATGGCGATGTCGCTCAATCCCTCAGGCTCGCACTCGGCTTCACGCAGCGTTGCCCGGCAGAGCAGCGTGGATACCGCTGCTGGAGCCGGCTATTGCGGACGCAGCGTCAGAATGCGCGGTCCGTCTTCGGTGACGGCCACCGTGTGCTCCCAATGTGCGGCGCGACTGCCGTCGATGGTCACCACGGTCCAATCGTCGCCGAGCACCTTGGTCTGGGTCGTGCCCAATGTCAGCATCGGCTCGATCGCAAGGACCGATCCGACAACGAGTTTCGGCCCTCTACCCGGGTCGCCCTCGTTCGCGAGGAACGGATCCATGTGCATTTCGCGGCCGATAGCGTGCCCGCCGTAACCGTCGACGATGCCGTAGGCGCGACCGTGCAGTTCTTCCGCGGCGCGGGTGCCGAGTTCGATGGCGTGCGAGACGTCCGTGAGCCGGTTACCGGGCAGCATTGCCTCGATACCGGCCTCCATGGACAGCTTGGTTGCCTCACTGAGCAGCCGATCGGCATCGATGATCGGGCCGACGCCGAACGTCCACGCCGAATCACCGTGCCAGCCGTCGAGAATCGCGCCGCAGTCGATGGAGACCAGATCGCCGTCGGTCAGGATCTCCTCGGCGGTCGGAATCCCATGCACCACGCGGTCGTTCACCGATGAGCAGATCGAACCGGGGAACCCGTGGTAGCCCTTGAAGGACGGCACCGCACCCGCATCGCGAATCACCTGCTCGGCGACCTCGTCCAGCTCCAGGGTGCTGACACCGGGCTTGGCGGCATCGCGCACCGCGACGAGCGCGCGGCCCACGATGGCGCCTGCCGCCGCCATGGCGTCCAGCTCGCCCGCGGTGCGGAACGGCACCACCTTCTTGTTCTTACGACCGAAGACCATGACGGTTCAGTGTCCCATCGCTAGTGCGGTGAGCAGCATCAGTGGCCGAGTGCGCGCAACGCGCGGGCGTTGACCTCGTCGACCTCGCCGACACCGTCCACGGTGACGACCAACCCGTCGTAGTGCTCCAGCAGCGGCTCGGTCTCGTCCCGGTACACCCGGAGCCGATTGCGGATCACGCCTTCGTTGTCGTCGGCGCGGCCCCGGGCCAGCATCCGCTCGACCACGGTGTCCTCCGCGACGACGAAGCACAGCACCGCGTCGAGCTTGGTGTCCATGTCCGCGAGGATCTTCTCCAGCGCGTCGGCCTGATCGACCGTGCGCGGGTAGCCGTCGAGCACGAAACCATTCGCGGCGTCGGGCTCGGCGACCCGGGCCTCGACCATGCGGTTGGTCACATCGCTCGGCACCAGATCGCCGGCGTCCATGTACTTCTGTGCCTCACGCCCCAACGGGGTCTGCTGGCTGATGTTCGCACGGAACAGGTCTCCAGTGGAGATGTGTGGGACGCCCAGCTTTTCCGAAAGCAGGACGGCCTGGGTGCCCTTGCCGGCGCCCGGCGGACCGAGAAGTACAACTCTCACTTGAGGAACCCTTCGTAATTTCGATTCATCAGCTGGCTCTCGATCTGCTTCACAGTATCCAAGCCGACGCTCACCATGATCAGTACCGCGGTGCCACCGAACGGAAGGTTCTGGGCATCACTACTGGCACCGATGTCGAGGAACAGGTTCGGCAGGACCGCTACGAGACCGAGGTAGATCGAGCCGGGGAGGGTGATTCGGCTCAACACAAAATTGAGATAGTCGGCAGTCGGCCTACCGGGGCGGTAGCCCGGAATGAAGCCGCCGAACTTCTTCATCTCGTCGGCGCGTTCCTCCGGATTGAAGGTGATCGCGACATAGAAGTAGGTGAAGAACACGATCAGACTGAAGTAGATCGCGATGTACACCGGGTTGCTCGGAGTCACCAGGTATTTCTGGATGATCTCCTGCCACCAACTCTGGTCTGCCGTCCCCTTCGACGTAGTCAGCTGGGCAACCAGGTTCGGCAGGTACAACAGCGATGACGCGAAGATCACCGGGATGACGCCTGCCTGGTTGACCTTCAGCGGCAGGTAGGTCGAGGAGCCACCGTACATCTTGCGGCCGACGACTCGCTTGGCGTACTGCACCGGAATCCGGCGCTGGCCCTGCTCGACGAAGATGACCGCGCCGATGATGGCGAGCGCGGCGGCGCAGACGAGGCCGAAGACCAGCGGGCCACGACTGTCCAGAATGCCCTTGCCCTGCGACGGGATACGGGCGGCGATACCGGCGAAGATCAGCAGCGACATACCGTTGCCGACGCCACGCTCGGTGATCTGCTCACCGAACCACATCACCAGTGCCGCACCGGCGGTCATCACCAGCACGATGATGATCATGCCGAAGATGCTGGTATCGGCCAGGATGTCCTGCTGGCAGCCCTGCAGCAGCTGACCGCGGGCGGCTAGCGCGACAAGGCCGGTGGCCTGCAGGATCGCGAGGGCGATCGACAGATACCGGGTGTACTGCGTCATCTTGTTCTGGCCCGATTGGCCTTCTTTTCGCAGTTCCTCGAACCGCGGGATGACAACCGTCAACAGCTGAATAATGATGCTGGCCGTGATGTAGGGCATGATGCCGATCGCGAAGACCGACAACTGCAGCAGCGCACCACCGGAGAACAGGTTGATCAGCTGGTAGATACCGCCGGACTCACCGCCGGACACCAGGTCGATGCATTCCTGGACAGCCTGGTAGTCAACGCCGGGGGACGGCAGCGCGGCACCCAAGCGGTACAACGCGATCAACCCCAGCGTGAAGAGAATCTTCCGCCGTAAGTCCGGAGTCCGGAAGGCCGATACGAAGGCGGAAAGCACAGATCCTCCTGGCGAACGACATGGTCATGCCATGGATATTTCAGCGAAGTCCTGGTCGGAAGGCGCCGTATCCCATGACGAGGCTTGGCAGACAACAATTGAACTCTAACAGTGGCACCGGACGAGCCTTCACTCGTCCGGTGCCACTAACTGCAGAGTACCGTCAGCCCAGCTCGGTGACAGTGCCACCGGCCGCGGTGATCTTTTCCTTGGCGGCACCGGTGACCTTATCGACGGTCACCTGGACCGCGACACCGATCTCGCCGTCACCGAGGATCTTGACCAGCTGGTTCTTGCGAACCGCGCCGGCCGCAACGAGCTCGGCCTTGCCGATCTCGCCACCCTCGGGGAACAACTTGGCGATCGAACCGACATTCACGACCTGATATTCCGTGCGGAATCGGTTCGTGAAGCCCTTGAGCTTGGGCAGCCGCATGTGGATCGGCATCTGCCCGCCCTCGAAGGCGGCCGGAACGTTCTTGCGAGCCTTGGTGCCCTTGGTACCGCGGCCCGCGGTCTTGCCCTTGGAGCCTTCACCGCGACCCACCCGGGTCTTCTCGGTCTTGGCGCCGGGAGCCGGACGCAGGTGATGCAACTTGATGGTCATGTCAGACCTCCTCAACTGTTACGAGGTGGCGCACGACGTTGATCAGCCCACGGTTCTGAGGATTGTCCTCACGAACCACGGTCTGGCGGATCTTCCGCAGGCCGAGCGTACGAAGGCTCTCCCGCTGGTTCGCCTTGGCGCCGATCGACGACTTGATCTGGGTCACCTTGAGATCTGCCATAACTACCGGCCTCCCGCTGCCTGAGCGCGTGCGCGCAGCATGCCCGCGGGGGCAACGTCCTCGAGGGGCAGACCACGACGGGCCGCGACCTCTTCCGGACGCTGCAGCATCTTGAGTGCCGCAACCGTCGCGTGCACGACGTTGATGGCGTTGTCGCTACCGAGCGACTTCGCCAGAATGTCATGGATACCAGCGCATTCCAGCACGGCGCGCGCCGCGCCGCCGGCGATCACACCGGTACCGGGCGAAGCCGGACGCAGCATGACGACACCGGCCGCCGCCTCACCCTGGACCGGGTGGGTGATGGTCGAGCCGATCATCGGGACGCGGAAGAAGTTCTTACGAGCTTCCTCGACACCCTTCTGAATGGCCGCGGGAACTTCCTTGGCCTTGCCGTAGCCGACACCGACCAGACCGTTGCCGTCACCGACGATCACGAGGGCGGTGAAGCTGAAGCGACGACCACCCTTCACGACCTTGGAGACGCGGTTGATCGCGACGACCCGCTCGAGCTGGTTCTTCTCGGCCGCGTTGTCCCGACGGTCCCCGCCACCACGACGGTCCCCGCCACCGCGACGGTCGCCGCGGCCGCCCTCGGGGCCTCCGGCTGCACCATTCTGTCCGGCGGGTCCGCTGCCGCCGTCACGCCTCTGACGTCCCGGCATCAGACGTTCCTTCCGTTGTTCTTGATCATCAGAATTTCAACCCACCTTCGCGAGCGGCGTCCGCCAGCGCGGCGATCCGGCCGTGGTAGTCGTGACCACCGCGGTCGAACACGACGGCCTCGACACCGGCAGCCTTGGCACGCTCGGCCAGCAGTGCGCCGACCTTCTTGCCCTTGGCCGACTTGTCGCCGTCCACGGCGCGCACATCGGCCTCGATCGAGGACGCGGCGGCAATGGTCTTGCCGACGGAGTCGTCGATGAGCTGTGCGTGCAGGTGACGCGAGGAGCGGTTGACCACCAGGCGCGGACGCTCGGTGGTGCCGACGACCTTCTTGCGCAGACGGAAGTGACGACGCGTCTTGGACAGTCGACGCGTGGTCGACACATCCTTGCCGCGCGGGATGCGCTTGGCCTTCTGGTTTTCGGTTTGCGCCATGATCACTTACCCGTCTTTCCGACCTTGCGGCGAACGACCTCGCCGGCGTAGCGGATGCCCTTGCCCTTGTACGGGTCGGGCTTGCGCAGTCCGTGGATCACAGCGGAGATCTGACCGACCTTCTGCTTGTCGATTCCGGACACAGAGAACTTGGTGGGCGTTTCCACCGCGAAGGTGATGCCTTCCGGGGCCTCGATCGGGACCGGGTGGCTGTAGCCGAGCGCGAACTCGAGGTTCGAGCCCTTGGCCTGCACGCGGTAACCGACGCCGAAGATTTCCATCTTCTTCTCGTAGCCCTTGGTCACACCCTCGACCATGTTCGAGACCAGGGTGCGGGTCAGGCCGTGCAGTGCACGGCTCTGGCGCTCGTCGTTCGGACGCGCGACCTCGAGCTGACCGTCCTCGCCCTTGGCGACGATGATCGGCTCGGCGACGGTGTGCGACAGGGTGCCCTTGGGACCCTTCACCGACACGTTCTGGCCATCGATGGTGACATCGACGCCCGCGGGAATTGCGATGGGCTTCTTGCCGATACGCGACATTGTCCTACCTCCCCTTACCAGACGTAGGCGAGGACTTCCCCGCCTACACCTTGCTTGGCCGCCTGGCGATCAGTGAGCAGACCGGTCGACGTGGAGATGATCGCCACGCCGAGGCCGCCCAGGACCTTGGGCAGGTTGGTGGACTTTGCGTACACACGCAGACCCGGCTTCGAGACGCGGCGCAGGCCCTGCAGGCTGCGCTCACGGCTGGGGCCGTACTTGAGGTCGACGACGAGGCTCTTGCCGACGGTCGCGTCCTCGGTCCGGTAGTCGGCGATGTAGCCCTCGCGCTTGAGGATCTCGGCGATGTTCGCCTTGAGCTTCGAGTGCGGCGCCTTCACCTGATCGTGGTACGCCGAGTTGGCGTTGCGCAGACGAGTGAGGAAGTCTGCGATCGGATCAGTCATGGTCATGTTTTTGACCGTTTACCTTTCTCGCAACGGTTCCCATGCAAGAGCCCGAAGGACTCGTGGGCCTATCACGAAGTGGGGGTTTGTTCCCGTCCGGAAGACGGAAGTTTGTCGGCTACCAGGAGCTCTTGTGCACGCCCGGCAGCTCGCCGCGGTGCGCCATCTCGCGAAGGCAGACACGGCACAGGCCGAACTTGCGGTAGACGGCGTGCGGGCGACCGCAACGCTGGCAGCGGGTGTAGGCGCGAACACCGAACTTCGGCTTGGCTTCGGCCTTGATACGCAGTGCTTTCTTGGCCATCGTCAGTTCTCCTTGAACGGGAAGCCGAGGTGCTTGAGGAGCGCGCGGCCCTCTTCGTTGTTGGTCGCGGTGGTCACGACCGTGATGTCCATACCCCGCGGACGGTCGATGGAGTCCACGTCGATCTCGTGGAACATCGACTGCTCGCTCAGGCCGAACGTGTAGTTGCCGTTGCCGTCGAACTGCTTCGGCGACAGGCCGCGGAAGTCGCGGATACGGGGCAGCGCGATGGAGACCAGGCGGTCGAGGAACTCCCACATGCGATCGCCACGCAGCGTGACCTTCGCACCGATGGGCATGCCCTCACGCAGCTTGAACTGCGCGATCGACTTGGTCGCCTTGCGGACCTCGGGCTTCTGACCGGTGATCAGTTCCAGATCCTTGATGGCGCCGTTGATCAGCTTCGCGTCACGGGCGGCGTCACCGACACCCATGTTGACGACGACCTTGACCACGCCGGGGATCTGCATCACGTTGGCGTAGTCGAACTCGCTGTTGAGCGCGTCCTTGATCTCGGCGCGGTAGCGCGCCTTCAGGCGCGGCTGAACCTTGTTCTCAGTGGTGGTCATGTCAGATGTCCTTCCCGTTGTTACGGGAGATCCGGACCCGCTTGCCGCTCTCCTCATCGGTGCGGTAACCGACACGGGTCGGCTTGCCATCGGAATCGACGACCATCACGTTCGAGACCTGGATCGGGGCTTCCTGGGTCACGATGCCGCCGGAGGAGGCGCCACGCTGGTTCGCGGAGTTCGCGACGTGCTTCTTGATCCGGTTCACGCCCTCGACCAGGATCTTGCCGGTCGCCGGGTAGGCCTGAATGACCTTGCCCTTGGCGCCCTTGTCCTTGCCCGAGATGACGAGCACGGTATCGCCCTTGTGCACCTTCATGTCAGAGCACCTCCGGGGCCAGCGAAACGATCTTCATGAACTTCTTCTCGCGCAGCTCACGGCCGACCGGGCCGAAGATACGGGTGCCACGCGGGTCGTTGTCCGCCTTGATGAGCACGGCGGCGTTCTCGTCGAACTTGATGTAGGAACCGTCCGGGCGGCGGCGCTCCTTGACGGTGCGCACGACGACGGCCTTGACGACCTCGCCCTTCTTGACGTTGCCGCCGGGGACAGCGTCCTTGACGGTGGCGACGATGATGTCGCCGATGCCGGCATAGCGACGTGACGAGCCACCGAGCACGCGGATGCAAAGGATTTCCTTCGCACCCGTGTTGTCGGCGACGCGCAGTCGCGACTCCTGCTGAATCACTTCAGCCTCCTTGACCTGGATGTATACGCACGCCGGATTGCCGACCCGACGGGCATGGTCCTGCTGCCACCCGAACGCGCGCCTGCCAGCGGTTATGTGGATCTCGATGACCCAACCACTGGGGGTTCACGGCCGGATTGCGGGCATAGCTCCCGCAGGCAACCGGTTCAGTGTAGGGGAATCCGCTGGTCATCCCAAAATCGGGTCCATTGCGACGACCCTGACATTCCGCTGTGAAACCCCCGGCGATCAGTGCTCGCGAGCCTTCTCGTTACTACCCTCGGTCCTGGCAGGATCGCCGAAAATGCCACGAGTATTCGATATCGCCGCTGGAAGAGGGGTTTCTTGAGTTCGTCTGCCGGTCCGTTCCGATTCGATCGTCGATCTTTCCTGATCGCACTCGGCGTGATTCCCGCCACCACGGTTTTGGCGTCCTGTTCGAGGGATACGACCCCGCCGCCGGCCGGGGTCGACATGAGCGGCGCCGACCGGGCGATTCGTCCGCAAGACGATCTATATCGGCACGTCAACGGGGCTTGGCTGCGCGAGTATCAGCTGCCACCGGACCGGCCGTCCTACACCTCGTTCAACGAGGTCCGCGACCGTGTCCAGCAACAGTTACGCGACATCGTCGAGGGCATTCGCGACCCGAAGCCCGGGTCGGCCGAACAGCAGATCCGTGATCTCTACGACGCCAGGCTCGATCTCGACGAGATCGAGCGACTCGGCGTCACTCCCCTGGCCGATCTGTTCGCCGCGATCGACGGCGCCGTGAGCAAGGCAGACCTCGCCCGAGTGATGGGTTCGCTACCGGTCGGCGGCCTGATCGGGCTCGGGGTCGCGGTCGACCAGAAGAACTCCGGCGACTACATCGGCACGATCCAGCAATCCGGCATAGATCCGACCATGGGCGAGCAGTACTACCGGAAACCCGAATACGCCGAGCAACTGGCGGCCTACCGAACCTATCTGGAACACATCGCCACCGGTGCCGGCTTCCCGGATCCAGCGGGTACGGCACAGCGTGTGCTCGCGCTGGAGACCAGAATCGCCGCCGGGTATTGGGACGACGTTCGGCTGCGCAATCCCGATGCCACCTACAACCTGCTCGGCTGGACCGAATTGACTTCGCTCGCACCGCAATTCGACTGGGAGCCGTGGCTGGCGGGTAGTACCGACCGGCCCAGGCGGTTGTTCGACGCGGTGGTGGTCGGTCAGCCGTCTTTCGTCATCGCGGCGGGGCAACTCTGGGCCGAGGTCGACATCGCGGACTGGCGAGAATATTTGCGTATGGCGGTGGTCAAGAAATTCGCGGGCGCACTGCCCAAAGCCATCTCCGATGCCGCCTTCGACTTCATCGGCAGGGCATTGCAGGGCCAGCAACAGCGTCAGGAGCCGTGGAAGGACGGTATCGACACCGTCGACGACACGCTCGGCCAGCAGCTCGGGAAACTCTATGTGGGCAGGTATTTTCCGCCGATCGCCAAGGAACGGGCGCAGGCGCTCGTCGCCGATCTCATGGCCGCCTATCGGGACAACTTCACCAACTCGTCGTGGATGTCGCAGGCGACCAGGGCTGCGTCGATCGCCAAACTGGACAAGATCGTCGCGAAGATCGGCTATCCGGACACCTGGATCGACTACTCCGGACTTCACATCAGCAGGGGCAAACTGATCGAATCCCTCCGCGCGGCAAAAGCTTTCGAGAACACGCGGATGTTCGCGCGACTCGGCACACCGGTCGACAGGTCCGAATGGGGCATATCGCCGCAGACGGTGAACGCCATGTACGACCCGAGCGCCAATGAGATTTCTTTCCCCGCCGCCATTCTGCAACCACCGTTCTTCGACAAGGATGCGCAGGCGGCGGTCAACTACGGCGCGATCGGCGCGATCATCGGTCACGAGATCGGTCACGGCTTCGACGACCAAGGATCGGAATACGACGCCGAGGGCAACCTGCGCGACTGGTGGACCCCGGCCGATCGGGCCGCGTTCGACGCCAAAACCGCGCAGCTCATCGCGCAGTACAACGCGCTGGTTCCGGTCGGCCTCGACCCGAGCAAGCACGTCGACGGTGCACTCACCGTCGGGGAGAACCTCGCCGACCTGCGGGGGCTGAGCATCGCGCTGGCGGCCCTGCGGATCGTGGGACAGCGCGATGGCGCCGGCGACCCCGACTACCCGACCTTGTTCCTGTCCTGGGCGCGCATCTGGCGGGACAAGTCGACCCAGCAGCGGCAGGAGCTGCGCCTGGCCATGGACGTGCACGCCCCCAATGAATTCCGATGCAATCAGGTGATCCGCAATATCCCCGAGTTCTACCGCACCTTCGGCGTCACCGCCGCAGACCGGCTTTTCCTGCCCGAGGACCAGCGGGTCACGCTGTGATCCGCCCGGCCCGCTGCGCCCGAGACAGGTAGCCTCGGGCAAGCAATATCGCGCCTGACGAGGATGCGGGACACCGCATCGGGAGAGGAATCCTCGTGACATCAACCGGTCGTCCCGGCCAGCTGGACCGTCGTGCCTTCCTGATCGCGCTGGGGGTCGTGCCGGCCGCTGTGGCGTTGGCTTCGTGCTCGAAGAGCGACACCGTGCAGCTCACCGGCGTCGATCTGGGTGGCGCCGACAACGCAATCCGACCGCAGGACGATTTGTACCGGCACGTCAACGGCAAGTGGCTGCGGGAGTACAAGCTGCCGCCGGACAAGGCCGCCGTCGGTGCGATCAGCGAGGCTTCCGACCGCACGCTCGACCAGTTGCGGGCAATCATCGAAGGCATCAAGGATCCGGAGGCGGGCTCGGAGGCGCAGCAGATTCGCGATCTCTACGACGCGCGCCTTGACCTCGACACGATCGAACGGCTCGGGATGACCCCGCTCGCCGATCTGTACGCCAAGATCGACGGCGCCGCGACCAAGCCGGATCTGGCAAAGGTGATGGCTGAACTGCCCATCTCGGGTCTGATCGGCATCGGTATCGGCATCGATCGTAAGAACTCCAACGCCTACATCCCGACCATCGGCCAGTCCGGCCTCGGTCTCAGCGAGCAGTACTACCGCAAGCCCGAGTACGCGACGCAGCTCGCGGGCTACAAGACCTACGTGGAAAAGATGGCCGCGGCCGCGGGGTTCGGCGACCCGACCGGGCTGGCGCAGCGGGTGGTCGACCTGGAGACCAAGATCGCGGCCGCGCATTGGAACAGCGTGCGCAATCGGAACACCGACGCCACCTACAACCTGATGAGCTGGTCGGAATTGACCGCGCTCGGACCGCAATTCGACTGGGACCCGTGGATGGCGGGCAATACCGACCGGCCGCGCCAGCTGTTCGACAAGATCGTGGTTTCCCAGCCGTCGTTCGTGACGGGGGCGGCGCAACTGTGGGCCGACGTCGATATCGCTGTTTGGCGGGAGTACCTGCGCACGAGCGTGACGGCGAATTTCGCCCGCTTCCTGCCCAAGGCCATCGCCGATGCGCGCTTCGATTTCGTCGGCCGGGTGCTGAGCGGGCTCGACGAACGCCCCGAGCTGTGGAAGTCGGCCGTCGGCGTCGTGGACGACAATCTCAGCGACCAGCTCGGCAAACTGTATGTCGCCGCGCACTTTCCGCCGGAGGCCAAGCAGCGCGCCAAGGAAATGGTCGCCGACCTCATGGCCGCCTACAAGGACAACTTCACCCATTCCACCTGGATGTCACAGCCGACCAGGGAAGCCTCCATCGTCAAGCTCGACAAGATCGAGGCCAGGATCGGATACCCGGACAAGTGGGACGACTACTCCGACTTGAAGATCACCCGGGACAAGTTGATCGAATCCCTGCGCGCGGTTAATGCTTTCGAGTCCAAGAAGGCCTTCAACCGGCTCGGCACCCCCGTCGATAAAACCGAATGGGGCATGGGGCCGCAGACGGTGAACGCCTACTACTCCCCGACCAATAACCAGATCACATTCCCGGCCGCCTATTTGCAGCCGCCGTTCTTCGACAAGGACGCCACCGCGGCGGTCAATTACGGCGCGGTCGGGGCCACCATCGGCCACGAGATCGGGCACGGCTTCGACGATCAGGGCGCCAAGTACGACGCCGACGGCAACCGACGCGACTGGTGGACCCCCGAGGATCTTGCCGCGTTCGAAGCCAAAACCAAGCAGTTGATCGACCAGTACAACCCGCTTGTCCCGGAGGGCCTCGACCCCAAGTACCACGTCGACGGCGCGCTCACAGTCGGCGAGAACCTCGCCGATCTGCGCGGGCTCCAGATCGCGCTGGAGGCCTACCGCATCGCGGCGAAGCGGGAAGGCAAAGAACCGGACTTCCAGCAGATGTTCTTTTCCCATGCCCGCAGCTGGCGCGAGAAGCAGACCGAGGAAGCCACCATCAGCCAGCTGCAGGACACCCACTCTCCCAGCGAATTCCGTTGCAACCAGGTGATGCGCAACCTCGCCGAGTTCTACAACACCTTCGGGGTGACGGAAGGCGACAAGTTGTTCATGCCGGAGAACCAGCGCGTCAGTTTCTGAGCGCTCCGAGGTTATCCACCATCCCGACCAGCAGCCCGGCCGCAGTGCCGGGCTGCTAGCTTTTGCCGTCGGCGAGTAGACCGTCGACCAGGGCTCGCAGACCGTATTCGAAGGTGTCCACAGCAGTGAGCTCGACCCAGCGCGGGCCGAGAGCGGCTAAGCGCGGCAGGGTTTCGGGGTCGAGGTCGGCGAAGACCGATTCGCGGTAGGTGGCACGGTTTTCGGTGGCTCGGCGTTCGGACTTGGCACGAACAATGAGCTCGCCCGCGGTGTAGTGCCAGATCACGCGGTAGGCATGCACGGCTCGGTCGGGGCCGAGGCCGCTCGCGATGGCGGCATCGATGATTGTTTCGCTGATCCAGAGCGCCGAGACGCCGAACAGGTCGTCGGAGACGAGCACGTCGACGATCCAGGAACGTGCGGCAAGCACCTCGTGCATTGCCTTGGCGGCGACCAGGATTCGCTCACGTGGCGCGTCCGGCAGCGGCGGCCAGACCACTTGGTCGGCGTAGTCGTTCAGTAGCAGCCGCAGCAGGTCTTCCTTGTCGTGCACGTGGTGGTAGAGCGCCATCGGTGTGCAGGCGAGTTCCGTGGCGAGACGACGCATCGTCAGCTTCTCGACACCATCGGCGTCAATGACCGCGTGGGCTGCGGCGAGGATCTCCGGCAGGGAGATGCGCGGGGGCCTTCCGGTGCGGTTGTGCTGCGGCGATGGGTTCGGCATGGGGTCCATCATCGCCCATCGCCGGACGGATGTGTGGACAAGGGATCGCTGCGCGGTTAGTTTTTATACGTGTATAAAAACTTGAGTGGGCGGCCAGGAGTCGCCTTGGCGGCCGTGGCCGTCGCGCAGTTCATGGTGGCCCTCGACATGGCGGTCGTGAATGTCGCACTGCCTGCGATCCGCGCCGATCTGGGGTTCGCGCCGCTCGATCTGGCCTGGGTGGTGCATATCTACGCGCTGACCTTCGGCGGGTTTCTACTGCTGGGCGGCAAAGCCTGCGATCTGTTCGGACGGCGAAGGCTGTTCGCCGCAGGGCTGATCGTCTTCGGAATCGCCTCGATGGCAGGAGGTTTCGCGCAGGCGCCGTGGCAGCTGGTGGCCGCGAGGGCCGTGCAGGGCATCGCGGCGGCGGGCGTCGCACCGGCCGCACTCGCCACCCTGACCACCACCTTCACCGAAGGACCCGCCCGGCTGCGAGCGCTGGGCGTGTGGAGCGCGGTGAATGCCGCGGGCGGCGCGATGGGGGTGCTGGTCGGCGGACTGCTGACCGAATATGCGAACTGGCGCTGGGTAATGCTGATCAATATCCCGATCGTCGCGATCGCACTCGCGGCAGTGGCGGCGGGCGTGGCAACCGATCGGCGCCGGCACGCCGCAGGCCGCCTCGACGCGCTCGGCGCAGTGCTCGCGACCGCGGGCATCGGCCTGCTCGTGATCGGCGTGGTACGCACCGATCGCTACGGCTGGACCTCGGGTGTCACGATTGCCACGCTGAGCGCGAGCATCATCGTGCTGGCCTGCTTCCTTGTGGTCGAGGCACGGGTTGCCACTCCCCTCGTTCGCCTCGGACTGTTCCGCAGTCGCTGGGTCACCGGCGCGAACCTCTTCGTATTCCTCGCCGCCGCAGGACAATTCTCCGCTTTCTACCTGGTGTCGCTGTATATGCAGCAGGTGTTGGGGATGAGCGCGGGCGCGACGGGCGCGGCCTTCCTGCCGTTCTCACTGACCGTGATCATCGGGACGGTGGTCGCCACCCGGGTCGGCGCGCGACGCTCACCCAAGAGCGCGCTCATCGGCGGCGGTCTGCTCACTGCCGCGGGCATCGGCTGGTTCGCGTTGATCAGCCCCGACGGCAGCTTCGTCACCGACGTGCTCGGCCCCTCACTGGTCGGCGGGTTCGGCCTCGGACTGTGCCTGGCTCCGGTCGCCGCCGCCGCGACCATGGGCGTCGCGGGACCAGAAGCGGGCATGGCGTCGGGCGTGTTCAACAGCGCACGACAACTCGGCGGCAGCGTCGGTGTCGCCGCACTGGCCACCATCGCCGCGAGCCGCTCCGGCGCCCGCCTCGATCCCATCGGCCTCAACGACGGTTACGCGCTCGCACTCGGCATCGCCGCACTCGTGTTCGGCACCGCCGCCCTTGTCGCCGCCGTGGTCCTGCCCGCCGCCCGGCCCGACTCGACCGTCACCCCGAAAGTGCCTCTGCACGAAGAACTCTCCCCCACACGTCCATAGCAGTAACCGAGGAGGAACCCATGACCCAGACACCGATCGACCTGTTCGACAGCGGCCTGCACTTTCGCCCGGACGGCCACGTGCGCACGGGTGAACGTCGAATGAGCACCGGCTCTGACGGCTGGCAGCTCGCCACATTCCACGTCGAGACCAACGCCGATGTGCACGCCGACCACTGGGAGGTCCACCCGTCCTCCGAAGAGGCGGTGTGCTGCCTATCCGGCGCGATGCGCTTGTACCTGCGACCGCAACATCCCGGCGACGAGGAGACCCAGGTCCATCTGACCTCCGGCACGGCTTACGTTGTGCCACGTGGCCGTTGGCACCGCATCGAACTCGACCAGCCCTCCGACATCATGTCGATCGGGCTGCGCGACGGCACCCGTCGAGAACCGGTCGCCAGATCGGAAGCCGAGTAGCTTTCGGAAGTACTGCGAGAACGACAGATATCCCACTGACTATCGAACGAGGTCCGCGAAGCCGATCTCGCCGAGCACGACATGCTCGAGCTGCAGGAATCCATCGCGATGCAGCCGGTGCAGCCGATACTCGGCGGCATGCGCGTCGAGCCTGAACTCGCGGACCTCTTCGATGTCGTACTTGGTGTCGAGCCCGACGACCAGGTAGAGCGGAATACCCGCCCGGGCATACTGTGCCTTCTTGTCCAGCAGGTCTTCTGCCGGGTGGCGGCCTAGGCTGACTCGAACTGGCGCCGTCCGGGCAAGCCGATCGGGGACGCGCCTCGACGAAAGGGGCGATGATGAGGTCTGTTCGGGTACCTCGCGGCTGGGTCTTGGCTGTGGCTGCCATGCTGGCGGGTGTGGCGACCCTCGGTGTCGTCATCTGGGGATCGCTGAGTGACGGTGCGGAGCCGGGCGGGAGCGAGCCGGTCACCATCGCCCACGCGCGCGGCACCACCACTATCGATGGGGTGCCTAAAAGGCTTGTCGCCCTGGGCAATCAATGGATGGATGCCGCCTTGGCACTCGGGGTGACTCCGGTCGGATATATCGACACCGCCGCGACGGTGCCCAACTCGCCCCCGCCCTGGGAGCCCGACTCGCTGAGTTCCGCGCAGGCGTTGAACACCACCGGCAATATCGCCGCGCAGGCCGCGGCGCTGGAACCGGATCTGATCCTCGTGGACGGACTGCTCGCTGACCAGAGGTTTTACGACGAGTTGGCCAAGATCGCACCGACACTGCCCGCGCTCAGCAACGAGGCGGTCGCACCATGGCGCGACCAGGTGACCGCACTTGGTGCGGCGCTGCGCAGAACCGATCGGGCGACCAAGGTAATCGCCGATGTGGACAAGAAGGTCGAGACCATCACGCAGGCCAACCCCGGACTGCGGGGCAAGACCGTCGCGAGCACCTGGCTGGCGAGCCCGGCCCAGCTGATAGTGCACACCGACCCGAACACTGTCTCCGGCCAGATTTTCACCCAGCTCGGCCTCGGTATTCCGGAGAATCTCGCCGACCAACCGGCCAGTCAGGGCAGGCTGGCGCTGACACCGGAACGCGTCGACGAGCTCACCGCGGATTTGCTGCTGGCCGGCTACTCCCCCGGTATGGACGAGACCTATCGTCAGCTGCCGGGTTTCCGTGAGCTGCCCGCGGTGAAGAAGGGCGCTGTCGCCTTCCTGACCATTCAGGAGCTCGGCGGCGTCAACCAGCCGACCGCGCTGTCGGTGCCATATCTCCTCGACAAGCTGCGGCCCGCGTTCGCCAACGCCGCCAAGTAGGCCACCGAGTAAGCGTGCCCGCGCAGCGTCAGCGGACCGGGACCGGCACCGGGACCTCGGCCTCCGCGGCCGCCTCGGCGAGCTCGACGCCCTCGTCGTGGACGTACTTGTCGCCCGCGAAATAGGAGGCCGCGGCGGCGAGGAACATCATCACGGCCGCCGCGACGAACACGACGATCAGACCGGAGTGGAACGGCCCGGTGAGCAGATGCGGGAAGAACTCCTGGCCGGTCAGGGTGCCGGCGTCGACACCGGCTTACTCAATTCGCCGGAGGGTCCGAGCAATTCCTGGATCGGGTTGAAGCCGAGGAAGGCGGCGAACATGCTGGCCACCGGGGGCATACCGGCGAGCTGGGCGGCCGCGTCGGCCGAGACTCCCTGCGCGCGCAGCCCGGAGTCGAGCGCCGCGGGCAGGCCGGTGGCGAGTCCGACGACCATGAGGGAAAAGAAGATTCCCATGGACAGGGCGTTGCCACCGTTGAACAGCGTGCCGCGCATGCCGGAGGCGGCGCCGCGCTGGGCGGCGGGCACGCTGGACATGATCGCGGCGGTGTTCGGCGAGAAGAACAACCCGCTGCCGATTCCGTTGATCAAGATGATCACGGCGAACAGCCAGTAGTCGAAGTCGACCGGGATCACCAGCAGCAACAGAAAGGTCAGCCCCGCGATCACAGCACCGCCGGTGGTGAACAGCCTGGCGCCGTAGCGATCCGACAGCCAGCCCGAAAGCGGTCCCGCGGCAAGGAATCCCACGGTCAGCGGCAGCAGGTAGATACCTGCCCACAGCGGCGTCGATGCGAAGTCGTAGCCGTGCAACGGCAGCCAGACGCCCTGCAACCAGATGATCAGCATGAACTGCATGCCGCCGCGGCCGATGGAGACCATGAGATTGGCGAAGTTACCGAGGCCGAACGCCCGGTTGCGGAACAAGGCCAGATCGAACATCGGATCGGCGATCCGACTCTCCACCACACAGAACACTCCGAGCAGCACGATGCCGCCGATCACCGCAGAAAGCACCCACGGGCTGTACCAACCCGTGGCATGCCCACCGTAGGGCTGAATGCCATAGGTGATGCCGGTCAGCAGCGCGGTCAAGCCGAGCCCGAAGAGGACGGTGCCCGCCCAGTCCACCGCGCCTGCCGCGCGCACACCGACCTCGTGCAGCGACCGATAGGACCAGATCGCGCCGAGGATGCCGATCGGGACGCTCACCCAGAACACCGCGCGCCAGTCCCACTCCGACAGCACGCCGCCGATAAGGAGGCCGAGGAACGAACCGGCCACCGCGGCGACCATATTGATGCCGAGCGCGGTGCCGCGCTGATTCGACGGGAAGGCGTCGGTCAGGATCGCCGAGGAGTTGGCCATGAGCATGGCACCACCGACGCCCTGCACGACCCTCCAGACGATGATCCACATCGCCCCTGCCCCGCCGTCCCATGGATCGAAGGACAGCGCGATCGCACAGAGTGCGAACACCGCGAAGCCGAGGTTGTAGATGCGCACGCGTCCGAAGATGTCGCCGAGCCGCCCGAACATCACCACGAGCACGGCTGTCACCAGCAGGTACCCCATCAGAATCCAGAGCAGGTAGCCGACATTTCCCGCATCGAGCGGGTTGAGACCGATGCCGCGGAAGATGGCGGGCAGCGAGATCAGCACGATCGAGGAATTGATCGCGGTGAGCAGCACGCCGAGGGTGGTGTTGGTGAGGACGATCCACTTGTAGCGCGGATGGTCCCGGTCGTAGCGCAACCGACGGCGGATGGTTCGGACATCGCCGAGGTCGAGATCGGTGGATGGATTCGTCACAGCGGCCCCTTGCAGAAATATTAGCTCCGCAAACTATATAATTAGCTGATGTAACGATCAAGGGGGTGCCTCGCTCGGACCCTGGACTGCCGAGGACAGCACGACTTCCGGAACCGCCATTGCCAGGTCCTCCCACAGCGGATACAGGCGGCGGCGCCACCGAGCCGCGCGGTCTCACCCGGCCCGGGCGAGCAGGCCCAGATGCGGTTGATCAGGCGATCCATGTTGGTGTGGTGCACGAAGATCCATCGACCGACGGTAACGACCGCAGCAATTGCAGTGATCGTTGCCATCAGCGGAGCAAGCACCGAATTCATCGTCGACGACAGTAATCGGCGCTCGACCCCACCGGCCGATAACTGGTGGCCACAGCTGCTCCGCTACCGCGGGCTCGCGGCCAGCTGCGCGCCAGCTCGAGCAGGTGGTCGAGTTCCGCGGTGAGATCACGGTCGACCTGGGGCGTGCGGTGCCGTACGGGCACGGCCGGAATCGGGATGGCGCGCTGCGTCTTTTCGTACGTCGCGCGCGCGATCTGCAGGGCGTAGTCATCGATGCGCTGCTCGGACCGAGCGTCGAGGGCGACGTAGTGCTGCAGATGCGTGAGGGCGTCGCGGATCTCTACGACCATACGATAGAGCCTGGACTCCGGATCACGCCGACTCTCGGCGGCGGGCGTCAGCACGACCTCGGGGACCGCGCTGGTCAGGTCCCGCCAGAGCGGTTGCAAGGTGCGCAGATCGCGCCCGGTGCGATCCAAGCCGCCGCGCGCAAGCAACGCCCCGACCAGCGGGATCGTCGTCAGCACGGTCACCATGACGAGCGTGACGCAGGAGGGCACCGTCCAATACGGCCCCGGGCTGGTGATCGGTTCGCCGCGCAGTACGTCGAGGCCGCTGACGAACGCGCTGTAGAACGAGAAGGTCGCGGCGACGAGCAGCGCGACGAACGCAGCACGCGCGCGTCGAGTGGAGTCCCCCGCACGAATCTCGCGCACACAGGCGCGAATCACGTGCGCGGCGGACAGCATCGCAGGCGCGTTGACAACGAGCCACACCACCACCGACCCGAATCCCGGCTCGGCGGGATCGCCGGGCCTTCCGATGCTCACGACCACAGCCGCTGCGGGCATCGCGAGCAGGTTATAGATCCGCTGCCGCTGCCCGACCGTGCCGGGGTCGGCCCCGTTGAACAGCCGGACCAGGCCGTACAGGTTCGCGGCGACCATCACTCCACAACCGAGGAAGATCCGATAAGTCGGCTCGGCGAATGCGGTACCGGCGCCCAGCTCCTCGATCACTGCCGAGACCACGGTCCAGCTCAGCACCCGATTGAGCAGCCGGTTGGCCGCTGTGTCGTTGACGAGAAGCCAGCGCCCGAACACAACAGCGCAAACGAACGCCAGGGTTGGCACCGTCAGCAAGGCGGGTGCAGGCGTTGTCATCGGCCTCCAACCCGCCCTTTCCTCCAGAATTCAAGATAGGCTAGCCTTGGCTTACCCGTCTGTGCCGCGTATACGAACACTCGACCACGCCGAGCATGCCGTGCCAGATAGTTCCTGCTCGACCAACGGAGGTTAGCGGTTTTGCCCGCCGTCACATATCCCGACCAGACCAGATTCGCGCTACGTGACGGTGTCACCTGCCTGACCACACCGGCCGGGGCGGTGCTGCTGAATCCGCCGCGCAACGAAAAACTCACGGGACTGGCCGCCGGTCAGCTACAGGCGCTCAAGACCTTGAACCGGGGACCTGCCACGGTCTCCGAAATGACCGCCGCCGCAGGCGGTGACGACGTCGCGGGGCTGATGGACCGTCTCGCCGACGGCGGATGGCTGGCGGTGACGGTCCGAGACGGCGGACGCGATCTCTACACGATCCGACCGTTCGGGCGTCCGGCCCCACGCCCGACGACCCCAGTCCCCTGGTCGGCGACGTTGTCGAAATTCGCGGTACTGCATCGGGACTCGAGGGGTTTCGTGCTCGAACATCCCCGCGCGTGGTGTGATCTGCGCATCCATGACCTGCGGCTGCTCGCGCTGCTCGACGGGCTCGGCGCGGCGGAAGTCAATGTGCCGATCGCCGTCAAATCACAGTTCACCGAGGATCTGCACTGGTGCGGTTTCCTGGTCCGCGACGAGGATGCCGAGGACCGCGAATTCAGCACCCGCAGTTGGAGTCTGCCCGATCTCTGGTTCCATCGTCGTAGCACGCTCGGCGAGCGTGTGGTGACCTGGGAACACTTCGGGCCGACGAAATGGGCGAAAGGCCAGTTCCCGCAGCCGCCCGCACGCAAGCCGAACTACCCGGGCGAGCCGATCGCACTTCCGACGCCCGACCTGGCAGCAAAACGCCTCGAAGATCCCCCGCTGACCGCAGTGCTCGAGGACCGGGTATCGACACGAGCCTTCGATGACGAGAATCCGATCACGCTCGGCCAGTTGGCCGAACTGCTGTACCGCACCGCACGAACCCGCAGTACCCGGTCCGAAACCGAAGGTGAGGAACTGGTTTCGCGGCCCTACCCGTCGGGCGGCGGTGTCTACGAGCTCGAGCTCTACCCCGTGGTGCGCAATGTCGCGGGACTGGAACCCGGGATGTATCACTACGATTCGTTCGACCACGCGCTGCGGCCCGTCGCCGCCGCGAATTCGCCCGAGGTATCGCGGCTGTTGAAATCCACCTCGGCAACCCTGGCCGACGGCGCCGATCCGCAGGTACTGCTCATCATGGCGGCGCGCTCGGGACGGGTCATGTGGACGTACGAGCAGGTGGCCTATTCCGCCATGCTCAAACATGTCGGCGTACTCATGCAGACGATCTATCTGGCAGCGACGGCCATGGGCCTGGGCGCGTGCGCCCAAGGGTTCGGCGATACCGCCGCTTTCGCCACCGCCGCAGGGGTGGACGAACTGGAGGAGTGCAGCGTCGGCAGCATGATCATAGGGTCCCCTGCGACGCACTGACCCGCGGAATCCGGTCGGTTGCGCGCTTGGTCTTCGGCCACTGCCTGGCCAGCTCCAGCAGATGACGCGATTCCAGCTCGCGGCGCACCGCCGAGGTGGCACCGGTGGCGGCAACGGGCGCGGTGGGCAGCGCCGCCTGCGCGTTGTCGACGAAACGTAATGTGCGGGAGCGGATGTCATCGAGGTCGGCATCGGACCCTGGGACCTGCCTGCGCAGATGCAGCAGCGCGTCACGGATCTCGATCGTCATCCGGTAGCGACGCTCCGCCGGACCCTGGTGGATCGCGTCCCGCGGAGCCAACGCGATATGCGGCACCGCGGCGGTGAGATCGGCCCACAGCGGGTGCAACCTCCGGCAATGGCGACTGTCACGGTCCCAGCCGATGCGCACCAACAGCATTCGCACCAGTGGGATGCCGAGTAGCGCCACGATGAGGGCGAAGAAGACGAAACCACCGAGTGCCCAGCCCGCCCCCGCATCCTCCGGCGAAATCCCCCGGCAATATCGCACCAGCAGGATCGCGGCGTAAACAATCCAGAAGGACGCGACGCCGAGCAGGCAGGCGTAGGCGGTCCGTTCCGAAGGCGGCGAGTCGGTGCACCGTATTTCGCGGAAACTCGCACGCATGACCAGAAACCCGGACAGGGCGAGCGGCAGACACGACAGCGCCATGCCGAGGCTCTGCCCGTGTGTCGCGGTCGCCGCGGAGACAAGGTGCAGCTCGGCCGCCACCTTGATCAGCAGCGTCAGCCCGGCGCCGGTCAGGGCGACAAGGTCATATCGGCGTTGCCTTCGGCGAGTATGCACCGGATTCGCCCCGTCGGCCAGGCGCGCGACCCCGTAGATGCTCGCGACGGTCAGGAATCCGACCACCGCGCCCACCGAGGTGGCAACACCGGCCAGCCGGCTTCCCGTCGTCACGATCCCGAGCAGCATCCCGGCACCCGCAAGACCCAACGCCCGATTGATCAGCCGGTCGGTCCCACTGTCGTTGACCAATTTCCACCGCAGCGCCGCCACCAGCACGGCCGAGGCCGTAATCCCCACCGCCGGAGCGGTGGGGATTGCCACGGTCATCACCGCGTGCCTCGATCGGCATGCCGGGCGGCCCAGCTGCGTTCGGTCGCGGTCGGCTTTCTCATTGGTCGAACGATAGAGCCTCCACGAAACCGTTCGGCTCGCCCACCGCCGCTATGCCTCGGCCATGACCTCCGCGTCGGTCATCGCCGCGACCTCGAGATAGAGGCGCGCGACCACAGCCAGCCGGCCCGGGTTGCCACGGTCGGCTTCCCGTCGGCCGAGGCGCTCGGCCAACCGCGCGATGGTACGCGTCGCGAACATATCGGCGACCAACGCGTGGTCGGCCTCCAGCCATTCCCGTACCCGAGCGATGACGGTGGTGGCGAGCACGGAATCACCACCGAGACCGAAGAAATCATCGTGCACGCCGATCGAATCGACGCCGAGCACCCCGGCAACGATATCGGCGAGTGCGGACTCGATGTCGTTGCGCGGAGCGCTGTTGGCGCCATCGCCCGCACCGGGTTCCAAGAGCGCGATCACGGCCCTGCGGTCCAGCTTGCCGTTCTCGGTCAGCGGCAGCTGCTCGAGGAATTCGACCCTGGTCGGAATCATGTAGCCGGGCAACAGATCCGCGAGCACGGCCGTGATATCACCGATCTCACCCTCAGCGCACGCGACGGCGGCGACCAGCTTGGGCGCGCTCGCGCCGACCACCGCGGCGACCGCATGCCGGACACCGGGCACCGTGCGCAAGGCGCTCTCCACCTCGCCGAGCTCGACCCGGTAGCCCCGGATCTGCACCTGATGATCGGCACGGCCCAGGAATTCGATGGTGCCGTCCGGCCAGTACCGGGCCATATCGCCGGTTTTGTACCACCGGATGCCGTCGTACTCGACGAACTTCTGGGCAGTGCGCTGCGGATCGTTGCGGTATCCGGCCGCGACATTCGCACCGCCGACCCAGAATTCGCCTGGCACCCAATCCGGGCAGTCACGGCCTGTTTGCGAGACAACCCGGCACCGGACATTTCGCAGCGGAACGCCGAATGGCACGGTCGCCCACTGCGCGGGCGGTTCCCCGACGACCTCGCAGATGGTGTTGTGGATGGACGTCTCGGTCGCACCGCCGAGTCCGGAGAACCGGCAGCCCGGCACCTGCGCGGCCAGCCTGCGGGCAAGATCGGCACCGACCCAGTCGCCGCCGAGGGTCACTGCCCGCAGCGAATCACCCAGCTCGTCGCCGCCGATCACCAACACCATATCGAGCATGCTCGGCACACAGTTCAGGATCGAAACCCGGTGGTGGCGTAGCAGTTCGACCCACCGGGTCGCTTCGGCGCGCTGCTGCGGATCGACCGCGACGAGTGAGCCGCCCACCGAGAACATGCCGAAGATGTCGTATACCGAGGCGTCGAACTCCAGGGCGGACAGCGCCAGTACGCGATCGGCGCTGCCGACATCGAACCAGTCGTTCACCGCGTCGATGGTGTTCATCGCCCCTCGATGCGGCACGTCCACGCCTTTGGGCGCACCGGTCGAACCCGAGGTGAAGATCACGTAAGCGATGTCACCGGTGTCGGGGAAGACCGGGGCGGTCAACGGATGTGGGTAGTCGCGTGCGGCGGCGATGGTCAGGCACGGGATCGGTACGCCCATGTCCACGCCGTCGGCGGTCAGCGCCGCGATAACCGCTCCGGTACGGAGGATTTCGGCGCGCCTGCCGACCGGCTGATCGAATCCGATCGGCACGTAGGTGGCGCCGGCCGCGAGTACGCCGAGCACCGCGAGAATCTGGTCCCGGCCCTTCGGCAGCTGCACGGCGACCACATCACCGGGCTGCACACCCTCCGCGCGCAATGCGCCCGCGACAGCGAGTGCGTCCGCGGCCAGCCGACCGTAACTCCAGCTACCCTCGTCGGCTCCGAGGCCCCACACCACGGCGGGCGCAAGCGGATTCGCCGCGGC
The DNA here is from genome assembly GCF_040681975.1 of Nocardia sp. NPDC051463. Taxonomy (NCBI): domain Bacteria; kingdom Bacillati; phylum Actinomycetota; class Actinomycetes; order Mycobacteriales; family Nocardiaceae; genus Nocardia; species Nocardia sp. NPDC051463. The sequence continues at coordinate 141,847 of NZ_JBFBAB010000004.1, forward strand.
GTGCTCGAAAAAGCCCTGATGCAGACAACGGCCGCTGACCGGTCCGTCTGTCGCGTTGACCGACGCCCTGACCTCGGCCTGAGCGATCGGCAATCGCACCGAGGCCTCCGCGTTCCAGCCCGCGTCCCCGTCGCCGAGGCGTCCGATCGCCTGGGTGTACCTGGCGAACATCGCATCGATCATGCCGGCCGGAAACGCCGATTCGCGAACGTCCCAGTTGAGCAGCAGGCCGCCACGCACCTCGGTGACCTGGGCATCCAGCAGTACCTGCGGCCCCTGCGAAATGATCCACACCGGCTCGCCGAAGGTTTCGGTGACCCGATTGGCGAACAGTTCGCCCAGGTTCAGCGCACTGGTGTAGACGACGGGAGCCAGCACCGGCTCGCCGCGGTGCCTGCCGAGATCGCGCAGCACCTCGAGTCCGGAATAAGCAGTGTGAGCACCACTCTCGTGCATACCGCGCTGCAGCGCGCGGGCACGCTCGGTGACCGACATGTTCTCGGTGACATCGACCTCGAGCATGATCGAGGAGGTGAAGTCGCCGATGACCCTATCGATCTCGGGGTGCACCGGTTCCCGGTGGAACAGCGGCACATTCAACAGAAATCGGCTCTGTGCCGACCAATTGCCTATCGTTTCGGCGAATACCGCGGCCAATGCCATCGCCGGGGTGATGCCGCGCTGATGCGCCGCGGTCAGTAGGCGCTGCTTGGCCTCCGGCGCGAGCCAGTGGTCGTAGCGGACGGTGCGGTGCGGTGCACTACGGTCACCGACCGGAACGGTCGGCAGCTCCGGTGCGCCCGGCAGTTCCGGCAGCCGCCGCTGCCACCACTCGCGGTCCCGTCGGTGCGCGGCGGCATCCGCCGGGCGTTCGGTGCGATAACGCTGGTAGCTGTAGCCGGGCGCGGCCACGGTCGCGCCGTGATAGAGCTCGGCCAGTTCGGAAATCAGCACGCGGTAGCTCATCGCGTCACCGGCGAGCATGTCGACATCCAGATGCAGCCGGGTGCTGTTCTCCCCGCGCAGCGTCAGCGTGATGTCGATGACCTGGCCGTCCTCGATGGCGAGGCGCTGATGAGTCTTCCGATCGCGTAACTCGGCCAACGCTGCCGCTGCCGCGTCCGGCCCCAGTGCCCGCAGATCCTCCACCGCGAATACGGGCCTGCCCGGCGCAGGCATGGTCTGCTGGGTTCCGTCCGGCAGGAACCTGGTGCGCAGCATCGGATGCACCGCGACGAGGTCGGCCACCGCGCGTTCCAGCCGAACCGGATCGATACGGCCGCCGTCGAATTCGACGTAGAGGTGGGCGGCGACGCCACCGAGCTCCTGCTCGTCCGAACGACCGATCCAGTACGCGTGCTGCATGGTGGCGAGTGGGAAAGCACCGTCGTCGTCCACGGTCGGCTGCCCGGCCGCCGCAGCGTCGTCCAGCTCGATATCCGGTGTCGCCTGCGCGACCTGCGGCGGCTGCTCGGCTCCCAGCAGGCCGTACCAGGACTGCACCGTCGGGCTGGCGACGAGCTGAGCGAAATTGATATCAGCGCCTCGCTTGCGCCAGCCGCCCGCCAGCTTCATGGTGCGGATCGAGTCGAGTCCCAACTGGATGAGGTCGTCGTGATCCGCGATCTCACCGACCGAGATCCCGAGCTGACCGGCTACCGCGGACCGGATCTCGTCCTTGTCGATGTTTGCCCGGCTGTCGCCGGACGATAGCGCCGACTCCATTCCGCTGTCACTCCTTGCCTGCGGCCGCATTCGGTCCGTCATGGTCGGGTCACGCCTCCGGACCGCGCACAGCGACGAAGACACGCTGATCGAGCATGGCGACGGGGTGGTCGCCATCGGGCAGCACGAGGGTCGGGGTGAGCCCCACCGCGAGCAGTTCGTCCTGCCATTCACGCTCGGTCAGGAAGATCCGATCGGTACCCGCTCGCACGTCGGTCAGGCCGGCGTGGGGCTGCCCCGCACGAGGTGACATGAGGAAGTGCACCGAGGTCAACAGCTGGCAATGCGCATGGCAGGTCTCGATGATCACCACCGCGCCACCGGGGTTGAGCAGGTTGTGCAGCTGCCCGAGCGTCACCCCGATGTCGTAGGCGTTGTGCAGCACATTGGCGGCGATCACGATGTCGAAGCGCGGTTGCTGCGCCAGATCCGCGTTCATATCGACGATTCCGTAGCGCATCCACGGATAGTCGGCGAATCGCTTCTTGGCGGCGTCGAGGAAAAATGTGGACACATCGGTGAAGTGGTACTCCACCGGAAGCCCGACCAGCGCGGCCGTGACATCGTCGGAGGTACCGCCGATCCCCGCGCCGAGCTCGAGGATACGAACCGGCGACCGGTCCCGGCGCAACCCGTCGACCACATCCGCGACAGCCCGACCCGCAGCCAAATTCAGATACCGGCTGCCGAGGTTGTCCCGGTAGGCGGCCTCGGCGGTGGCCATATCCCCATTGGGAAACAGCAATTCCTGCACGCGGATGCGGTCCTGGGCCAGTGCGGTGAGGTTGTCGTCGGCGGCGGTCAGGAACGTCGCGAGCGGACGCGAGTACCCGAGATCCGCGCACACCTCGACCAGGTCCGGCCGGATCGGCGACGGTACCGGCCGCAGATACCGGTAACCGTGCACCGGGTCGTGGTCGAGGCAGCCGTGTTCGGTGAGCGCTTGCAACCACTGTCGCAGCAGCCATCGATGCCGGTCCGCGAATTCCAGTCGCGTCGCGATGTCGTCCACGGTGCGGAAATCGTGTTCGGACAATGCCGGTTGCAGCGCCGCCATCATGGCGTGCAAGCCGAACAGATCCATATCGCGTCGAGCGGAACGGAACGTATCGACATCGAGCGCACCTGTGACGGCGTGTTGCGCCGCCAGCCGGGCCCGGTCGACGCGATCCGCGGATTCCGGCGCTGGTGCCCGCATCGCCGCGGCGGATGCCGAGTTCTGCTGCGGTGCTGGATCAATGGGCGCCGCAGCCACAACTGCCGCTCCTGGTCGACTGCCGATGAGCCGGACCACGTCGTCGAGGGATGCCCCGCCGATGAGGTCGGCGACCGGCAACTCGTACCCGAATTCGCTCTTCACTCGACGGCGCAGCTCCAACGCCTGCAAGGAATCCAGGCCGATCGCCACCAGTGGTCGGGTGCTGTCGATCATGTCGAGATCTTCGGCGCCGATGATTTCGGCGAGCAACCGCGCCAGCCATCCCGATACGTCGGTCCCGGCCTGCGCCTGAGCGGGAGCCACCACCGGAGTGGGCCCGCTACCTGGCTCACTCGGCGTCCGCAGTCCGGACAACACCGGGCCGTAGCCGAAAGCACCGAGCACCGAACGACCGCGATCCCAGTCGAACGCCGCGACGATCGCGTTGTGGGGCAATCCGGCGAGCCCGAGTTCGATCGCGTCCGCGGAATCCATCGGAAGGTAGCCGACCTCGGCAAGTTGCGCGATGTCGGACTCACCCCGGCCCTGGAAGACCGCCCACTGACCCCACTGCACCGAAACGCATCGCACGCCTGCGGCACGGCTGCGGGCGGCGAACGCATCGAGCATCCGGTTGACCGCCGAGTACACCACGGTCCCGCGGCCACCGAGGGTCGCTGCCAGCGACGAGCACAGAACGACCTGGCAATCATCGGTCGTGGTCAGCGAACGCAGCACATTCTCGATGCCGACGATCTTGCCCCGCAACGCGTTATCGACGCGTTCGGGCGTGATCTGCGCCAGTTCGAGTTCCACGATGCTCGAATTGTCTGCCGCCGCATGGATGATCAGCTGCGCGGGCGCACCCGTCAGCTGGTCGGCCAGCCGCGTGACCGCAGCACTGTCACCGATATCGCAGGTCATTACCGAGATCTCGGTGGACCCGAGCGCACGAATCCGGCGCAACCGCCGCGCCACCGCCGCAGTCTCACCCGACCTGCTGACCAGCGCGATGCGCTGTGCGCCACGGCGTACGAGGTCCTCGCAGAATTCCAGTCCGAGACTGCCGGTGCCACCGGTGATCACGACGTTGTCCGGCACCGTGGGGGCCGCGATGTCGGTCCGATCGGCTTCGGTGAGCCGCTTCGCGTAGAGGTTGCCCGCACGCAGCGCCAACTCCGGCTCATCGGCCGTGTGCAGCGCCCCGATGATCGCGGAGACCGCGTCCGGGCCGGCCTGTGCCGGCGCCAGATCAAGGTGGCGGAAGGCGATGCCGGAGTACTCCGCGCCCGCCGAGCGGAATCCGGCGCCGGCTGCGGCGTGGACAGGATGCGGTGGCGTGTCCTCGGCGATCACGGATTCGCCGCCGATGGTCACGAGCCAATATTCGGTCACCGCCGCATCGGGCTCGGACCACCAACGCCGGTGCCCGAAGAATTCCGAGACCTCGGCGATAGCGGCCGATCCGTCCATCTCGGGCAGATTGGGCAGCAACACCACAACGGCGGCGAAGTCACCTGAGCCGGCGCCTGTCGTCGTATCGATCAGTCGCGCGGTCAAGCCCTGGGCTGTCGCGTGCGCGCAGAGCGCAGTGGCAAGTTCGGCTTGTCCACCGGTGTGGTCGACGATGCCGAGTGCTCGCGGCGCCATCATCGACCGTTGCACCAGTCGAACCCAATTCTCGACCAGCAGCTGCGGCGCCGAGATCCCTTGCTGCGCTCGGGCTCCCGACGGCTCCGAAACCTCGGACAGCTCGGCCGCGGCGGACCGCGGCCGGGCGGCTGCGTCGGCGCGGGCGCCGGCCCTGGCGTTCCCGAGGGTGACATCGTGCGCCAGCCACAACGTCATCTCGTTCATCTGGACGTTCGGGAAATCCGGCAGCGGCAACCGCACCGGCGCATCGGGTTCGGTGCGGAGGCATTCCCAGCGGTAGTTCAGATCGTTGACCGCGAGACCGGCCAGGTTCCTGGTGAATTCGGTCAGATCGACCGCGGTCCGGCTGGATGTACTCGTCACCATGGTCGGGCGGTGCGCGGCGAACTCGGCGAGGTTCTCTTCGACCGCCAACTGCAGTGTCGGATGCTCGGCGAGTTCGACGAAGGTATCGACCTCACGCTCGACCGCGGCGGCGACGGCCCTGTCGAAGCGAACGGGGTTGCGCAGATTCCAGAACCAGTAATCCTCGACCGGCAGATCCGAAGTGATCACATCGCCGAGAGTGGCTCCGAGGCAAGCGATATCGGTGTCGAGAAAGTGCGAGCTGGTCAGCTTGTCGTGCACGGCATCGCGAATCACATCGCGGAATTCATTGAGCATACTGGTGTGCGCCGGGTAGCGGACCCGGATAACACGGGCGAAGCGGCCGCGTTCACCGAGCACGTCTACGAGGGTCTGCACCGTATCGCGATCACCGGAGATCCCCACCATGCGCGGCGAATTGACCACCGAAACCTGCGCCCAGCCGGACTGGCGGGCCAGCAGTTCCTCACACTCGTCGCGATCGGCGGCGACGACCGCCATCGCGTAATTGTCGGAGGAGATTTTGTCGACAGCATGCGCCCGCGTGCCGACGACCACGATCGCATCCGCAAGGCTCATCGCACCGGCGAGATAGGCGGCGGCGATCTCGCCCTGGCTGTGCCCGACCACGGCCTCCGGCACGATTCCCACCGAGCGCCACAGCGCGCCGAGTCCGACCATCTGCGTGAACAGCGCGGGCTGGACGATATGCGCGCTGTCGTCGGCAACGGCGTCGGCATCGGCATCGGCATCGAGCAAGTAGGTCAACGGTGATTCGCCGAACAGCTCGCGGAAGAGCGCATCGCAGCGGTCCACCTCGTCACGGAATACCGGCGCCCGATCGTAGAAGAGCCGGCCCATACCCGGACGCTGACTCCCCTGGCCAGGAAGGATATAGGCAAGCCGACGCGCTGCGGCGGGTTCGGTGGAGCGCACCAACCGCGGGTGTTCGGCGCCGCTGCGCACCGCCTGTAGGGCCGCGCCGAGCTGGTCACGGTCGGTCACCATGAGCAGGGCACGGTGCCGACGCACGACCCTGGTCCGGAACAGCATGTCGGCGATCCGCTCCGGCTCGAGCCCGGGGCGTTCGGAGACGTAGGACAGCATGGCCGCGGCCTCAGCGCACAGCGTGCCGGGGGCATCCGCCGACAGCAGGACCGGAACCGATCCGTCGGGCAGTCGATAGCTAGAAATCGTCGTTCTCCTCACACACGGGCATCGCGATGATCGCGTGCGCATTGGCACCCCCCGCACCGAACGAGGACACGGCGCCGTAGCGGACGTCGTTCGTCGGTTCCCATGGCTGTAGTTCGGTGGCCAATCGCAGGCTCGACCGGTTCCAATCCACTCGAGTGGTCGGGTTGTCGGCGAACAGGGTCGCTGGAATCCGACCGTGTTTACCCGCCAGCAGCAGCTTGATCAGGCCGAGCATTCCGGCGGCGGCCTGCGCGTGACCGACATTGGATTTCACCGAACCGAGCAGCGGGCCCGAATCCGTTGCACCGTAGACGTTCTGCAACGCGAGGAGCTCGACCGGATCGCCCGCTCTGGTTGCCGTGCCGTGGCCTTCGATCATTCCCACATCGGCCGGATCGATACCCGCCCGCTCGATGGTCTTGCGAATGACCCGTTCCTGGGCATCGGTGCGCGGCACCAGGATCGGTTTGCCCTTGCCATTGTGGTTGTGATGAGAACCGAGGATGCGGCCGTAGATCCGATGCCCGAGTTCCCTGGCACGCGACTCGCGTTCGACGACGACCATGCCGGCGCCCTCGCTCCACAATGTGCCGGTGGCGTCATCGGCATACGAGCGGCAGTGCCCGTCGGTGGACAAAGCATTGTGCTTGGAGAATTCGTAAAAGGCCATCGGAGAACCCATGACGCATACCGCGCCCGCCAACGCCCATTCGCAGTCTCCGTCCCGAACCGCGGCGGCCGCCAGATGCACGGCGGTCAAGGAGGAGGCACAGGCCGAGTCGACAGTCATCGACGGTCCGGTCAAACCGAGGCAGTGCGAGATCCGACCGGCCACGCTCAGCAATCCGTAACCGATGGTCCGGTGCCCGGTGTACTCGTTCACCTCGGAGGCGAGTGGACCGTATTCCATCGGCGAGCAGCCGACGAAACAGCCGGCGTCCTCGCCGCCGAGGGCGCCGGGGTTGATGCCCGCGTTCTCGAGCGCACGCCATGCCACCCGCAACGCCACCCGCTGCTGCGGATCGGTCACGATAGCTTCGCGTTGTCCGATACCGAAGAATGCCGGGTCGAATTCGGTTGCGCCTTCGAGGAATCCGCCGGCATCGCAGACATTGCTCCACCCGTCGATATCGGATACCGACATGAGGTCGTCGATCGGCCAGCCGCGATCACGCGGGAATGGCCTGATCAATTCCTCGGATGCCGCGAGTGCGGACCAGAACGAACTCGGACTATCGATTCCGCCGGGCGCCTCGACCGCCATCCCGGAAATGACGATGTGATCGACGTCCCGCGCCGTTACTGATGTCACCGCTGATCCTCTTGATCTCATACCGTCGATCCGGGCTGCGCTTGTTTCGCCAGCAATTCGGCGACGGCATCGACGTGATTGTTCAGATAGAAATGCCCGCCCTCGAACATCGTTACTTCGACGTCGTCGGCGTGCTGATGCCAGCCGTGCAGATCCGCCATCGAGACAATGGGGTCCCGATCACCGCCGATGGCGTGGATCCTGGTGCCGACTCGGACCGATTCCGGGCAGGTGTACGCCTCGGAGGCGCGGTGGTCGGCCTTGATGGCAGGCAACGACAGCCGAATGATCTCGCGGCTCGCCAGGACATCGGAATTGATGCCCTCGAGCATGATGAGGTGGTCGAGCAGTTCGTCGTCGTCCTCGGGCGTCGGCTTCCGATACGCCGCCCTGGAGGGCGCGACGGCCGCCGACACCGTGAGCTGGCGCACCTCGATGCCCGCGGCAGCGGCGAGCCGGACGAATTCGAAGGAGACGAGAGCGCCCATGCTGTGCCCGAATACCACTATCGGCACGTCGCGGTTGTGGGCCGACAGACGAAATTCCGCGAAAGCGCCTGCGGCAAGGCCGGATAGCGAAGTTTCGGCCGGCTCGTTCGCACGGTCTTGACGCCCCGGATACTGAAAGATGATGACGTCGTAATTCTCGCTGAATGCTTTCGAAAGATTCCGGTATGCGGAAGCACCGGCTCCGGCGTGCGGAAAAATAAGCAGCGGCAGCCGATCAGGCGAATCCGGCTTGTGAAACTTCCTGATCCATCCCGGCTTATGCTGCATAGTGCTACCCACTTTCGAATGCTCCCGTCGACAACACAACGGCAGCAAATTCGCGAACCGATCGATACTTGTTCCACCGCAGTACATCCCGGCAGACATTAGGTAAGGCTATCATAACTAGCTGGACGGATGACCCGCTGCTTCGATAAGGACCGCGACACTGCGCTCCCAGAGTTGGCCGATGCGGTCGATATCGGACTGCGCGAACAGCACATCGCTCCACCGCCAGGTAGCCATGAGCTGTGGACCCGCCGCCGTGGTGTGGACAGCGGCGATGAGCCCGAGGGAATAGCGCAGTGGCAGATCGGGTTCCGGCGCGATCGGCATCACCCCGGTCAGCTCCTGATCAGTGATCATCGACCAGGTCCGATCGCCGTGCCCGCCGAGATCGACCCGACCCAGGTAGTTGAATTCGACCTCGGGTCCGGGAGAATCAACGAGTTCGGGCACGCCGAGAACCGAGTGCAGCAAACCGAAGTCGAGCCCTTGCTCCGGCACGGATCCGATATGCGCGACAACGGAATCCAGCAACGCGCGGGCCAGCCGCGGATCGGCTTCGGCACGTTCCACATCGATCGCACGATCCCCGACCCCGAGCCGGACCGGATAGGTGGTCGAGAACCAGCCCACAGTGCCGGAGGTATCGGCCCCGACGATCGCATCGGCGCGACCGTGGCTTTCCATGCCGATGAACGCCCCACCCTCATGGTCCTGGCCGCGTTCACGCCGCCAGGAGACCAGCGTCATCGTCAACGCCGACAGCAGGAACTCCCGAACACCGCCTGTCCTGCTCAGGGTGTGCGTAATCCCTGCCGTAGTCGGCACCGACAGCGCGGAGGAGGTGAGCCGCAAGGTGGACCAGGTATCGGCGGGCTCGGGCTTACGACGGCCGATCGCAGGATCGGGGCCGCTCACCTGCTCCAGCCAGTAGTCGCGCTGGGCGAGGACCTCCGGTGTCTCGGCCCGCTGCCACATCAATTGGGACCACCGGCGATAGGACGTGGGCTCGGCCGAAACCTTCGGCATCGCACCGGAAACGACCTGATCCCAGGCCGCTGCCAGATCGGCCATCAGAATGCTCCAGGAAACCACATCCAGCGCCACATGATGGATGGTCAGGAACAGCAGGTCACCGTCGGGGGCGCCGCGTAGCCACACCGCGCGCACCATGTCTCCTGCGCGCGGCCGCAGCCCATCGATCGCCTCACGACTGACCGAGGCCAGTGTGTCGCCGAAAGTTTCCGCAGCACCCTCGAATTCGAACTCCGTGAGAATATCGGCCGCCCGAACACAACCAGGCTCACGAGTGACCAACCGCAGGCCGTCGGCGGTATCGTCGAGCCTGGACCGCAGGGTGTCGTGTCCGTCGAGCATGGCCTGCAACACCGCCTCGAGATCGGCTAAAGACATGCCATCGGGCAGCATGAGCAGGACATGCTGGGAAAGACGCCGGAAATGTGGCTGTCCGAACATCCAGGAGACGATCGGCAGCGGCGGCACCGGCCCCAAGTCCGCATCGGGTGTCGGCCGGGACGCGACCTCGTCCGCATGCCGATCGATCCCCGCGGCGAGATCTCGAATAGTCGGCGCCGCCAGCACCATTCGCACATCGATCGCGAGACCGTTGCGACGCGCCTGATTCACCATCGAGATCGCCACGATGCTGTCCATGCCGAGCGCGAAGAAGTCCTCGTCCACCCCGGGAGCGCGGCCGTCGAACACCGCACCGAGCACCACGGACAGGGTGCGTTCGGTCGCGGTACTCGGTTCGGTCGCGGCACCCGCCGCACCGGCCGCGCTGAGCGCCCGCTCGGCGATATCGGCGAGTGCGCGCACGTCGAGTTTGCCGTTGGCGTTCACCGGAAGTCGCGGCTGCACCACCAACCGTGCGGGAATCATGTAGGCGGGCAGACGATCCGCGAGCACGGACCGCAGACCGACCGGATCGATGACGCGCCCGGGGACGCCGACCACGAAACCGACAAGACTCACCGCGTCGCCACGGCGCACCACCGTCGCGGCGGCGGCGGCGATGCCGGGCAGGTTCCGCAGCGCCGTCTCGACCTCACCGATCTCGATGCGGTAGCCACGGATCTTGACCTGGTCGTCGGCCCGCCCCAGGTACCCGAGCCCGCCCTCGGGAAGTCTGCGCACCAGATCCCCGGTGCGATACATTCGCCTGCCACCCACGAAGGGATCGGCGGTGAAACGGCCCGCCGTCATCCCGGAGCGATCGACGTAGCCGCGCGCCAGCTGGGCTCCGGCCAGGTACAGCTCGCCGATCGCGCCGACCGGAACCGGACGCAACCTGGAATCGAGGACATAGGCCGACATTCCGGCAGTCGGGCGGCCGATGGTCGGCGCATCCGGGCCGACGGCCCCTGGCGTCGTCACCTCGGCGACAACCGCCTCGACCGTTGTTTCGGTCGGGCCGTAGCAGTTGTGCACCGCGACATCGGGCAAGGCACGCAGGTGGTTCCACAGTTGGGTATCGATGGCCTCACCACCGAGAGCGAGCACAGCGGGCGCCCGATCCAGCAGTCCCGCGGCACCGAGCTGCCGGAACATCGACGGTGTCGTATCGATCATGTCGATGCCGTGGCGTCGCATCCCGTCGACCAGCCGGTGCGCATCGCGCATGGCCGCATCGTCGAACAGGTGAATGTGGTGACCGTCGAGTAGTCCGACCAACGGTTGCCAGGAGGCGTCGAAGCTCAACGACCAGGCGTGGGCGATCCGTAGCGCACGCCCGAGCCGGGCCACCGCAGGCCGATACACCCGGTTCCGGTGGTCGGCAAAGTAACTGACCAGGGCGGCATTGGTGTTCACCACCCCCTTCGGCTCACCGGTCGAGCCGGAGGTGAAGATGATGTAGGCGCTGTGCGAGGGGTGCCGTCGATGCTCGAGCGCTGTCGCGTGCCGGCGGGAGAGCGTGGCCTCGGTATCCGGAACGTCGAGATCGAGCACGGTCGTCGAGTCCAGATTCGCACCGTAGCCGTCGGCGACGAACACCAGCTTCGGGCGGGCCTGTCGCAGGATGGACTCGACACGAGCCGCGGGCAGCGCTACATCGACGGGCACGTAGGCCGCACCGGCGGCGAGCGTCGCCAGGATCGCGACGATCGAGCGCGGACTGCGCGGCAGGTACACGGCCACGACATCTTCCGGGCCGATACCGCGCGCCACGAGTGCACCAGCCAGCCGGGTCGCCTCGTCGTACAGCTCACGATAGGTGGTGCTCTCGGCGTCCGTGGTGAGCGCCACCCCATCCGGGGTCGCGGCCATCTGACGCTCGAACAACTCGAAAATCGTTGATTCCGAATCACGGTCGGGAAGTTCGGCGGTGACATCGAAAACCGGCGACGCCGCATGCGCCGAGTCCGGGGACACGTCGAGGTCATCGATGCGCGCATCCGCGCTATCGGGTAGTCGACGCAGCACGGCCAGCATGGCGGCACCGATATCGTCGGGCAGATAGGGCACCGACTCACGCATGGCTTCGACGACGACGGCGAGTTCGTCACCGAACACATGCGAGACCACAGTGAGCGGATAGTGCGTGAGATTCTTGCTCATCAGCGGCCGGAAGGTGACCGCGCCTGCGGTGCTGGTGGTGACCGCGTCATCCATCGGGGCGTTCTGGAAGACGAACATCGTGTCGAACATCGAACCGTGCCCTGCCGCACGTTGGACCGCCGAAAGGCTCAAGTACCCGACATCGCGCATCGCCGCCGATTCGCGTTGCAGCCGAGCGCATTCCGCGGCGACCGGCGCGGCCGGGTCCACCTGGAACACCACCGGGATGGTGTTGAGGAACAGGCCGATCATGCGTTCGACCCCGGCGATCTGCTCCGGCCGTCCGGTGACGATGGTGCCGTACACGATGTCGCGGCGATCGGTCAGCCGGGAGAGCAGTATCGTCCAGGCGAATTGCACGACCGAGTTCAGCGTCAATCCGTGCTCGCGGGCCCAACCGCGTAGGCGGGTGGTGTCGGCGGCGTCGAGCACGTAGCGGGTGACCTCGGCCTCGGACGCCGCCGTCGATCTCCTGGCGATACCCATGCTTGCCCCGCCGTCTGCGATCATCAGCGGACCGCTCACTCCTGCCAGCTGTTCGGCCCACCAGCTGCGAGCCGCCGACATGTCCTTGGCGCCGAGCCAGCCGATGTAGTCGCGGTAGGGCCGTACCGGCGCGAGCACCTGCGCGTCGCCGCCTGCCAGATACAGCGCACGCAGTTCGCCGAACAGCAGTCCGAGCGACCATCCGTCCAGCAGGATGTGGTGGATCGTCATGATCAAGCGCGACCGTGCGGTGCCATCGCTGTCCGGAGGCAGGGTCACGAGCATGGCTCGCACCGAAGGTCCCCGGCTCAGATCGAACGGTAGCTGCCGTTGTTCGGCCTCCACCGCATCGAGTTCGTCCAGCTGCGCGGACCGTTCGGCCCAAGGCAGCTCGACCCGACGGGGCACGAGCTGGACCGGCTTGGGCACATCGCGATCCCAGAACACCGCGCGCAGATTCGGGTGGCGCCGCAGCAACGTTTCGATACACCGCCGCAGCAGCTCCGCGTCCAACGGACCGTCGATATCGACGACGAACGGGATCGTGTACACGTCCTGCCCGTCGCCGGTCAGCTGGGACAGCGATAGCAGTCCCTCCTGCAATGGACTGAGCGCGAGTACATCCTCTAGCTCCGCCATGCCCTCACTCATACCGTTCTCCTGCCTCGCTGCCCGTCCGCTACGTCACTGACAGGCCCTGATCCTCGGGGCGTCGAGAAATGGGCATGTCGCCGAAGGCGTCCGCACTGTCGCCGCGGTCGTCGACACAGCTTCTACCTCACCAGAAGGCAAGGCTTGCCTAACTCACTGTGATCGTAACCGACGACTACGGCGAGAGATACCGATGTGGTTCGACTAACCCCACGGCCGCGACCGGCAGCGACACGCCATCACGGAAACATGCAGATAGGTTAGCCTTAGCTGATTTTCCCGGAAGGAATCCAGCGATCCGGTTCTGGGAAGTTTCCCGATGATGGAGGTTCAACAATGAAGTCTGCGCGGACATTCAGCAGATGGGTGCGGCCGGCGGGTGTCCTGCTGGCCGGCGCCATGGCACTCGGACTCACCGCATGCGGGTCGTCCGATGACTCCGCCTCGGGCGGCGAGTCCATCACCGTCGCGCACGTCCGTGGCGAGACCACAATCACCGGAACACCGAAAAAGATTGTGATACTCGGCAATCAATGGCTGGACACCGCACTGGCGTTCGGCGTGACGCCGACTGCCTACGTCGACAACGTCGCCATTCTCGCCAAGGGCGCCCCACCGTGGCAGCCACCGATCCCGGAATCGGCCAAGAAATTGGATACCACCGGCAACATCGCCGAACAGGTGGCTGCGCTGGAGCCCGACCTGATCCTGGCCGACACCTTCATCGCCGATCAGAAGAACTACGACGACTTCTCCAAGATCGCCCCGACGCTGCCCGGCTTGAGCAAGGAGATCGTCACCCCCTGGCAGGAGCTGGTGACCGCGCTCGGCAAGGTGCTGCACCGGAGCGAAGAGGCGACCAAGATCATCGACGACGTCGACGGCAAAATCGCCGCCATCGCCCAGGCGAACCCCGGGCTGAAGGGCAAGACCTTCGCCAGCACCTGGCTGGGCGGCCCGACCCAGCTGATGGTGCTGACCGACCCGAACGACGGTTCCGGCAAAGTTTTCGCCCAGCTCGGCCTCGGCATCCCGAAGAACCTGACCGATCTGCCCGCCAGTCAGGGGCGCGTCTCGTTGTCGCCCGAGCGGATCGACGAGCTCTCCGCCGACCTACTGCTGGCCGGCTACACAGCGGGAATGGACGAAAAGTACCGGCAGCTACCCGGTTACGCCGAACTGCCCGCGGTCAAGAAGGGGTCGGTGGTATTCCTGACCACCCAGGAGATCACCGCGGTCAATCAGCCGACCACGCTTTCGGTCCCCTACGTCCTGGACAAGTTGACCCCGGCGCTGGTCAATGCCGCGAAATAAGCTGTACCCAGAGTAAATACGCCATTCACTCGACCGCTCCGCTCGTACGATCACCGTACGAACGGAGCGGTCGAATCGCTTTCGGGATATGTCAGCGCTGCGCGGCCCACGAGCTTTGGAGGGCGGCCAGTGCGTCCGCGTCCAGCCCGGAGGTCGTCATGGGCGCGTGCTGCTGTTCGTCGGCCGCCTCGCCCTGCGACGCCGCGTCCGGATTCGCGATGACTTCGTCCACTGCGGCAGCCAACTCGGCGATCGTGAAGTACTCGAACACCATCTGTGGACTCATCGGCAGGTCCGCTTCCGCGGCCCTTGCCGACCACTTGATCGCGATCACACTATCGCCGCCGAGCCCGAAGAATCCGTCCTCACGGCCGATATCGGTGATCTCGAGCAGCTCTTCGAGAATCGCCGCAAGGGCGCGCTCGGTATCGGTCTGTGGCGCGACATATTCGGACCCGGTCGACGGCACCGCGGGTGCGGCGTGGCGGACCACCGAGCGGCTCTTGTCCCAGCCTGCGGGCAGCACGTCAAGATCACCGACCGCTCGGTCCGGTTGGTCGACGAACGCCTGCAGAATCCGCACCAACACGTCGGCGAATATCTGGCCGGTCGCGGCCTCGTACAGATCGGGATTGACGACGACACGCGCGATGAGATCACCGTTGGTCTCCACCGAGTAGTCCAGGTGGAAGTCCATGAACGAAACGTCGTAGTACCCGGCGATGCCGCTGAGTTGCGTGGCACCGTCCGCGGTGAACGGCACCGGTGTCGGGCGGTGCCGAAAGTGCATCATTACCTGGAACAGCGGATTACGCGACAGCGAGCGCACCGGATTGATCGATTCGACCAGCCGCTCGAAGGGCACCCCCTGATGGCTGATCGCGTCCAACGCCAGTTCCCGCACCCGGTCGAGCATTGTGCGGGGAGTCGGGTTGCCCGACACGTCGTGTCGCATCACCACCACATTGGCGAACAGGCCGACAAGCTCATCGGTGGTCTGGCCGATCCGGTTGGCGACCGCGGCACCGATCGCCACGTCATCACCGCCGCCGAGCACGTTGACGACCGCCGCGCTCACTGCCTGGCAGAGCATGAATTCGGTGACGCCGAGCTCTTCGGCCCTGGCACGCAATGCATTCCAGGTTGCCGCGGGCAGGACCCGCGAAGCGCTGAAGCCATTGCGCCCGAGCACCGGCGGGCGCGGATGGTCGTGCGCGACAGCGATCTCGTCGGGCAGTCCCGCAAGCTTGTCACGCCAGTAATCCAGCTGGGCCTGACCGTACGCGCTGACCTCACGGTTGACACCGCGGTCAAATATCTCGCGCTGCCAGATCGCGAAATCGGCGAATTGGATGCCCAATTCAGACCATTCGGGTGCCGCACCACCCGACCGGGCCCGGTAGGCAGTGGTGAGGTCGTCGAGGAAGATCTGGCACGAGCGCATATCGGCGATGATGTGGTGCATCAAGATCGATAGCACGTGTTTCTGCGGACCGAGTTCCAGCAGTCGCAACCGCATCATCGGTTCGGCATGCAGATCGAATACGTACGCCCCATCCGCCGCAAGCTCCTGCGCCAACCGGTCGTCGATGTCCCCGGTGAGCCGGACTACCGGCACCGCTACCGGCTCGGCGGGATGTATCAACTGGTAGGGGGTTCCCTCGTGTTCCGGGAAGGTGGTACGCAACGATTCGTGGCGGGCCACCACGTCATTGATGGCAGCGCGCAGGGCCTCGATATCGAGCGGACCGTCGAAGCGGACCGGATAGGTGACGTTCTCCCCATCGATCGCGCCCTCCAGCCGCCGCTGCAACCAGTAGACGCGCTGCGAATAGGACAGCGGAATCCGTTCCGGCCGCGGCCTGCGCACGAGCTCCGGCTTCGCGCCACGCGATGCGACCACCGAGCCGGCCTCGGCGGCCCCGTCGGCCGCGTCAACAGCATCGATCTCGTCGAGATCGATGTCGAACTCATCGCGGAACGCCGCGACCAGGTGCGCCGCCAGACCGGTGACGGTCGGTTTGTCGAACGGCACCCGCATGTCGATCTCGATGCCGAATTCAGCACGGATCATGGTGATCAGCCGCGCCGCGAGCAGCGAATGGCCGCCGAGCTCGAAGAACGAATCATCGGCGCCGACTCGATCGCGCGTGAACAGCGTGCCGAACAACGCGGCGATTCGAACCTCGGTCGGAGTCTGCGGCTCGCGGTAGTTGCGCGCCTCGGCGAACACCGGTACGGGCAGAGCACGCTTGTCCAGCTTGCCGTGGGCGGTGAGCGGCACCTCGTCGATGACGACGAAGGTCGCGGGCACCATGTATTCGGGCAGCGTCGCGGCGACGTGCGCGCGGACCTGCTCGAGGTCGATCTCGACGCCCGGCGCCGGGACGACGTAAGCGGCCAGGATCGGCCCGAGCGTCTCGTGCTCGGCGACGATCACCACACAATGCGCGATCGCCGAATAGTCGGTGACGGTGGCCTCCACCTCACCGAGTTCGATCCGATGCCCGCGCACCTTGACCTGTTCGTCAGCGCGCCCGATGAATTCGATCTCGCCCGCGGCGTTGCGCCGGGCCAGATCACCGGTGCGGTAGAGCCGCCCGCCGGGCAGGAACGGGTCGGCTACGAAACGCTCCGAGGTCAGGCCGGCTCGGTGCAGGTAGCCACGGGCCAGCTGCCGCCCGCCGAGATAGATCTCACCGACGACACCTGATGGCACCAATTGCATTGCGCCGTCGAGCAAGTACAGGTGCACATTCTGATTCGGCTTACCGATCGGGACAATGCCGTTGCCTTGCGGACCGTCGACCGACATGTGCGCCGAACACACCACCGCTTCGGTGGGGCCGTAGTGGTTGCGCAATTCCGCGTCGAATTGGGTGGCGAAGCGGTCGGCCACTTCACCGGGCAATGCCTCGCCGCCGACCGGCACGTGCCGCAGCGTGCGCCAGTCGTTGACCTCCGGCAGCACCAGGAAGGTGGCGAGCATAGACGGAACCATGTGCAGCACCGTGACGCCCTGGCGGGTGATCAGATCCGCGACATAGGGGATGTCACGGTAGGCGTTAGGCTTCGGAATCACCACGCGCGCACCGGCGGTCAGCGTGACGAAGATATCGAGCAGCGACGCGTCGAAACTTACCGAAGTCGATTGGAGCACTCGATCCTGCGGGGTGAGATCCCATTCGGCGTTGAAGCCCGACAGATGTTCGGCGATCGCATCATGCGGTACCGGAACGCCTTTCGGCTTGCCGGTGGAGCCCGAGGTGTAGATGACGTACGCGGTGTTCGACGGGTGCAGTGCCGCCGTACGGTCCGTGTCGACAGGATCGCGATCCGGCAGCGTCGCCGCCTCCTGCTCGGCCGCGAGTATGGCCGCCGGATCCAGCGTCAGCTTCGGGCCGGCGTCGCCGAGCAGGTATTCGGTCCGTTCGGCCGGGTAGGCGGGATCGATGGGCAGGTACGCGGCGCCCGCCTTCAGCACGGCCAGGATGACGACGACGAATTCGACCGAGGTGGCCAGGCGCAGCGCGACCACGTCCTCTGGTCCGACACCGCGCCGAATCAGCCAGTGGGCCAACCGGTTCGCGCGCCGGTCGAGTGCAAGGTAGGACAGTTCGAGCTCGTCGGAGGCCAGCGCGATCTGCTCGGGCGTCGCGGTGACCTGTTGCTCGAACATCTCGACCATCGTGGTCGGCTGCTCGTCGACCAGCGTGCCGCGCGATAGCGCAAGCAGGTTCGTCCTGTCGACATCGCCGAGCAGATCGAGGTCACGGATGCGCTTCGCAGGGCCGCGCAACGCGCTGTCGAGCAGCTGCACGTAATGGTCGACCAGCTGAGCAACCAGCGACTGCTCCAACTCGTCGACCAAGTAGGTGGCCTCGACTCGAGCACCCGCGCCGTCCAGCACGATCATCAGGCCGAGCGGTTCCTGCGCGACCGCGCTGCCGAGGGGCAGTTCGCTGGCTTCGATGTCCGGCAGTTCGAAGCCGTTTGCCACACCGCGCACACTGAAACTGAGCTGGACCAGCTGTTCCATGGCGTCGCTGCCCGCCACCCGCTCCGGGCTGACCGCCTGGATCACCTGGTCGACGCCGACATCCTGATGGGAGATGGCACCGACACAGCAGTCACGGGTCCGGTCGAGCAGCTCGGCGAAGGTATCGGCGCCGTCGAGTGTGGCACGGATCAGCACCGTGTTGCCGAAGTATCCGATCAGCTGCTCGGCGGCCGGGTCACGGCGGTTGGTCACCGGCATCGAGACCAGGAAATCCGTTGCGGCGGTGTAGCGGTGGACCAGCGCCTGGAAGCCGGCGAGCAACACCATGAACGGGGTCGCCGAATGCGCCCGCCCTGCCGTTGCCACCAGGTCCATCAGCTCCGGCGACAACTCGCGCACCCAGCGGTCCGCGCTCTTGGATACCGCGCCCGCCCGGCGGCCGGGCAATTCCAGGCGCTCCGGCAACGGGGTCAGCTCGGTGCGCCAGAACTCGATGCCCGCGCTGTCATGTCGATCGGCCTGACCGATGACCTCGACATCGACATACTGCGCCCGGATTTCGGGCAAGGTGGCGGCGTCGCGATAGGCGGCATTGAGCTCGGCGAAGAACACTGCCCACGAATCGTCGTCCCAGCCGATGTGGTGGACCACAAGGACCAGCACATACGAGTCGGCGTCGAGACGGATCAGTGTCGGGCGCACCGGCGCATCGACGGACAGGTCGAAGGGACGTGCGAATTCGCGGCGCGCGAGCACCTCCACCCGCCGCTGCTTGACACTCTCGGTCAGGTCGGTGAGATCGTGCTGCTGCCAGCCGATCTCGGCGTCGGCGCGAGAAACCTGGTACGCCTCGCCGTTCTCGTCGAGGTGGTAGGTGGTGCGCAATACCTCGTGCCTGGCCACGACGGTGGCGAAGGCGGCCTGCAGCCGCTGCGGATCGTGCAGGCCGTCGAGCCGGTAGGCCGTGCAGATGTTCAACGTGGTGTCGCTCGGGTCCAGCCGCTGAAGAAACCACATTCGCTGCTGCGCCGCCGACAGTGGACTGCGCTCGCCCGCAGGCCGGGCCGGCACGGCCGAATTCTGGGCCGCGCTCTGCACGCCCTGCTCACGCATTCGTTGTTGTAGCAGCTGCTTTCGGCGCTCGAGAATGTCGTCGGCCATGTCCGTCCTTCGAATCGTCTGTCAGGCTTGATGTCCGGGCGCACCGGACGGGCGGCGGTTGACCGGCAGGTCAGTGATCAGTGAGATAGCCACCGCGCGCGAAGAATTCGGCACCGTCGTGTTCGACACCATCGGAGGTCCGCACCCGAGTGATGATCAGCGCGAGATTTCCGCCGCGGTGGGCATCGACTCCGGTCACCACGGCGCCGCCGCCCTCCTGGACGATGACGCGACCGGGCGTACCGCCGTAGCGGGCTTCCGACAGGCGGGCGGCCACGACTTCGATGCGCTCGCCGCGGTAGTGGGTGAAGGCTCGCGGGTACGGCTCGGACAGTGCGCGGACGAAGCGCTCCAGATCGACTGCGGACCAGGTCCAATCGATGCGGCTGTCGCGATCGGAACGCTTGTGGAAGTACGTGCGCTCGGCCTTGCGCTGTGGCCGCCACACCGCGGTTCCGGAGTCCAGCGCGGCCAGCGCCTCGTTGATCGCCTCCGGAATCAGTTCCATGCCACGCAGCACCAGTTCCGTGCCGGTGTCGGTGGGCCCGATGGGAAGTGCGCGTTGCACGATGATGTCGCCGGTGTCCAAACCTTCGTCCATGCGGTGCACGGTCAGGCCGGTTTCGGAGGCGCCGCTGATCAGCGCCCACAACACCGGGGAGAATCCGGTGAACTCGGGCAACAGCGAATCGTGCAGATTCAGCGTGCCGTGCGGCGGCAGGTTGTAGAGCTCCGCGGGCATCCAGGTGTACCAGCTGTTCACGACGATGACGTCCGGCTCGACCCGTTTCACCAGATCGATGGTCTCGGCGTCGGCTCGTTCGGTCACGTGCACCGGAATCCCGTTCGCGCGCGCCAATTCTTCGACCGAATCCGACCAGATTGCTTTATAGGACTGCTCACTCGCCGGATGCGTGACCGCGAGCACCACCTCGTGTTCCGAGTCGATCAGGGCCTGCAAGGTCTTACGACCCCAGGTCTGGAAACCGAACGACACGATACGCATGAGCTGAACCTTCCTGAGCGAATACAAAGGTTAGCCTAGCCTATTTAGACTGGGCTCAGTTGCCCACCGAGTCGGTGGACGCGCCGATCAGTGGGCGCGCAACGCCAGACTCTGCCGGCGCGCCACGACCGGGCGGTCCACGGCCGTCTGCAGCACGCGGTCCGAAAGCGCGCCGAGGCAGCTGAGATTCGGAAAACCTGGGCCCTGCGTGAGTGCCGCCAGATTCGGTAGGTACAGCTTGCTGTCCAGCCCGGATACCGCCAGGTCATAACCGATGGCGGCCTCGATTCGCGCCTGCGTCAGCTCGCCGCCGACCGCGAGCTCGAGCAGATCCGCAGCATTCGCGTCGAACAGATCGAGGAACCACAGCGGGCGGCCACCCGTCGCATCGATCACCAGATCGGCCGTGTGCACCTGGTCCAGCCGCAACTCATTGCGCAACGTCAGCACGACGCCGTCCCCCTGGTCGGCCACCCGCACCACTCGGCCCTGCATGTGATGGACCCGACTGTCGGCGATCAGACTCTCTTGCACCCGCACCGAGAACACGCCCCGATCGGTACGTCGGATGACATCCCTGCGCTCCTCGATGCTCAGCGCACCCCATTTGATCGGATCACTGAAAAGCGAATTCTCGAAATAGCTTTCACCGCGGGTGTAGATCGTGGCCATCGGCGAGATGACCGAGATCGACAACATCCCATGGCGGACCAATTCATCCAGTGCCGAACCGGCGGTCTCACCGCCGCCGATCACGGCCACCCGAGAGGAGACCGGCAGGCTGCGGCGGCCGGCGAGATCCCAGAATTCCGCGATGCTGAGCACCTTGGGATGTTTGGCCAGCGCCTTCTCGCTGCGCCCTGGCCCGGTGATCATCAGACTGTCGGCAGCGATCTCGGTTCGGAGCCCGTCACCGTTCACCGCCGTCACCTGCCAGCCATCGACCGACGCCGCGATCGATTGCACGGTGCCATGAACAAGTTCGAGATCGATGGTGCGCGCAACCCACTGCAGGTATTTGGCCCAGACATGATGCTGCGGACTCGGCCTGCCGCGGTCGATCCACTCGGCATAGGTGCCCTGTTCGACCAGGAAAGACGTCCAGCTCAAGGCCATCATGGCCTCATTGATCGCCCGGTTGCGACCCCGCGCCCAGGTGGAGTGATACGGGAACCCGATGTCCTTCTCCGGGCTGGTGCCGAGGCGATGCTGCCCATCGGTCCAGCCGCCGCTGGGTAGCCAATTGCCGCCGACCGTCTGAGCTTCGATGGCAATCACCCGCGGCGCAGGCAGACCCAATTCGCGCAGCACATGAGCTTTGGCCGCGACAGCGACCGCCTTCGGGCCTGCTCCGACTACAACAAGCGTTCCCACTGGTACTCCCACTCTCCGACGCGACCTGAGGTGGGCACGCCCACATCGACCGAACCCGCGCGCCTATGTTTGCATAGGCTTACCTTACAGTGAAGTCGCGTGCTCGATCCAACCATGGGCGAACACACAGTGGGATGATGGGAATGAACACATGATCGGAATCAGCCGAAAGACCCTGGGCGCCATCGCGGTCGCGGCCGCCACCCTGACCGGTGCGCTCGGCACCGTCGCCACCTCCGCGGTCGCCGAGGCCGCCCCGGTGACCGCCCCGATGCGCACCAATACGCCGGGCACCGCTGAGTTGCGGGCCAAACTGGCGGTACTCTTCAATGCGGGCGCGCCGCGCGCCGCGCGTGCCGCCGAGCTGGAGTCCGGCGCGGCGGGCCTGCCCGCATTCGATCGCGCCGCCGCGCTGATCGCGATCGCACCCGCCAGCTGGCGCTGGGATGTCACCGGCCCGGTCAGCGTGAACGGCGACGTGCTCTCCGCCAAACTGTCGACCTCGACTCCGGGCTACGAGCCCTGGACCTTCGACATGTCCTGGCGGCAGGTCGACGGCAGCTGGAAACTGACCCAGGAATCGGTGTGCACCATCGGAAACTTCGTCGGCGCGGGCTGCTGAGCGTAACCCGCACCGCAACAACCGAAGTGCCCCGCGATGCGGGGCACTTCACATTTCAGGGCGGCATCGCCCTACTCGTGACCCACAAGTATTCTTAGGCTAACCTCAGTTGCATGAGCAGAGGATTCAGTGGCGTCGTAGTCAAGGCGTGGGGCGGTGAGGACTACCGGCTCACAGTCACATCGACCGAGGTGGTTACCGACAATTTCGTGCGGCTCGGCTTCGATGCGGGTGGGCTGCTCGCCGATCATGCCGTCCACCCGACGCAGTGGGTGCGCGTGTGGATCCCGGAAGCGAACAGTGACAAGCTGCATCACCGGGCCTTCACCCTGGTCGACCCCGATCTCGAGGGTGACCGGTTCTCCATGGAGTTCGCGCTACACCACGGACCTGCCGCTGATTGGGCCAGGAACGCCTCGGTAGGCGATCCGCTCGAGGCGAGCGTGCTCGGCTCCAAATTCGCGTTACCCGACAACGTGCCCAGCGAATACATCGTCTTCGGCGATACCGCCTCGCTGCCCGCGATCAACTCGCTGCTCGACGCCATCGGCGATGCCCCAGCGCGAGTCTGGCTGGAATGGCAATACGAATCCGACCAGACACTGCCGGTGCGCAATAAGCCGCACCACCAGGTGACCTGGTTGCAGCGAGTCGACAACGGCAGGCTGCTGCGCGAACAGGCGCACGAAATGTCCTGCGCAAAAGACGCGTTCGGCTGGGTTGCCTGCGACGGCCACACCACCCGATCGATCGTCAAATCCCTCAAGACCACGCACGGACTGCCCAAGACATCGATCAAGTCCCAGGCCTACTGGAAGTGAAACCACCGGCCGCCCGCTCCTTTTCGGTAGCGGGCGGCGGCGCGGTTCGGATCTCTCAGACCGCAGCGGGTTCCAACCGCCAGCCCGCGGCCCGGGAACGTTCGTTCCAGAAGTCGGCATAGCGGCCCCCGAGCTCCAAGAGTTCGGCGTGCGTGCCGCGTTCGACGATTCGGCCGCCATCCACGAACAAAATCTGATCGGCGTGCGCTATGGTGGCGAGCCGATGGGCGACGACGATGACGGTCTTGCCCTTCGTCACTTCGTGCACACCCCGCACGACCACCGCCTCGCTGTGCGGGTCGAGCGCACTGGTCGCCTCGTCGAGCAGCACGATCGGCGCATCCTTGAGCAGTGCCCTGGCAATCGAAACCCGCTGGCGCTCACCGCCGGACAGTGCCGCGCCTCCCTCGCCGACGGCAGTGTCCATGCCGTCGGGCAGCCGCTGCACGATCTCGTCGACCCGCGCGGCCGTGGCCGCGCGCCACACCTGGTCTCGGGTCGCGTCCGGGTTTCCGATGCGAATGTTCTCGGCCACTGAGCGATTGAACAGATACACATTCTGGAACACCAGCGAAAGCTGATCGAGCAGTGTCGATGACGGCTGTTCGCGCACATCGTGCTCCCCGACCGCGACACTGCCGGAATCGACGTCGTAGAACCGTGCGGCCAACCGCAACACCGTGGTCTTACCCGCGCCGCTCGGACCAACGATCGCGGTGGTCGTCCCCGCGGGCACACGGAAGGTGATGTCCGAAAGCACCGGCTCGGCCGGGTCGTAACCGAAACTCACCTTGTCGAAGACAACGGTGGGCGCACCGGGTGTCACGGTCGCGGTCGATTCCGGCAGGGTCGGCTCGGCGAACAGGTCGGTGACTCGGTTGACCGCGGCCGCGGCCGCACGCAGTCCATTGCCCAACAGCGCAGTCTGATTGAGCGGTTCGATGAATCGGGAGCCGACCGCGATCAGCGCGACCGCCGCGGCCGCCGAAATATCACCGTCGGTGACCCTGACGACCACAACGTAGGCCAGCACCAGGAAGACAGCCTGCACGAACAGCGAGAAAACGATGAGTCCCGGCACCGACATGAACACCATGCGCGATGTCGCGGCCCGCTGCCGACGCAACGCGCCGTCGAGGGCCCGATTGCCGGCACCGACCGCGCCGAACGCACGCAGCACCGTCTGTGATTGCGCGAATTCGACCACCCGCGCGTCGGCGTCGTTCGCCGCGGCGTGCGCCTGTGCATCAGCGCGTGCGTATGCCCGGCCGGCCAGACCGTTCACCAGGAACAACACCGGCGCCGATAGGAGCATGGTCAGCGCTATCCGCCAGTCGATGAACAGCATGCCGACCGCGACACCGAGTGGAACCACCATGCCGCTGAGTACCTTGGCCACCAAATAGGCGACCGCGCCCTGGATTTCCCGGACGTTCTCCACCGCCATCCGCGACAGCGTGCCTGCACTGCGGGTTTCGAACCAGCCCAGCGGCAATGCGTTCAGATGGTCACCGATCCTGGTCTGCAAACCACGTTGCATCCCGACCGCGATGCGAAGTCCGAGTGCGGCCTGGAGATAGCCGAAGATCGCGACCGCGGCGACGGCGAGCAGCATCAGCAGCGTCCAGGTCCAGGCGCGGCCGGTGTCGCCGTCGAACAGCGCCTCCAGCGTCGGCACCAGCAACAGGTAAGCGGCCGCCTGGCTCAATGCCTGCGCGATGATCGCGGCAAGCAGTTTCGGTGTCAACGGCGTGAATTCATCGGGCACCAGCCCGAGCAGCTTGCCGATCATCGAGACTCCTCACTTCCGATGAGAGCGACCGAGCCGAGCGCCGCCTCGTTGATCTCCCACAGTCGCTGATAGGTGCCGCCCGCCGCGCGCAGGCTCTGATGGTCGCCCTGTTCGACGAGTGTTCCGTTCTCCAGCACCAGGATTCGATCGACACCGGTGATGGTGTGCAGCCGATGCGCGATCACCAGCACGGTGCGCCCCGCGACCAGGACGGCCAAGGCGTCCTGCACCGCCGCTTCCGATTCCGGATCGGCGAAGGCCGTCGCCTCGTCGAGAACCAAGACGGGACTATCTGCCAGCAAGGTTCGAGCGATCGAAAGGCGCTGCGCCTCACCACCGGACAGGCTGGCATCGACGCCGATCTCGGAGTCGTAGCCACGCGGCAACGCCATGATCCGGTCGTGGATTTGGGCAGCGCGCGCGGCCCGCTCCAGTGCGGCGTCATCGGCATCCTCGCGGGCCAGCCGGAGGTTGTCGCGGATACTGCCGCGGATCAGCCGAACGTCCTGGAAGACGAATCCGACCGTGCGGTAGAGCTCAGCGGTGGTGTACTCACGAATATCGCGTCCGCCGATGGTGATTCGCCCAGCGTCGACGTCGTAGAAACGGAGCAGCAGTTTGGCCAGCGTCGATTTGCCCGAACCGCTCGGGCCGACCAGCGCGGTCAAGGTGCCAGGCGCCAATTCGACACTGACATCGCGCAGGACCTGATGATCGTCGCGGTAGCCGAAACTCACCGATTCGAACCCCACGACGCCGACCGCGGCCGGATCGGGCGTCGCGCCGGGACCGGCGGGAAGTTCTAGGGTCTGGCGCAATTCGTACAGGCGGATCGCTGCGGCGCCCGCGGCGCGCAGGGCCTGTCCGCCGTAGCCGAGACCGAGCAATGAGCTGCCCAACCCCAAGCCGACCAGGAGGAACGGCAGAATATCCAGCGGCTCCAGCCAGTCGAGCCCGACCGCCGTCAATCCGGCGAGCACGATGACGACCATCACGAAGACCGGCGCAATCACGATGTCGGATACCGATTGCAGCCGGATCATCGGCGTCTTCCAGCGGTCCAGGCTGCGGGACTGGGTGTCCACCGCCTCCTGATAGACGGTGTGCGCCTTGCCCGCCTGACCGAAGGTGCGCACCACCTGGATGCCGTCGACGAACTCGATCGTCGCCTCCCGCGCCCGCTGTTCCCAGCGGGTGTAGATGGCGAGCCGGTCACGGCTGTCCTGATCCATCATCTTGCTCAGCGCCAGGGCGTACATCACCAGAGGCAGCAACAGCACCACGGTGAGTCGCCAGTCGATGGTGACCAGATAACCGAGCGTGACCAGCGGCACAACCAGCGCGCCGACAAACTCCAACCGGGCGTGCGCCACCAAATAGTGCAGCGCTTCCACGTCGTCCTGCAGGTACTTCTTCACCTCACCCGAAGTGCGCTCGCCGAACCAGCCGAGCGGCACCCTGGTCAGCTTTTCCGCGAGCGCCCCGCGCACGGTCAGCTGGAAGTCGGCGTCGACCAGGTGCGCCCAGGTCAGCGCGAACGCCTGGAGCAGACCGCGCGCGACCAGTACCAGCATCGCCGCGCCGAGCAGCCACCAGACCCGATCGGTGTCGACCGGGTCCGTGAACAGCTCCCGGCACGCCTCGACGATCAGCACGAACGGCACGACGGTGCCTACCGAGGCAATCGCGACGATGATGCTCGCGAGTGTCAGCGTCCGCCGCACCGGCGCGAGGATGTCCCTGCGCGCCAATGCCTCTTGTTGTTTGCGCTCTTTCTGTGCCGCCTTCGGCAGCCGGTTCCCCGCCTCCGCCACCGGTAGTGGCGCAACCTCCACCGTCATATGTTCTCGCCTCTCGACCTTCGTGGGGCATCTCGCCGGAATCGGCACCCATCTTCACACAACAAGAGCGAGGAAGATAGGTAAGGCTAAGTTATCTCACTGGGCCTCGATGCGTCCGGCCGGTCACCTCCGCGCCGCGACCGACCACACCGATGCCGGTGTCACCGACTCGGGCAGGCCACGGCGCCGGGTGTCCGTGCCGAACCCCCCTCCACCGACTCGGCGCGAAGATGAACGGGTGGGATACCGGGAAATGGTTGTTACACGGCAGTACTCGTGCCGTCCATGCGCGAAAACTGCTCCGTACTCGATGATTTCCGGGATCCGACGCGAGGCGGAAACTTATGTGAACGGCGGATCATCCCACCGTAGGACACCCGCAAATCTCGCTATCTTTTCACCCATGACACAGCGACCCAACGGGATTCGATCAATGCCGATCATCGCGAGAATTCGGTCGCGAATAACGATGGGTGGCGTTGTGAAAATGTTCGTTACACAGCTCATTTCGAATATCGATGATTGCCGAACAGATCCCGGCGAGCTCACTGCGGTCCAGGCGCATCGCGCGATGCAGGTGCATCTGTCCTGCGGCGTAGATATCTGTAAGGTACGCCGACGGGCCCGAATGACCCTGGTGGAAGCCCGTCTGATGGTGCTCGACGAGCGCGCCGAGCCGTAGCGCGAGCGGCGCTGGAATCGACAACGGTACAGCGGTGTTGTCTTCGGTCATGACTACAACAGAATCCGATTGCCCCGCACCCGTCGTCGATACCGGCACCGCCTTCGGCGCGAAGGTCGCCGCCCGCCTAGACAGCGATCAGGTCATCTGGCTGACCACCGTCGGGCCCAGCGGAACCCCGCAGCCCAACCCGGTCTGGTTCCACTGGGACGGCACAGAGTTCTTGTTCTTCAGTCAGGCGGACAAGCCCAAGTTGCGCAATATCGCCCGCAACGGTCGGGTCTCGCTGAACCTCAACGCCAACGAGAACGGTGGCAATGTCGTCATCCTCACCGGGACCGCACGGATCGACGAATCCGGAGCCACCGCCGAGGAGATCGCCGTGTACACCCAGAAGTACACGAGCGGCCTCATCGATATCTCGATGACCGACGAAGAGTTCTTCGCCGAATACTCCGTCGCCATCCGGGTCACACCCGACCGCCTGCGCGGATTCTGACCCGGTTGCGGGCATCACCATCCGGACCACTCGAGCGACCCGACTACTGTCGTTCCCGATGAGAAGGAGGCAGCAGCCGCCGTTGCCCAAGCGGTACGGCCTGGATCCGGCCCGCCTCCGCCTGCCGGAGGAGGGCGATTGGGCGACCGTTCGTGACCATTTGGTCGAGCGGCTACCCAGGGTGCCCGCGGCCAGAATCGACCAACTGCTGCGCGAAGGCGGCATTGTCGATCTCGACGGCCCGCTCGCGCTCGACGCGCCATATGTCCCCGGCGGCGCGGTGTGGTTTCACCGGGACCTGCCCGAGGAGACCACGGTGCCCTTCGATATCACCGTCGTGCACCGCGACGACGACCTGCTCGTGGTGGACAAGCCGCATTTCCTTGCGACCATTCCACGTGGTCAGCACATTCTGCAGACCGCGCTGGTCCGGCTGCGTCGCGAGCTCGACCTACCCGACTTGATCCCGGCGCACCGGCTCGATCGCGTCACCGCCGGGCTGATCCTCTTCGTCGCCAATCCGGCGCGACGTGGGTCCTATCAGACGATGTTCCACAAGCGCACCGTCGGCAAGGAGTACGAGGCGATCGCGCCCTACGATCCCGCGGTCGAGCTGCCGCGCACGGTGCGCAGCCGCATCATCAAGGAAAAGCAGGTGCTCCTCGCGCAGGAAGTCGCCGGTGAGCCCAACGCCGAAACGCGAATCGAACTGCTCGAGCACCGCGACGGACTCGGTCGCTATCGCCTGCGCCCGCTGACCGGGCGCACCCACCAGCTGCGGCTGCATATGAACAGCCTCGGCATCCCGATCCTCGGCGACGATTTCTATCCGGTGCTCACCGACAAGCCGGTGGACGATTTCACCAGACCACTGCAATTGCTCGCCTCGTCGCTGGAGTTCACCGACCCGATCACCGGTGTACCACGCCGCTTCGACACCACACGCAGTTTGCAAGCCTGGACCGAGCCGGAAGCATGGGCTGGCTGACACACGTTTCGGTCATATCGATCACCAGTGTTCCCAGGCCGCGCCCGTTCCGTAGACTGGGCCGGATGCTTCACCAGGACTTCGAAGAAGCGGCTCCACCCCGCCACCGATTTCATGCCTACATCGACGTAGTTGTCGTTGTGGCCGTCCTGGCAGGCACCAATCTGATCGCCCACTTCACCACGGCGTTGGCCAGCATCGTCACCGTCCCGGTCGCCGCCCTCGTGCTGCTCGCGCTGGTTCGACGTCGCGGACTCGGCTGGTCCGAGCTGGGACTCTCACCACGACACTGGCGCCGCGGCTCGATATACGCGCTGGCGGCTGTCGGCCTGGTGCTCACCGTCGTGGCGGTCGGTGCGATATTGCCGATGACCCGTCCGTTCTTCCTCGCCGACCGCTACGCCACCATCTCGGGTGCGCTGATCGCGTCGATGATCGTGATCCCACTGCAAACGGCGATCCCCGAAGAACTGGCCTTCCGCGGTGTGCTGCATGGCACCTTGGATCGCGTCTACGGCGCACGTGGCGTCTTCGCCGCAGGCTCACTGCTGTTCGGCCTGTGGCACATCGCCTCGTCGTTCGGTCTGACCTCGGGCAACCGGGGACTGAGCGGATTCATCGGCGGTGGCGTCGCCGGCCAGATCATCGGCATCACGCTCGCCGTCGCGGCGACCGCCGCCGCGGGCATGGTGTTCACCTGGCTACGCAGGCGCAGTGGCAGCCTGCTCGCCCCCATCGCCCTGCACTGGTCGGTCAATGGCGCCGGAGCCCTCGCGGCCGCCATCGTCTGGCACACCACACTCAGCTGATCGCGCTACATTGCGACGACGCCCCCAGGACACCTCGGCATCAACGTCGGCAATCTTGCCGTCGCCCACACTTATTACGACGAGCTCATGCCGCTACTCGACTACGAGCCGCTCTTGCGCGATGACACGCAATTCGCCTACCGGCCGAGCAATGGCAAGGTAGGCACCTTCCTCTTCTTCTATCCCGCCGAATCCTCCGGTTATTCACGCGCACACCCCGGACTCCAGCACCTGGCCTTCATGGTCCGCACCCGCGCGGCCGTCGACCACGTGCACACCTGGGCCGCCGACCGCGGCGCTGAAATCATCCACGCTCACAGGAATTCCCCCAGTATCCGCCGCCCTACTACGCCACATTCTGGACCGGCCCCGACGGCGTCGTGCTCGAGGCGGTCTGCCACAAGAACGCGTGATGCGGCCGCCGTCCGCTCGCACGATCGGCATAGTTGCGGGCTTTCGATTCGAGCACCTGTTCGAGCGCCGGCATTGACCTCCGGGGAGATGTCGGTTTAGTCTCACTGCGATCACACATATGTTCGAGCAAGTAGGTCTCACGACATGACACCTGCTCCTGGGAAGGCTCGCGATGCGCGACGGATCGTCGACCAATAATTCCGAGATCGCCAGTTCCGAGATCGCCAGTTCCGAGATCGCCAGTTCCGAGATCGCCAGTTCCGAGATCGCCGCATTGGCACAGCGAGTTGCTGCCGCACGCGGCAAGCTGCCCTTACAGCACGATGCGGCGCTGTTGGCGGTGTTGTCGGACGCCGAGATTGCGGCGGAACGCGAGCTCGCGGAATGGGTTCGAACCCAGCGGCGCGGGCAACGGCGGCGGGCGGTCGAGGACGAGCTCGCGGCCGAGGAGCGTGACCGGCGCACCGCGGCCGCCATCAGGAAGGCCGACGACGCCGACGCGCGATGGCATCGGCGTGCGCTCGCGGCGCGGCGGCGGGTGTCGAATCAGGACGCGCGACTTGCCCAGCTGTACCGCCGCGCGGAATGGTCGTCGCGGGCACTGATCGCGGTCGTGGTGCTCGGCATGGTGTGGGCCGGGGTCAACGTGCAGCACAACCTGGTCCCCAGCGGCGATATGACCGACCCGCTGTACTGGTTGAGCTACGGCATCGAGGCAATGATCTCGATCCCGATCATCACCATCATGGTCGCCGCGACGACGGCCACGCGCTGGGGTCGCGAACTCGCCCGCGGCAAAGTCATCTTCTTCGAGAGCGCATTGCTCGGCACCACCATCGCACTGAACGCCGGCCCCCACCTGGCCGCGGGCGCCCTCGGTCGCGCCGCCGAATACGCGATCGCGCCGGTCATGGTCGGCGTCGTGATCTGGCTGCACGCGTGGGTATCCGGCCGCTACGCGGTGCTGATCGACAGCGCACCGGTGGTCGACTCGAACGACCTGCCCGGCGCGCAGACGAGTCGCCGTGTCACCGCCGAGGTACCGGTCGCGGCAATCCCGCGGGACAAGCCTGCCGACCTGATGGAATTGCTCGCCGCGCGGGATATCGAATCGATCGCCGACGCGGTTTCCGCAGTGCGTTCCACCGAGGTCGCCGAACCAGGTAGCCACAACGGTGCACACACCGCCGAACCCGCGGCTAGCTATCCGTTGCACGCGGTGCCGCTTACGCCACGCAACGGCAAGCAGCACACCGGAACAGTCGCCGCGCAGCCGAACTCCGAGGCTCGGCCGAAAGACCACGCTCGGCCGCAGAGCACCGCTCGGCCGAATTCCGACACACAGCAGAATTCCGACGCTCGACCGAACTCCGACACTCGGCCGAAAGACCACGCTCGGCCGCAGAGCACCGCTCGGCCGAATTCCGACACTCGGCCGAATTCCAACGGCGTGGAGCACCCCTCGATGTCCGCAACGAATGCCGGCAGGCGCGAGCCGGAGCCACACAGCTCTACCGACCGCGGCGGGAACCACGAAAGGTCCGTGCACGGCGCAGGATCCGAACTGGAGGAGCGCCGGAAATCCGTGCCGCACAACCACACCGAAGCCGTCGGGAGCAACCGACAGCCTGGCATCGACCTGCGTCCTCGTCCGGTCGATCACCGAAATGCCCAGCCGCGCAATCTCATCGACACCACCGCGCGCGCCGAACAACCCGACGGCGAGCGCCGCAATTCCGTGGATGTGATCAACGAAGCCGTCCAAGCGCTCTCCGCGGACACCATCCTGTCCGAGAACGACGACATGGTCGCCGAGCTCGACGACGTCGAGGTGTGGGCGGTAGCACGGGAGATCGCCGAACGCGGCCTCTCCACCCTCCCGGTCGAGCAGCTCGCCGAAGTCCTCATCCTTGCCGACCAGTCCTGGACCGAAACCGGCATCGGCAACGAGGTCGGCCTGTCACGTGCCGCGGTCTCGCGGGTGCTCGAATCCGCACGCAAGGTTCGCCGCCCGTACGCCGTCAGTTGATCGCGGAGACGAAGCAGACCGCACCCGCTCTGAATGTTGCCCTGAACGTTTCGGCTTGGTGACCGATCGGGTCACCGCGTCGGTCGAATACCAACTGGCAACGTCGGCGCGTGACCCGGGCAGCTGCCGGTCCGGAACGGGCGGCAACCGCGGGAGCACGGCACGAAAACGGCCGCCCGGCTCGAATGTTTCGAGCGGACGGCCCTTTTCGATCGCGATCGACCGGTGCTACGCCCCGGTGTTCGACCAACCCCGGTTCGACCGGCCGCTGGTGGCCGATGCTTGCTGCGGGGTGTAGTAGTCCTCGGCAGACCAGGCCGCACCGTTCTTCGTCGTATCGTCGCGCGTCGCGCCTCGATCACCGTGGCCCGGCCACCAGGCCCGGTGGCCGAGCAGCGCGGTGATAGCCGGGGTGAAGAACATCGCCATGACGAAGGCGGCAATGGCAATGCCGACCGAGATGGCGAAGCCCATCTGCGACAACACATTGTTGCCCGCCAACATCATCGAAGCGAAGGTCCCCGCCAGAATGACGCCCGCCGCGGCGATGGTCGGGCCGGTGTGGTGCACGCCGAGCGCGGCGGCCTGACGGGGGTCGCGGCCCGCACGGGCCTCTTCCCGCAACCGGGCGACCATCAGGATGTTGTAGTCGGTGCCGAGCGCGACCACGAACAGGTACATGATCACCGGGAGGGTGAAGATCAGGCCCGAATTGCCTTGGAAGTGCTGGAAAACCAGCACCGCGGCGCCGAGCGTCGCGGCGAATCCGAGGAATACCGAAGCCATCAGGTACCACGGCGCGACCACACTGCGCAGCAGCAGCGCGAGCACGATCATGATCAGAATGGCCGCCACCGGGAACACGATGGTGTAGTCGTGGTTCATCGCGTCCTGGAAGTCGACGAAGACCGAGGTGATGCCACCCACGACGGCGGTCGTGCCCGCCGGTGCCGCGGCGTGTGCGGTGTCACGCAGCGGGCCACGAACCGTTTCCAGCGCGGCATCCGATTCCGGCGCGGAGCTCAACGTCACCTGGAATTCGGCGACCGCACCGTCACTCGACGGATGCGGCTCCGATACCTGGCCGACGCCGGGCACACCGGCCAGCGCGGCACGGTAGTCCGCGAGCTGAGGGGCGGTCAGCGCTCCGCCCTCCGAGCGCAGCAGCACGTCCGAGGGCTGAGTGGCTCCCGCGGGCATGCCCTTGAGCAATTCCTTGCTGTAGATGGCGGATTCGGAAGTATCCGAGGTCGAACCCGAGCTCAGGTCGAAGGTGGGGTTGAAGCCGAAGGCAAACACGCCGAGTGCGATGAGCACACCACCGGAGACCACAGCGAAGGCACCGGGACGACGCCCGAGCGCCGCGCCGACCGCGGCGAAACGCGCGCCCTTCGGCTCCACCTGCCATGCCTTCGACGGCCAGAACACCTTGGTGCCGAGCAGCGAAACAATCGCGGGAACCAGGGTGAGTCCGGCCAGCAGCGCCACCGCGACCGCGATCGCCAGTGCTGGGCCGAGCGCACGGAACATGCCGAGAGTGGACAGCGTCAGCGCCATGAACGCGATGATCACCGCACCCGCTGCCGAGGTGATCGCCTCACCGACACGGGTGACGGCACTGACCATGGCGGTCTTCGGATCCTCGCCCGCCCGCAGCCGTTCGCGGTAGCGGAACATCAGAAACAGGATGTAGTCGGTCCCGACGCCGAACAGCACGACCAGCAAGATGGAGTTGACCGAACTGTCCACCTTGAGGTCGAAAGCCTTGCTCACCATCGCAATCAGGCCACCGACGGTGCTGGAGACTCCGCCGATCACGATGATCGGCAATAGCGCGATCACCGGGCTACGGAAGATGATCAGCAACAGCACCAGGATCAGCACGATGGTGGCGATCCCGATGATGGCCATGCCCTTCGCGCTGGATTCCGTCTGGTCCAGCGTCTGTGCCGCCTGACCGGTGAGGCCCGCCTTCAGATCCGTGTCCTTCAGCTGCGCCTGGAGTGCGTCACGCAGCGACTTGACCGCATCGCTCTGCGTCGTGTCACCTGCGGTGGTGACCTTCGTCATCTGCACCGCGGCAATTTGCACGAGCCGATTCTCGGCAGGCGGCGTGGCCTGAATTCCGGTGACGTCCTTGATCTTTTCGTCACCGAGCTGTGCCGCGATCGCCGCGACCCGCGCGGCGTTCTCGTCGTTCAGTGGTGCATTGTCGGCCCGCTTGAACACGATGATCGCCGCAGGCGCCGCACTCTGCGGAAAAGCCTGCTGCTGCAACTGCATCGCTTGAATCGACTCGTAATGCGAGGGCAGGAATTCGGATTGGTCGGTGGTCGAGGTAAGTTTCGGCGCCGAGGCCACCACCGCGATCACGATGAGCAGCCACGCGCCGATCACCTTCCACGGGTTGTGGACGACCACGCGTCCCAGTCGAGCGAACATGTCGGAGAAGTCCTTTCGAGACTTAGCGGTCAGACCCTGGCAGTTCAGACGTCGAGATCTTGGGAATAGGGGTGCTCGGTCACGTCGGCGAGCATGCGGTAGATCTTCTCCGGTACCCGGTCACGCAACTGTGCGAGTGAGTCCACCACCTCGACCGTGAAGTCACCCCGACCCATCCCGTCGGCACCGAGCATCCCGCGCCAGTTCTTCCAGTCCTTGAACCAGTCGGTCGACTCGGCGAGATCCGACCATTCGGACCGCTGAACATGCACCACATATTTGCCCTTGCGGCTCAGGTAGACCCGCACCGTCTCGATCCCGGACTTGTTGTACTGCCGTGATTCCCCGGCGAGCCGACCGAAGAAGCGCTGCCGCCTGGCACCTCCGGGCCCGACCTTCAGCACCACCTCGCCGAATTCCTCGGAAGCACCCTTGTGCAGGTCGATCCCCGCGGCCGCCGACTGCTCCTCGGATGCGGCGCTGGACAGCTTCTGCGTATCAGTGGACATATTCCCCTCGATTCATCAGTCAATGCGCAAATGTGCATCGAAGTACCGACGACGGCACCCATCGACCCCGTCGCGGTTCATTGATCTGCTGCTTTCCGGAATGCCAACCTTCGAATCGCCCAGCATTCCGACTGGACTCACTATAAGTAGATGTATACGTATAACGCAACCCGCCGCGCCGCCAGACGCCCCGAACCACCCGTCCTGGACCCGCGAGTGGCACACCATGGTGTGGCCCTCTCGGCTGTTGCCGCAGGCAGGTGCCACTCACCCGGCTCTCGTTCGGAGCGGGGCGCGCGGGCGCTGGGGCTCAGGTGGTCGTCTCGAATGCTCGGCGCGCAGACTCCCGTTGCCGTACGGCGCTGCGCCGCTGCGCGACCCGGACCAGCAGCGCCAGTCCCACACCGGGGATGAGCCCGAGGGCCGCGGACGCACCGAAGCCCGCGGCGAAACCGCCCGCATCGATCGCGATGCCCGCGACCGAACTACCGACGCCGTTGCCGAGAGTCATCGCCGCACCGTGCCAGCCGATAGCCTCACCGCGACCGGATTCGGGCACGATCCGGCTCAACTGGTCGACGGATGCGGTGAGGGTCGGTGCGCACAGCAGGCCGGCGAACAAGCCCGCCGCACCGAGGAACACCGGGCCACCGGCGAAAGCCATCGGGATGGTTGTCGCGCCGAGGCCCGCGAGTAGTGGAAACGTCGAAATACGCCGGCGCAGTACGCCGTAGACAAGGCCGCCGACCAGCGAGCCGAAGCCCCAGATCGCGAGGATCACGCCGAGCAGGCGCTGCGCACCGAACTCTCGAATGGCGGAGACGAAAGTGAGCTCGGAGCCCGCGAGCACCGCTACGGCGGCACACGCGCCGACACACAGCGCCACGAACTCGACACGGAACCACGCCCGCCGTGCCACCGGAGGCGCGTCCGCGTCCCCGGCGGTAGACCGCAGCGGCGGATTCAGCAACCAGATGAGAACGCCCGCGAGCACCAGGCACATCTGCACACAGAACAACACGATGGTGGTGGACCAGACCGCGGTGGCGGCGACACCGAGCACCGGCCCGACCATGAACGCGGCCTCCACCGTTACCGATTCCAAGGCTAGCGCCGGCTGTCGGTCTTGCTCGGTCGTTGCCGCGATGACGGCCTGGCGCACCACGGTGAAGATCGGAATATCGAACAGTCCCGCGATCGCGGCGAGCACCAGCAGCGGGACGTAGTCGACGAACGGCGCAAACGACCAGCACACGGCACCGACCAGGATCGAAGGCAGGATCGTGCGCCGCAGCCCCAACCGGTCGAGAAACCTGCCGCGCCATGGTCCACTCACCGCGACACAGACGGTGACGATCGCACTCAGCAGGCCCGCCTGAACGTAGGAGCCGTGCAGCGTCTGCACGACGTGCAACGCGAGCAGCACGGACCCGGCGAAGAACGGGATTCGAACCAGCGCACCCAGCAGTAGCACATTGCGCACCGCGGAGCTGGAAAGGACCTCCCGATAGGACCGCACCCCATCGAGCCTTGCACGCCCGCCGGTCAGCGCGCCAGCAATTTTCCACCATCATCGGGTTTCCGGCAGAGATCGTGCTGCGACGCACCCAGGGCGACTGCCGCAACAACGGCGAAGGCCCTCGACAACAATCGAGCCATCTGGAATCACAGCTCGAGCGTTATCCCCGAGCAGGGTACGGGCGACGTGACGACGCCTGACCCGAAGATGACACGATGGCTGCACTTCTGAACTCAGCCAGCGACGCCACCCGCCCGGAACGGTTCGAAAAGGCTGTTGCCGCACTCCGAGTCCGTATCGAGCCCAGGGTCCGGGAGTCCGTCGAACGTAGTCGAATGGTGGTTGCCCAGACCGTATTCGACCGCCATATGACTACGTTCGGCGAGCAGCCGGAGTATCCCGGTCGAGACCCAATCGGAGCGAAATTGCACATCCTCGAGTTCCATCGCAACGAGCGATAGACAGCACCCAGCACCAGCTCGCCTATTCCAGAGATAGCAACAACGACGAAGGCCCGCCTCCCGAACCGGGAGGCGGGCCTTCGACTGTGTGAACTCAGTTTCTCGAGATAAGGCTTACTTGGCCTTCTCGAGGACCTCGACCAGACGCCAGCGCTTGGTGGCCGACAGCGGACGGGTCTCCATCAGCTGCACGCGGTCACCGACACCGGCGATCTCGTTCTCGTCATGCGCCTTCACCTTGGAGGTGGTGCGAATGATCTTGCCGTAGAGCTTGTGCCGGTTACGGTCTTCCAGCTCGACGACAATCGTCTTGTTCATCTTGTCCGAGACAACGTAGCCGACACGTACCTTGCGGCTGTTGCGCTCTTCCTGCTTCTCGCTCATGCCGCATCTCCCTTGCCAGCGGGTGCCGTGGCCAGACCGAGCTCGCGCTCACGCATGACCGTGTAGATCCGCGCGATCTCGTGACGAACGACGCGCAGCCGACGGTTGTTGTCCAGCTGACCCGTCGCCATTTGGAAGCGCAGGTTGAACAGCTCTTCCTTCGACTCACGCAGGCGGGCGACGAGCTCCTCTTCGGTGAGCTCGCGGAGCTCTGCGGCCGGTGTTCCGGTAGCCATCAGAACTGCTCCTCCCTTGTGACGATCCTGCACTTCATCGGGAGCTTGTGCATCGCGCGGCGCAGGGCCTCGCGAGCGGTCTCCTCGTTGGGGTAACTCATTTCGAACATCACGCGACCGGGCTTGACGTTCGCGATCCACCACTCCGGCGAACCCTTACCGGAACCCATGCGGGTCTCGGCGGGCTTCTTGGTGAGCGGGCGATCCGGGTAGATGTTGATCCAGATCTTGCCGCCACGCTTGATGTGGCGGGTCATCGCGATACGAGCCGACTCGATCTGCCGGTTGGTGACGTAGGCGGGCTCGAGAGCCTGGATGCCGTATTCACCGAACGCGACCGACGTGCCGCCCTTTGCCATTCCGGAACGACCCGGGTGATGCTGCTTCCGGTGCTTGACCTTCCGTGGCATCAACATGCGTCAGCCCTCCTGCTTTTCTGCCGGAGCGTCGGCAACCGCAGTGGCGGTGGCTGCACGCCCGGCCTCAGTGCTGGTCGCGGTGGTACCGGTAGAACCGGACCGACGCGGGCGGCTCGGCCGCTCACGACGCTCGCGGCGGTCGCCGGCCGCGGGCGCGGCCGCAGCCGTGACCTCGCGCTTGCCACCGACGATGTCGCCCTTGTAGATCCAGACCTTCACACCGATACGACCGAAGGTGGTCTTGGCCTCGTACAGGCCGTAGTCGATGTCCGCACGCAGCGTGTGCAGCGGAACCCGACCCTCACGGTAGAACTCCGAGCGCGACATTTCGGCGCCACCGAGGCGGCCCGAGCACTGCACACGGATGCCCTTGACGTTCGGCGAACGCATGGCCGACTGGATGGCCTTACGCATCGCACGACGGAACGCCACACGGTTGGACAGCTGCTCGGCCACACCCTGGGCAACGAGCTGCGCATCCGACTCGGCGTTCTTCACCTCGAGGATGTTCAGCTGCACCTGCTTCTTGGTGAGCTTCTCCAGCTCCGCACGGATGCGGTCGGCCTCGGCGCCACGG
The DNA here is from genome assembly GCF_040681975.1 of Nocardia sp. NPDC051463. Lineage (NCBI taxonomy): Bacteria > Bacillati > Actinomycetota > Actinomycetes > Mycobacteriales > Nocardiaceae > Nocardia > Nocardia sp. NPDC051463. The sequence continues at coordinate 180,686 of NZ_JBFBAB010000004.1, forward strand.
CGACCGATGACGATGCCGGGACGCGCGGTGTGGATGTCGACGCGAACCCGGTCACGGGTGCGCTCGATCTCGACCTTCGAGATTCCGGCCCGCTCCATGCCAGTGGCGAGGAGCTTGCGGATCTGGACGTCTTCCTTCACGTATTCCGCGTACTGCTTGTCCGCGTACCAACGCGACTTCCAGTCGGTGGTGATACCGAGGCGGAAGCCATGGGGGTTGATTTTCTGTCCCATTTACTTTGCCCCTCCCTTCCGGCGGTTACGAGTGGATCCACCGGCGGTGGGCACGCTCTCGACCTCGATGGTGATGTGGCTGGTGCGCTTCCGGATCCGGAACGCCCGACCCTGTGCACGCGGCTGGAACCGCTTCATGGTCGCGCCCTCGTCGACGAAAGCCGTCGAGATAACGAGCGTGGCCGGGTTGAGGCCGAGGTTGTTCTCGGCGTTCGCCGCGGCGCTCGCCACGACCTTGGCAACCGGCTCGCTCGCGGCCTGCGGCGCGAACTTCAGGATCGCCAGTGCGTCCTCGACTCGCTTGCCGCGGACCAGGTCCACAACGCGACGAGCTTTCATCGGGGTCACGCGAACATGCTTGGCCGTCGCGCGAGCCGTCGGATTCTGAACCGTCGCTGTGCTTGTTTCGGTCATCGCCGCTTGCTCTTCCGGTCGTCCTTGACGTGGCTCCTGAACGTGCGCGTCGGCGCAAACTCACCGAGCTTGTGCCCGACCATGTTGTCCGACACGAACACCGGGACATGCTTGCGACCGTCGTGGACGGCGAAAGTGTGACCGATGAAGTCGGGGATGATCGTGGAACGACGCGACCAGGTCTTGATGACCTGCTTCGTGCCCTTCTCGTTCTGAACGTCCACCTTCGCGAGGAGGTGATCGTCGACGAACGGGCCCTTCTTAAGACTGCGTGGCATCTTCTACTCCCTCCTGGTTATCGCTTGTTCTTGCCAGTGCGGCGGCGGCGGACGATGAGCTTGTCGCTCGGACGGTTGGGCTTGCGGGTGCGGCCTTCCGGCTGACCCCACGGGCTGACCGGGTGGCGACCACCGGAGGTCTTGCCCTCACCACCACCGTGCGGGTGGTCGACCGGGTTCATGACGACACCACGGACGGTGGGGCGGCGACCCTTCCAGCGCATACGGCCGGCCTTGCCCCAGTTGATGTTCGACTGCTCGGCGTTGCCGACCTCGCCGACGGTGGCGCGGCAGCGCACGTCGACGCGACGGATTTCACCGGAGGGCATACGCAGCGTGGCGTAGGGGCCTTCCTTACCGAGCAGCTGGATGCTGGAGCCTGCGGAGCGGGCCATCTTCGCGCCACCGCCCGGACGCAGCTCCACGTTGTGAATCGTGGTACCGGTCGGGATGTTGCGCAGCGGCAGGTTGTTACCCGGCTTGATGTCGGCCGTGGGGCCGGACTCGATCGGGGTGCCCTGCTGGATGCCCTTGGGCGCGATGATGTATCGCTTCTCGCCGTCCACGTAGTGCAGCAGCGCGATGTTGGCGGTCCGGTTCGGGTCGTACTCGATGTGAGCGACCTTGGCCGGGATGCCGTCCTTGTCCAGCCGACGGAAGTCGATCAGACGGTAGGCACGCTTGTGGCCGCCACCGCGGTGACGAGTGGTGATACGACCGTGAGCGTTGCGGCCACCCTTGCTGTGCAGCGGGCGAACCAGCGACTTCTCAGGAGTCGTACGGGTGATCTCAGCGAAGTCCGAGACGCTGGAGCCACGACGACCCGGCGTAGTCGGCTTGTATTTACGGATTGCCATGAGTTCTTCTCTTCTTTCTGGAGTCCCAGGCGCTTACGCGACCGGGCCTCCGAAGATCTCGATGGGCTTGCTGTCGGCCGAGATGGTCACGAGCGCGCGCTTGGTGTCCTTGCGCTTGCCGTAACCGAAGCGGGTCCGCTTGCGCTTGCCCTGACGGTTGGCGGTGTTGACGCTGGTCACCTTCACGCCGAAAACCTTCTCGACGGCAATCTTGATCTGCGTCTTGTTGGAGTCCGGGTGCACGATGAAGGTGTAGGTGCCTTCCTCGATCAGTCCGTAGGACTTCTCCGAGATGACCGGCGCCAGCAGGATGTCGCGGGGGTCGGCGATGGTGGTCACTTGCTCTCCTCCTGTGCAGCTTCGGCGGGGCCGTGCACGAAGGCATTCAAGGCCTCGACGCTGAACACCACTTCGTCGCTTTCCAGCACGTCGTAGGTGTTGAGCTGATCCGGCGCGATCGGGTGCACGAACTCGAGGTTCTGCACGCTCTTCCAGGCCGCGAGATCCTCACGTCCGAGGACGAGGAGGAACTTTTTGCGGTCCGAGAGCTCCGCGAGGAAGCTCTTGGCCGTCTTGGTCGACGGGGCCTGCCCGGCAACCAGTTCGGTGATCACGTGGATGCGCTCGTTACGCGCCCGGTCCGAAAGTGCTCCACGCAGCGCGGCGCGGATCATCTTCTTGGGGGTGCGCTGGCTGTAGTCACGCGGCTGCGGGCCGTGGACCGTGCCACCACCGGTGAACTGCGGCGCGCGGGTCGAGCCTTGACGGGCGCGGCCGGTGCCCTTCTGCCGGTACGGCTTCTTGCCACCACCGCGGACTTCACCGCGGGTCTTGGTGGAGTGCGTGCCCTGACGGGCCGCGGCAAGCTGCGCGACGACGACCTGATGCATCAGCGAGATGTTGGCGGTCGCGTCGAAGATCTCCGCGGGGAGTTCGACGGTGCCGTTGGTCTTGCCGCCCAGTTCCTTGACCGGAAGCGTCAGATTTGCGGACTTCTTCTCCGTGTTTACTGCGGAGCTTGTCATGCGTGTGCACCACCCTTCACGGCGCTCTTGACGACGACGACATTGCCGCGACGACCCGGGATCGCTCCCTTGATCAGCAGCAGGCCGTTCTCGACGTCCACCTTGTGAACCGACAGGTTCTGCGTGGTGACGCGATCGTTGCCCATCCGGCCCGACATCCGCATGCCCTTGAACACGCGGCCGGGGGTGGCGCAACCACCGATGGAGCCCGGGCGGCGGTGCACGGCCTGCGCACCGTGCGAGGCGCCCTGACCGGCGAAGCCGTGACGCTTCATGGTGCCTGCGAAGCCCTTGCCCTTGCTGGTGCCGGTCACGTCCACGTACGCGCCCTCTTCGAACACCTCGGCAGTCAGCTCCTGGCCGACCTCGAAGGTGGAAGCATCCGCAACGCGGATTTCGGCGACGTGGCGACGCGGGGTGACACCGGCCTTGGCGAACTGACCGGAGACCGGCTTGTTCACCTTGCGCGGGTCGATGGCGCCGAAAGCGACCTGGACGGCGCTGTAGCCGTCACGCTCCACGGTGCGAATCTGGGTAACGACGTTCGGTCCGGCCTTGATGACGGTCACGGGAACGACGCGGTTCTTGTCGTCGAACACCTGGGTCATGCCGAGCTTGGTGCCCAGGATGCCGGCCGCTGGCCTGTTCTTGTTATCAGTCATGTCTCGAGTCCCCGTCACTGAATGTTGACGTCGACGCTGGCCGGCAGGTCGATGCGCATGAGCGCGTCAACCGTCTTCGGCGTCGGGTCGAGGATGTCGATCAGCCGCTTGTGCGTACGCATCTCGAAGTGCTCGCGCGAGTCCTTGTACTTGTGCGGCGAACGGATGACGCAATACACGTTCTTCTCGGTCGGCAACGGCACCGGCCCGACGACACGGGCCCCGGTGCGGGTCACCGTCTCCACGATCTTGCGCGCTGAGGCGTCGATCGCTTCGTGGTCGTAGGCCTTGAGCCTGATGCGGATCTTCTGTCCCGCCACGCTAAGTGTCCTTTTCTCCGCTTTTCCTTCGTGGTTCGAAGCTGGCTACAGCGTTCGAACCACCCTCAATTTGCACAGCCCGAACACACGAAGACGTCTCGCTAAGAGATCGCGACCGGGCACGCCCGATCCTCGCCGCTGTTCATCTGTCATGGTTCTCCGGTCCACGCGGTCGGGCGTGTCGCCCATCCGCTCATTCCTCGGCCCCGGAATCGAAATTCACCTCAGGCTTCGGAACACTGTCCCGGACGTACCCACGCTGGAATCCAGCGAGGTACACGATTGGGTACTGCTCGCCTCGCCACCCACCACAACCCGAGGAACAGGCATGGCCCGGTGCAAGGCAACCCGAACAGTATGCCCGACGCCGCCGGTGACTTCAAATCCACCCCCCTCGCCGCGCCGCCTGTCGCCCACAGCGCAGGTCAGACCGCGAATCCCGGGCGCGCCCCCGGGCCGATCGCGCCGCGAAATTCGGAGGTCCACACCCTACCGGCAAAGAACTTACTTATGAGTAAGATAAAGGCATGACGAAAGAGACCGCCACCTACCGCGGCTGGAAGAAGCTGCCGGACAACCGGCTCGGGCACGCGCTGTTCTCCCTCGGCATGGTCGCCCGGGTGCCGTACTTCGGCACGGTGCTGCCGAGCGTGGTGCGGCTGGAGCCCGGACTGTGCGAGGTGACCTCGCCGAAGTGGTTCGGCATCCACAACCATCTGGGCACCTACCACGCCATCGCGGCGTGCAACCTGGCCGAAGTGGCGATGGGAATGCTCAGTGAGGCGACCGTGCCCGACACACACCGCTGGATCCCGAAGGCGATGAACGTCCAATACCTGGCCAAGGCGGAGACCGGGCTGCGTGCGGTCGCGAAGCTGCCGGAGCTTCCGGACTTCACTCGGATCACCGAGGGCCAGGACCTGATCGTGCCGGTCGCGATCTACGACAAGAACGGGGTCGAAGTCGTGCATGCCGACATCACCACCTGGGTCACCCCGAAGTAGCAGGCGATCGCCTCGGCGCCGCGTTTCCCGAGGATGACGACGGCCGCCTCGGGAATCACGGTGATCGGTGTCGCAGACAGTTGCATCGGCGTGGCCACGAGGTTTGAATGCCGGTATGAGTGTCAGCGCGGTTCAGGATGTCGATCTCTGCGTTGTCGGACTCGGCCCGACCGGCCGGGCGCTGGCACACCGGGCGGTGCTGGCCGGGCTGCGGGTCACCGCGGTCGATCCACGGCCGGACCGGCTATGGCCGCCCACCTTCTCCTGCTGGGTCGACGAGTTACCGGAGTGGTTGCCGCCGAGCGCGATTGCCACCAGGATCGCCGCTCCGACCGTCTGGACCAACACCGCGCACCGCATCGAACGCCCGTACTGCGTGTTGTCCAAAACCGGCCTGCACGAGGCACTCCCACTCGACGACGCCACCGTGGTCGCCGGCAGGGCCGGCCGGGTCGACGCACACGAGGTCGAGCTCACCGACGGCACCATCCATAGGGCGGCAACAGTTTTCGACACGCGCGGACTGCCGAGCCTCGGACAGCGTCGCGCCGCGAGCGCGCACGGCATCTTCGTCGCCGCCGAGACCGCGGCGCCGATGATCGCCGATGGAGAAGGTCTATTGCTGGATTGGCGACCGGAAAATGGTGCCGGACCGGATGAACCGCCGTCGTTCCTCTATGCCGTCCCGCTCGGCGACGGCACCGTGATCTTCGAGGAAACCAGCCTCGGGCTGCGCAGCGGAATGCCACAACACGAGCTGCGCAAACGCACACTGAGCCGGCTGGCCGCACACGGAATCACCCTCACCGGCGACGAACCCAGCGAGGCTGCGCACTACCCGCTGGACCAACCACCGCCGAAAAAAGGAACTGCCCAAGCGATTCCATTCGGTTCGCGTGGCGGAATGATGCATCCCTGCACCGGCTACAGCGTCGCCGATTCACTCGCACTCGTCGACACGGCCATCTCGGCACTTCGGCAAGGTCTCGACCCGATCGCGCAATTATGGCCCTGGCAGGCCCGCCTGACCTACTGGATGCGAATGCGCGGCCTCTGGGGCCTCGGCCGCCTGACCACTGAACAGTCGATTTCCCTGTTCGACACGTTCTTCACCGCATCGCCCCGCGGCCAGCGCGCCCTGCTCTCGGCCCACGACGACTACACCGCCCTCGGCGCGGTACTCGTCAACACAGTCGCCCGCACCTGGCCTTTCCACTGGCGCTACGACCTGGTCGGCTGGACCAACCGCAACCGCTGGCTCGACTACGACTTCGACGGTAGCGCCGTCGACACCTCCGCCGCACCCACACAGCACTGACTCGGTCGCCTGCCGCGGCATCGCGAGCGCCGCCCGAAGCTCGCCCGACGGGCACAACCTTCGCCGGTGACGGCCACACTCGATCCGTGTGGACGCGACCCACGGCCGGTGCGGCGCATCTTCGAGCGATCGGAAACCAGTCGACGACTGCCAACCTCGACCGGCTGACTGCCAAATCGAACTACTCGCTATTGCAGCGAACACCACCGTCCGTTAATTTCGAGTTGCCTCATATAGGTCGAAATACCGTGGGGGGCAATGAAATTAGATTACAGATCGACAGGGGAGGCCACCGTGGCAAATAGGGTTTCAAGGGTATTCATGACGGTTTTCGCGGCCGCGGGGATCGCCGGTGCCATATCGGCACCGCTTGCTCATGCTCATCCGGATGACGCATTCGATAAGCCCGTCACTCCCGCGGTGTGTGAAAGCGGCGGAGGCCACATCAAGACGGACGGGCTTGCGTGGGCTATCTGCATCGGGGGAAAGTACGACGGTCACGTAGGCGACCTCAGGTAGGTCGTCATTCGAAATAGGTGAGGGCGGGCGCATGCGCCCGCCCTCACCTATTTCTGGTCACTGGTGGAGAATTCCCCGGTGTGCACCGGCGGGCGATGCCTCGCAGGACAACCGCCGCGGAACCGGGGACAGCGCAAGTGATCCCACTCGGTCGCCGCAAACGCGCCGAAGGGCGCGTCCGGCAGCTCTGAGCCGCCGAAGGCGCCCTTCGATGGCAGTGGTCAGCGACCGGTTTCGGCCGCGCGGCGATAGCCGCGAATCGCGGGATAAGCGAAGACGACGATCAGGCCGACGCTCCAGGCGATGCTCTTCATCAGGGGTTCGGCCACCGGCCCGCCGTACGACAGGCCGCGCATGGCATCGACGGCACAGCTCATGGGCTGATTCTCGACCGTGCTCTGCAGCCAGACCGGGTAGGCGAAGACCGGGACGAAGCCCGAGTTGAAGAACATCAGCAGGGTATTCACGGTGCCGATGAGGCCGACGAGCATAACGCCTTCGGTGATGGTCGCCAGCGTGGTGATCAGCACGGCGAAGCCGATTCCGAACAGCACCGGAATGGCGATCAAGGCGATGCCGGCCAGCGGCCCCTGCCCGAAGCGGAAGCCGATGACGACACCGACCGCGACGACGAACAGGGTGGTGAGCAAGACGCGAACCGCCTCGGCGAGTATCCGACCGGTCAGGCCCGCGGCCCGGTGCACCGGCATCGTCCAGAAACGGCCGAGCAGACCGGTGGCCTTTTCGGTCTTGAAGCCGATGGCGCTGACCACGGCACCGGTCATTGCCGCGATGAGTGTCATCATCGCGACCTGGCCGTAGATGCTCGGGATACCGGTGGCCGTGGTGATCGGTTTACCGAGCACAATTCGGAACATCAGCAGCGAGAGCGCCGGATAGATCAGCGTCTGGATGGTGGTGGACGGATCACGCGCCCAGGTCAGCAGCAATCGCTTGCACTGGATCAGGCTGTGCAACGCCCAGGTGCTCAGCGCGCGTTCGGATCTGGCGGTCACCGCGGGAAGCGGGAAGTCGGCTGCCTGCTCGATATCGTCGGCGATCGGATGGGTCATGGTTGCCTCTGCTGAACTCATGCCCGCCTCACGCTCGCCCAAACCGCCGACGGGACGAACACGATCGCCAACCCGCCCAGCCACACCAATGGAACCCACAGCACCTGCCACGTCACCCCGCCATGGGCCATATCGGCCAATGCGAAGGAGAACTGGGAGATCGGCTGATTGCGCACGAACGGCTGGATCCACTCGGGGAAGCTCCTTTCCGGGACGAACCCGCAAGAGAGCATGCCGAAGATCAGGGTTGGCAGTGTCAGTGCCTGACTCAGCGATTCCGGGTTCTTGCTGAGGCTGCCGAGGGTGTCCGCACCGATCGCGAGCACGGTCCCGATCGCCAGCGAGAACACACAGAACAGCACCGCCTGTTGGAGCCCGCCGACGAACCGGAAGCCGATCATGTGGCCGAAAAGCAGCGCCGCGGTCAACGAGGTGACCGAGCGGACCAATCCGGCGCAGATCCGCGCCGTCAACGGGACCAGCGTGCCGATCGGCATGGTCTGCAGCCGAGTGGTGAAGCCGGTCATCGACTCGAGTGCGGCCAGCTGTGCGTTCGACATCATGGTGAACGCCATGGTCTGCAACACGATGATCGGCATGACGAACTGCGCGTAATCGATGCCCTGGAACACCTTCATCACATAGCGCAGCGGCAGATAGAAACCGACGGTGAACACCAACGGGGTGACGATGGCGACAGCCAACTCGCCTTTCATCACCATCGTCCTGACGATGCGGCCGGTCAGCGCGCGCCACTGCGCGAACGACGACAGCCTCGCGGTGGGTAGCGCGGCGAACAGTGCGGAGGCGTCGACATCGACGGGCCGTTCGGCGGTCGACGCGGTCACGCCGCACCACCCGAATGACCGGTGATGGAGAGGAAGACGTCATCGAGGGAGGGTCGTCGCAACGCGATGTCGGCCAGGTCGATCCCGGCGGTGTCGAGCCTGCGCAGCGCCTCGGTGAGGGTGGCCGCGCCTTCGGGCGCGGGGATGGACAGCCGGTCGCCGCCGTTGATTTCGGCGAGCACCGCGGCGGGCACCAGATCACCGAGGGCGGCCGCGGCGCTATCGAGCTGCTTGGGGTCCAGCGGCACAACCTCGCAATAGCTGCCGCCGGTCTTCGCCTTGAGTTCGTCGGCCGTGCCCTCGGCGATCACCCTGCCCTTGTCGATGACGATGATGTTGTCGCTGAGCACGTCGGCTTCTTCGAGGTACTGCGTGGTCAGCAGGACCGTGATGCCCTGATTCTGCAGCGCGGTCACCAGATCCCAGACACCCTGGCGACTGCGTGGGTCCAGGCCGGTGGTCGGCTCGTCGAGGAATACGACCTCGGGCCGCACCACCAGACCACAGGCGATGTCGACACGGCGTCGCATGCCGCCGGAGTAGCCGTGCACCGGCCTGCGGCCCGCACCGACCAGGTCGAATTCCTCCAGTAGTACGTCTGCGCGCTTGCGGGCTGCGGATTTACCCAGCCCCATCAGACGGCCGAACAGTTCCAGGTTCTCGCGGCCGGACAGGTGTTCGTCGAGCGCGGCGTACTGCCCGGTCATCATGATCGATCGGCGCACCGCGGCCGGGTCCTTGCGAATGTCGTGCCCGGCGATGGTCGCCGTGCCGGAGTCGGGGCGCAGCAGTGTGGACAGGATCTTCACGGCGGTGGTCTTGCCCGCGCCGTTCGGCCCGAGGATGCCCAGCACGCTCCCCCGCTCGGCGCGGAAGCTGACACCTTGCAGCGCGTGCACGTCACCGAACGACTTCCGGACATCGTCCACGACGACCGCATACTCGGCGTCGGGGACCTCGCTGGTGACAGGCACGGCATCGTCGGGGTGTGAATCTGCTTGGTTCAAGCTCGGCATCAACTCTCCACTATCGGCCGGGGGCGACCAGGTCGTCGGTACGCACGCACACAAGTACGTCCGGGTTGGTGATCCGTAGCGCCTGGCGTGATGTTACCGACCCGCCGATCCTCGATCGGTCGCCGGCGCGATACCCACAGGACCGCGCGCCCAACTGTGTGCTTGCTCACACTAGCCGTGGGCGATCGGCCCGGCGCTGGGTTGATGCCGGTCTCGAGCGCCCGAGGCAGCACAGGGGCGGTGACGTTGCCTTGTCGGGCCGCCGCGGCGACCATAGTCTGCTATTCGGGGGAACGCACGCACTCATTCGTCGGCGGCAGCACTGCTTCTCCCCGAAGCGTCTGTGCCGGATCGACTCTGCGGGAGGTGACCATGGCCGAGACCGCGCAGCGATCGGGCCGATCGAACGTGCTGACGTCCTACGACCCGCGCACCGGCGAAGTCGTCGGGAATTACGCCGTCATGGGCACCGGCGAGTTGAACCGCACGGTGCGTGCGGCTCGCTCAGCCGAAAAGTGGTGGGCCGAACTGGGATTCAGCGGACGCAAACGCTGGCTGCTCGACTGGAAGCGCAGCATTGCCAGGCGGGCAAGTGAATTGGTGGAAATCCTGTGCGAGGAGACCGGAAAACCGGAGGCGGACGCGGCAATCGAGGTAATGCTCGCCGTCGAGAACTTGGACTGGGCGGCACGTAATGCCGCCCGCGTCCTGGACCGCCGCCGCCTCGGATCCACCTGGCTGACCCGCAATCAGCGGGCCTCTGTCGGGTATTTACCGCTCGGCGTTGTCGGGGTGCTCGGGCCGTGGAACAACCCGGTGTTCACCCCGATGGGCTCGATCGCCTATGCGATGGCGGCGGGCAACACGGTGGTGTTCAAACCGAATGAACTCACTACCGGCGTCGGCGTGTGGCTGGCCGAGAGCTGGAGCCGACTCGCCCCGAATCAGCCCGTGCTGCAAGTGGTTACCGGCAACCACGGGACCGGCGCCGCCCTGTGTCGGACCAAGGTGGACAAGATCGCGTACGCGGGCTCCGATGCGGGTGCGCGTGAGGTGATCTCGCTGTGCGGGCAGACGATGACGCCGGTTGTCGTCGAGCGCAATGGCAAGGGCGCCATGATCGTTCATGTCGACGCGAAGCTCGACGACGCCGCGGAGGCCGCGGTGTTCGGCGCCATGGCCAATGCCGGCCAGAATGCCAACGGTATCCAGCGCGCCTACGTGGCGAGTTCGGTCTACGAACAGTTTCTCGAACTGGTGGCGGATCAGGCGCGACGGCTGCGACCAGGCGCGGACAAGCGGGCGTCCTACGGCCCGATGATTCTGGAGTCGCAGGTCGATGTGGTGCGCAAACAGGTCCGCGACGCATTGGCCCGCGGTGGAAGGGCGGTGGTCGGCGGGCTGGAGTCGATCCGCGAGCCCTACATCGAACCCATCGTGCTCGCCGACGTGCCGGAGGAGAGCGTCGCAATCACCGGCGAGGGCATCGGGCCGGTGCTGATCGTCAACAAAGTGGCGAATGTGGACGAGGCCGTGCAACGCATCAACGCGGTCGGCAACGGTGTCGCGGTCTCGGTATTCACTCGCGACGTGCACGGCGCCGAGGCATTCGCCGAGCAGCTGAGAGTCGGCGTTGTGACTGTCAATTCTTCGACCGCATACGCCGCAATTCCCGCGCTGCCGATCGGCGGGGTCGGGGAATACGGCCAGGGCCACCACCACGGCGATCAGGGCCTGCGCGAGTTCAGCCGAACGCTGGCCATCGCGCGCAAGCGCTACCAGGCGCCGGTGAATCTCTCGACCTTCGATCGCCATCCACGCGATCTCCGCCTGGCCAAGGCCATCTTCCGGGTCCGCCACCGGCGCATGGGCTGATTCAGCTCGCGCCCAGCAGCACCGCTTCCATCAGCGCACAGACGCGGGCCCACTGTTCGGGGCGCGAGTCGAACTTGGTCAGCCTGCCGACATCGATCACCTGGCCGATGGCGGCGTGCACCCGGAAGCGGGCCTCGACGGGGTCGCCGTCGAGCAGGTTGGCCCATTCGAGGACGTTCTGACGCTGAATGGCGCGCAGTTTGTGCTGCTCGGCCTGCGGCAGATTGCTGAACTCGGCGTAGTAGACCGGCATGATCTCGGGCATCGAGAAAGTGAGCCTGGCGTAGCGGAAGGCGATGCGCCGCGCCGCGTCCGGACGGCTCGTCGCCTCGGCCAGCGCCTCGGTGATAGCGATGGCGACCCGGTCTCCGGTGCGGTGGAAAGCCGCGGCGAGCAGGTCGGCCTTGCTGGTGAAGTACCGGTACACGCTCGAGGCGTTGATGCCGACGGCCGCGCCGATCTCCTCGATGCTGGCTTCGTGGTAGCCCTGCCTGCCGAAGATCCGGATTGCCTCGGTGAGCAGCTGTTCGCGTTTCGAGGTGACCGGAAGGCCGCGGGTGGCGGCGTCGGGATTGGGCTGCCGCGGTGCGGGCGGCAGCTCGGCGCGCAGGATCGACCAGCACATATCGTGCAGCAACGGCAGCAACCGGGTGGTGGACAATGCGGTGCGGTGCGCGGAGACGCTGGCGATCGCGCTGAGCACCGCGGCAGCGAGCATCGCCACGTCCTCGGGTGGCGCGGTCGGGCGCAGTAGCGCGATCGGCGCCGCGACCGTCGCATTGAGATCGTCGTAGATCTTCCGGATCCGAAGCCGGTCGGCCTGCTCGAGGTAGCGCCGCTCCCAGCGGTACAGTCCCGCCTCGCGCCGAATGTCGATGGTGTGTTCGCTCATCGCCCTGATCAGGGCGTCCAGCCGGCGCGCAGGCTCCTGGTTCGGATCGTCTGCGGCCTCGGCGACCTTCAGCAGATGCCGGGCGCCCTCCTCCGCGGCCGCGACGAGCAGCGCGTACTTGTTGCGGAAATGTCGATACAGCGCGGGCCCGGAGATCCCGACCTCGGCCGCGATCTCGTCGACACCGACCGGGTAATACCCACGTTCGCTGAACGCGCGCGCCGCCGCCCTGATGATCTGCACCTTGCGATCCTTCGGACGCCGCCGCACCGACTGGCCGGCCTCAGGCCGCGCGGAAGCGAGATGTACCTCGCTGCGATCCGCGACCATGTACCTCTCCGTTCTGGGACGGCGCCGCTGGTTGACAGCGCCGGACACATCAACCTAAGTTAACCACAATTCGCAAAGTTAACCAGTATTCATGGCTACCCGAAGCGATTGCTTGCAGATGGCTCGCAAGAACCGGTCCACCGAAATCCAGACCAGGAGCACCACATGAGCAACGCCGATTCCGCAACTACTCCTGCGGGCTTCTCGGCCGTCCACGACGGCAAGGTGCTCCGGGTGACCATCACCAAGCCACAGCGTAAGAACGCCGTCGACTACGACACGATGGTCGCGCTCGGGGATACCTTCCTCGATGCCGCCGAGGACGCCTCGGTCCGGGTAATCGTACTGACCGGCGAAGGCACCGACTTCTGCACCGGCGCCGATCTAGCGGCGACCGCGTCGGAGGCGCAGCGCGGCATCACCTCCGACCAGGTGATGGACGCGGCCAACCGGCTCGTGAAAGCCATTGTGGATGCGCCGATTCCGGTTATCGCGCGAGTCAAGGGCGCAGCAGCGGGTGTCGGTGTCGGCATCGCGCTCGCCGCCGACCTCGTCTACGCCAGCGAGGAGTCCTACCTGCTGCTCGCCTTCATCAACATCGGACTGATGCCCGACGGCGGCGCCGCCGCGATGGTCGCCGCGGCCGCGGGACGCCCGCTCGCCGCCGAGATGGCACTGCTCGGCGAGCGACTGCCCGCACCGCAGGCCAAGGCGGCAGGCCTGTTCACCGCGGTGCTCGGCGCGGACGAACTGGACGCGACGGTGGAGGCCGCCGCCGCGAAGATCGCCGCAGGCCCGCGGCGCGCGCTCGAGCTCACCAAGAAGGCGCTCAACGCGGCGACCCTGACCCAACTCGACACCGCGCTCGCGGCCGAGAAGAGCGGCCAGACCGAGCTGCTACAGTCGCCCGATTTCTTCGAAGGCGCGACCGCGATGCTCACCAAGCGCAAGCCGGTCTTCGGTGTTTGATTGGCAGCGCCTGCGGCGCTGCGGGTTCGCGGCCCCCTTGGTCTCGCTTCCGAGCCGTCGAGACTTGCGACTTCGTCGCGTGCGCTTCGACGGCTCGGAAGCGAGACGGGCCGCGAACTCTAGTGCTGGATCTCGCTTCGCTCGAAAGACATCATCGCGCCGAGGCGGCGCGTGGGTGCGGATCTTACGTCTTCAGTATGGGCATCTCGGGGGCTTCCGGTAGGAGAACCGGGCCCCGCACACGCGCCAGGCCGGGCTCGATGTATTCGGAAGGTGTCATTGCGCCGAGTGGGCGCGGATGTGGGAATCTTGCGGCTTCGGTGGATGTGCCACGGGCTCTTCCGGCACGAGATGAGCCGCCCCCACACTGGGGCTGTACTCGACGGCCAGCACCGTGCCACGTGGGCACGCCTGCGGGGCACCTTGCTACTTCGGCGGATTCGCACCGAGCGCTTGCAACACGAGCACCAGCGCGGGCTGTGGGCGTCGCTGCATTCGGAGGGTGTCATCGTGCCGAATGGGGCGTCGGTAGCTGGGCTCGCGATTTATCGGACGCGGTGTGACCGCCCGGCGGCGGAGCGCACAAGCGGGGCGACTATGTTCATCGGCTATGACTTACCTGGTTACCGGAGCAACTGGGTTCATCGGTCGGTTCCTCATTCCCGAGCTGCTCGAACGCGAGGGTGATATCCACGTACTCGTCCGGCCCGGCGCCGACTCGGCCGCGCGGTATGCCTGCTGCGCTCGCGAGTGGGACGGCGGCGACCGGGTGCGGCCGGTCCGCGGCGACCTCGGGGCCGAGGGACTAGGCATCGACCCGACGTGGCTCGCCGAGCATCGCGGATCGATCGATCAGGTCTTCCATCTAGCATCCAGTTACGACTTGACCGCGCGCGGCGGCGGCACCAGGCACGTGGTCGATGTCGCAGAGGATCTGAAGGCCGGTCTGTTGCATCACGTCTCGACGGTGGAGGTGGCGGGCTCGTGTGCCGGCCTTTTCACCGAGGACATGTTCGACGAGGGCCAGGTGCTGACAACGCCGATGCAGCGGGCCAAATTCGAGGCCGAGCGGATCGTGCGCGAGTCCGCGCTGAACTGGCGTATCTATCGGCCGCCCATCGTGGTCGGCCACTCCCGCACCGGCGAGATCGACCGGATCGACGGGCCCTACTACTTCTTCCGGCTGCTGCGGATGGCGGCGCAGCTCCCGAGAATCCTGCCGGTGCTGGTGCCGAAGCTCGGCGAAACCAATATGGTGCCGGTCGACTTCGTCGCCCGCGCCCTGGATCACCTTGCCCACCAGCCGGGTTCGACGCCGATGACCTATCACCTCGTCGATCCGCGCAGGCAGAGTGCGGTCGAGGCGCTGAACCTGTTCGCCGACGAGGCCGGGGCGCCGCACCTGGTGGAGGTGATGCCCAAACGCACCCTGAACATGATGCTGCGGGTGCCGGGCACCAACTGGCTGCTCCCCCGCGTCGGCGTTCCACTGGATGTGTTGGAGCACAGCGAATTCACCTGCTGGTTCGACTGCCGCCACACCACCGCCGCGCTCGGCGGCACCGATATCAAGGTGCCACCGCTGGCCGCCTACGCGCCGCTGATCTGGAAATACTGGATCGAGAACTGGGCCTGAGCCGCTCAGTTACCGGTGATCGTCAGGTAGATCAGCGCCACATTGAGCAGGCTGATGACGACCGCGACCAGCCAGGCGAGCGATGTCGTCACGCGATGGTTGACGTCGGCGCCCATCAGGACGCGGTCGCTGGTGAATCGAACCAGGGGGATCAGCGCGAACGGAATACCGAAGGACAGCACGACCTGCGAGATGATCAGGGCGCGAGTGGGGTCGATGCCCGCGGCGAGGACGGTGATCGCGGGGACCAGGGTCACCAGGCGACGCACGAGCAGCGGAATCTTGCGGCGCAGTAGACCTTCCATGATCATCGCGCCCGCGTAGGCCCCGACCGACGTGGAGGCCAGGCCCGAGGCCAGCAGGCCGATCGCCAGCAGCAGCGCGGCGACGGGACCGAGGACCTCGCCGACCGCGGCGTGGGCACCCTCGAGGGTGTCGACATTCTCGCGGCCGCGCAGGGTGTTCGCGGCCATCAGCAGCATCGCCAGATTGACCGTCCCCGCCAGCACCATGGCGAGTCCGACATCGTATTTGGTGACGCGCAGCAGCCGGACCCGTAGCGGGCCCGGCTCGGGGTGGCCGTGGCGATCCCTGGCCAGTCCGGAGTGCAGATACACCGCGTGCGGCATTACCGTCGCACCGATCATGGCCGCCGCGAGCAACACGCTCTCGGCACCCTGGAATCGCGGGAGCAGGCCACCGACCGTGCCGGACGCCGAGGGCGGCGAGATCACCACGCTGGCGAGGAATCCGATGGCGATGATGGCGAGCAAGCCGGTGATTACGCGCTCGAAAGGCCGCTGCCCGCGCCGGTCCTGCACCAGTAGCAGAACCATCGAGACCACACCGGTGATCAGACCACCGACCACCAGCGGCAGTCCGAACAGCAGCTTCAGCGCGATCGCGCCGCCGACCACCTCGGCGAGATCGGTCGCCATCGCGACAGTCTCCGCCTGACCCCAATATGCGAGCCGGACCGGGCGACTCGCCTTGTCCCGCACCGCCTCCGGCAGCGACATGCCGGTGACCAACCCCAGCTTCGCCGACAGGAACTGCACCAGCCCGGCCATCACATTGGCCATCACGATGACCCAGACGAGCAGGTATCCGAACTGCGCGCCCGCGCTGATATTCGACGCCACATTTCCCGGGTCGACATAGGCGATGGCAGCTACGAATGCCGGACCGAGCAAGACACTGACAGATCTCGCCCGATGCGACGCGGTGCGCGCCGACTCGGCCAGGGTTGTACTCACAGAACAGAATTTTACGGGTTCCCAAACTTTTTGGTTAGCCTGGGCCGCCGCTCCGATCTTCAGGCTGGATTCGGGCGGTGCAACGGTGTCGCCGACGACTGACGGTCGAGATCGGACCGAGTTGGCCCGTGCCCGATGAGTTCCCCATGGACCCGCAAGATCATCCGTTGCCCAAACGCCTCGGATACGAGACGACCGCCCTGACTGCGTCGCAGGACACAATCAGGGCGGTCGGGTTCGATCAGGCCCGCGGCAGCGGTGGGATCAGATGCCGAGGCCCTTGGCCAGGAGCGGCCAGGAGGCGTGCAGCTCGTCGTTCCAGTAGCCCCACGAGTGGGTGCCACCGGGGCGGAAGTTGAAGGTCGCCGGGATGCCCAGCTGGTTCAGCTTGTCCTGCAGGTTGTGGGTGCAGAAGTTGGTGCCTGCCTCGATCACGCCGCCGATGAGGATCTGGTTGGCCAGACCGAAGGAGCCGGGCAGCGCGTAGGGGTTGTTCAGCTGGTCGTACTGGCCGGGCAGGCCGTTACCGGACGAGATGTAGAGGTCGAGACCCCGCAGCCCCTCCGCATTCAGATACGGGTCGTTGGCCTTCCAATCGGGCGAACCCTGCGGACCCCACATGTTGTCGGTGTTGCCACCACCCCAGGTCTCCACGGTCAGCTTCACGAACTCCGAGCCGACCGGGTCACTGGTCTGGGCGCAGCCGCTGTAGGCGGCGACAGCCTTGTACAGCCCCGGCTTCGCGATCGGCAGGGCGAGCACGGTGGTGCCCGACGTCGACAGACCGGCGATGGCGTTCACACCGTTGGTGCCCAGCGCGCCGTCGATCAGCGGAGGCAACTCCTCGGTGAAGAAGGTCTTCCACTTGTTGCGACCCAGCGTCGGGTCGTCCTTGATCCAGTCGGTGTAGTAGCTCCACTTGCCACCGATGGGCTGCACGACATTGACGTTCTTGTCGGCGAGGAACTGCAGCGCGTCGGTCTTGGCCACCCACGACGCGTCGTCCTCCCCACCGCCCGCACCGTTGAGCAGGTACAGGGTCGGCCGCGGCACCGACGCGTCGGCAGGGCGCTGCACGTCGATGGTGATGTTCTTGTCCATCGCCGCCGAGAACACGGTCAGGCGGATGCTGCGCGTGTCCTTGTACTCGGCCTTCGCGATCTTCGAGCCGTCAGGCGCGGTCGGATTGGCGAGCAGGGCCTTCTGATCGATGATCGGGTCAGCCGTCGCTGTGGATGTGCCGAATCCGGACATGACGCCCGCGAGAACTGCGGTGGCCGCGATCATCGCGGCGGCACGCGTGCCGCGGCGCCGAGTCTGTCGACGGATCAATTTCACACCTTCACTTCGTATCGAGATTAAGGTTGGGCTTTCCCCTGGCCGCCGGGCATCCGCACTCGGCACCACGCCGACCATACGGCCTATGTAGTCGTGACAACAGGGGTCATCGTTACCGCGATGTTGCCCTATCATGCCTGACCTGGCCAATCAGGATCCGCTCGGCCTCGCCGAGCGAGACATGCGTCACCGGCCCATCAGCTGCTGACCGTGCTCGGCCAGCCCGCCCAATGCCCGGATCCAATGCTCGGCGAAAGTCTTCACCTCGTCGCCGCCGAAGACGTCGGCGGCGTAGTCGAAGCGGATCAGCATGCCCTCGGCAGTCGCGTCGGCGGTGAGGTCGAGCAGCAGGTCACCGATCGGCGCCTCACTGTGCACCCGGGCCGGGCGCAGATCGCGATACCGGAGCGCGAAGCGCCCCCGCGGCAGCGCACGCAGCCGCGCACCGGTGTCGGAGTTGAGATAACGCAGCACGCCATAACCGACGCCGCGCCCCGGCGCCGACCGGCGCAGCTCCCTGACCTGGCTGATCGCGACCCCTGCCGCGGGTCCACCGACGAGCGCGTCGGCCACATCCACACCGTCCAGCCACAGCGGGAGCGGATAGTCGGTGGTGAACCCACCGACGATGGTGTCGGTGACAATCACCGAGCGCGCGTCGGCTGCCAGCCGGACCACTGGGCCGATGGTCCGGGTGACCGTCTCACCGGCGGCGGTGACCAGTGCGAGAGCCGCCGCGGTCAGCAGGACTTCCTCCACCTCGGCTTGATAGGCCGCGGCCGCGACGGCGACGGCTGCGGTGCCCTCTGCGGTGATGGTCAGCGACACCCGGCGGCGTGATCGCGGATGCGAGTCGCCGACGGGATTGAGTGTCGCGGGCACCGCTCCCAAAGTGTGCTGCCACCAAGACATTTCATCAATGACGTCCGGCCCTTCCGACCGTCGCGACAATTCCTTCAGCAGCTCGCGCAGACCCGATTCCGGCACCGCGGGGGTGGCGTGCCTGCCACGCCACCAGGCAGTGGAAAGTTTGTCGATGATCGTGCGCCACGAGGCATCGTCGACCACCAAACCATTGGCCACCACCACCAGTGTGGCGTCGTGCTGTCCACGAACCAGGACGAACCGGATATTGCGGCCGTGCGCCGGATCGAGTTCGGTGGCCACCTCGCGCACCACGTCATCCAGCGGTGGCGTGGTCTCCGTGCCCGTCGCATCCAATTGCAAGAAGGCCTCGTCGAACCGCTTGTCCGCGGCCGGGATCTCGAACGCCGGCGCACCCGAGCGCTCGTCCCGGCGCAACCGGACCCACAACATCGGATGCTGTTCGAGCACGGTGTCGACAGCCGACTGCACGGCTTCGCCCGAACAAGTCGACGGCACATCGATCACGATCGCCCGCACCTCGACACCAGCATCCAGCAAACGCACAGCGTTCGGTGTCAGCGGCAGCGGACCCGCGGCATCGTCAGGGGGTCCCACCAATCGTGGCGACTGCGGCACGGCTTCCGGAGCCGTCCCGTGGGGGGCGAGGTCAGCGAGTTGTTCAACGTTCGACGCTGTCGTAACCCTCGGCACCACGGTGACACCGGAGACCTCGGCCTCAGGCGTGGCAACGTCCTCCCACGTTCCTTCCGTACTCGACGCTGTCGAAGCCACCGACCCAGTTACCTCGCCCGACACCCCGACCTCGGCTGCGGCAGCCGCCTCCCGCTCAGTACTCGACGCTGTCGAAGCCATCGGCCCTACTGGAACGCCCGACACCCCGACCTCGGCTGCCACCTCCCGCAGACCTTCGACACTCGACGCCGCCGCGCCCCTCGGCTCGACGACAACTCGGGGCACGCCGACCTCCGGTGCGGGAGCGACCGGTATCTCGTCGCCCCCCGGCGCTGCCGCCACTGCCGACGCGAAGGCAACGTCGGGTACCTCGGGCTCCGAGGTGGCGGTGGCATCGGAGGCCCGTTCGACGCCGGTCGCCGTCGTGAATACCTGCGCGACATCAACTTCCGGCAGCTCGACGCTCGGCACAGTTCGTCGCTCGAGCAGAGCGGTGAGCTGTGGGCCGATGACGTCGAGTGCCTCGGGGGAGGTCAGCTGCTCGTGGCGGGCCGGAACCGGATGCGCGACGATCGCGCCGTCGACGTACGGCTGCCAGGCCGCATGCTCGGTCTCGTGACCTGCGGCGGTGAAGTAGTCCATTCGGCCGTGGAAGACCCGGTGCCGGTGGTCGACGGCGAGCTCGACCGAGCGCACCGCGGCTCGGTAGATCCGGCCGAGCCGTTCTGTGGTGAGGACGGCCAGCTCCGGTGAGATGGCGGCGTGCAGAGCGGCCAGTGCGGCGTCGTCGAGCGCATGGAGATCATCGATGCCGGGGAAGGCATCGATGCCGAGTTCGGCAAAGGCAGAACGGATCTCGGTGCGGAAGTCGGCGACATTGCCGCCGGTACGGCCGTCGAGTAACACGAGCAGCGCCACCTGCGCGCCTTCGGCCTGCAGTTCGACCGCAACGGCGTGTGCGAGCGTGCCGCCGAGGGACCAGCCGAGCAGGTGATATGGCCCCTCGGGTTGCACCGCGCGGATCTCCGCCACGTAGCGGCGCACCATCGAGTGCAACGAATCCGGCAGGTAGCCCGACTCAGAGAGGGCGGGCGACTGCAGCCCGAAGATCGGCCGATCCCTCGGCACGTACGACCCGAGACCTGTGTAGCACCAAGCCAATCCGGCCATCGGGTGAACGCAGAACAGTGGCGCGGCCGCACCTGCCCCGCGAATCGGCAGCAACACGTCCAGTGCGGCGTTCACATTGGCCGCGGCCTCGTCGGTGTCGGAGGTGTCGGAGGTGTCCGAGGTGTCGAAGGTGCCCGAGGTGTCGAAGGTGCCCGAGGTGTCGAAGGTGCCCGAGGTGTCGAAGGTGCCCGAGGTGTCGAAGGTGCCCGAGGTGTCGAAGGTGCCCGAGGTGCCCGAGGTGCCCGAGGTGTCGGAGGTGTCGGAGGTGCCCGAGGTGCCGATCCGGCGAGCCAGCGCCGCGACGGTGGCGTCGGTGAAGAACCACTGCACCGGCACCTCGGCACCGGTCTCGGCACCCAGCAGGCTCGCCGCGCGCGTCGCCACCAGCGAACTGCCGCCCAGTGCGAAGAAGTCATCATCCGCATCGATGCGCTCGACGCCGAGAACCTCGGCGAACACCTGCGCAACAACCCGTTCCAGCGGAGTCGAGGGCGCCAGGTACTGCCGCGGCGCGCGATCGGGCTCGGGTAGCGCCGCGCGGTCGAGTTTGCCGACCGGAGTCAGCGGAATCTCGTCCAGCACGACGACCGCCGTGGGCACCATGTGCAAAGGCAAGATGCTCGCGGCATATTCGGCGAGCCCGGCAGTATCGATGGTCCGGCCGGGTGCGGCGAGGATATAGGCGGCAAGCATCTTCGGACCGCTGCCGGTGTCGCGACCGAGGGTGACCGCGAACTCCACATCGTCGTAACTCGCCAACACCGCGTCGATCTCGCCGAGCTCGATGCGGAATCCACGAATCTTCACCTGGAAGTCCGAGCGTCCGACCCAGTCGAGCTCCCAATCCACCGAGGGCACAGCGGCATTGCCCGCACGCTCCCCCGGTTCGGCGAACCAGCGCACCACATCTCCGGTGCGATACATCCGCGCACCGGGACCACCCCACGGATCGGCGACGAAGCGTTCCGCCGTCAGTCCGGCACGGTTGTGATAGCCACGGGCCAGCCCCGCACCCGATAGATAGAGTTCACCGGCAACTCCGGGTGGCACCGGGCGCAATCGCGAATCCAGCACCAGCAAAGACATTCCGCGCACGGGCTTGCCGATCGTGACGCGCCGCCCGGGGTGCAGATCACCATAGGAGGCCGCGACCGTCGCCTCGGTCGGTCCATAGCCGTTGACATACCGGCGCCCCGGCTGCCACTTCTGCACCAGCTCCGGCGTGGTCACATCGCCACCGACACAGAGGAATTCGAGCTCCGGCAGCCCCGTCGGATCGACCGTGCCGAGCACCGCGGGCGTGCAGATCGCATGGGTGACCCGTTCTGCCCGCAGCAATTCGGCCAGCTCCTGACCGGCGACCGCCGTCGACGGCGCGATCACCAGCGTCGCCCCGGTGTGGAAGGCGCACAGCCATTCCAGGACCGACGGGTCGAAGCTCGGCGAACACAGGTGCAGGAACCGGTGCCGCGGTGCGACCGCGAACACCTCTGTCGCGTAGTCGATCAGGCCGCCGAGTCCGGCATGGGTGACGGTGACGCCCTTGGGGATTCCGGTCGAACCGGAGGTGTAGATGACATACGCCGGATGCTGTGGCCGCAACGGCCTCAGCCGGTCGCGATCGGTGACCGGATCGGCCGCGTAGGCCGTTACCACCGCTTGGGTACCGGGATCGTCGAGCACCAGCCACCCGCGACCAGGCAGTTGCGCGGCGTGTGCGGCGGCGGTGACACCGACGATCGCACCGGAGTCGGTCACCATGTGCCGAATCCGTTCCTCGGGATAGGTCGGGTCGACCGGCAGGTATGCGCCACCGGCCTTCGCCACGGCCCACACCATGGCGACCATGTCGTAGGAACGCGGGAAGGCAAGAGCGACAAGGCTCTCTGGGCCCACGCCGCGGTCGATCAGTACGCGCGCCAACCGCGAGGAGTATTTGTCGAGTTCGCGGTAGCTCACCGAGCGGCCCTGGTATCGAACGGCGATGGCCTCGGGGTCGGTGGGGACGGCACGTGTCAACAGGTCGGGCAACAGCCCGGTGGCCATCGCCCGATCCCGGTGCAGGCCGGTCAGCAGCGCGCTTTCGGCGGCGTCGAGCAGCGGCAGGTCGCCGACGGGGACTTGCGCCCCGGTGGCGATCGCCGCGAGCAGCCGGGTGAATCGCTCGGCGAATACTCCGACCGTGGCCTCGTCGAAAAGATCTCGCGCGTAGGTGAATTCGCCGTACAAGCCGACCCCGTCGGCGGATTCCCCGGCGGCTCGGATGGCAAGGGCCAGATCGTACGGCGCGACGGTGACGTCGACATCGACGGTCTGGATGCTGAGCCCGGGTAGCTCGAAACTGCTGGCGGGCAGATCGAGGAACGACAGCGCCACCTGGAACAGCGGATGTCGCGCGGTCGAGCGCGGTGGATCGAGCAGCTCGACCAGACGCTCGAACGGCAGGTCGGCGTGCGCGAAGGCCTGTAGGTCGGTGTCCATGGTCCGGGCGAGCAGCGCACCGAAGGTGAGCTCACCCGGCACCTGCGTACGCAGCACCAGAGTGTTGACGAACATGCCGATCATGTCGTCGAGCTCGGCCTCGCCACGCCCGGCCACCGCGGTGCCGATGGCGATGTCTTCGCTGCCGGACAACCGAGCCAGGAACACCGCGAGCGCGGCGTGCACCACCATGAACATGGTCGCGTTGTGCTCGCGAGCCAGTCGGCGCAGGCCGGCGTCCACCTGCGCGTCGACCACGAAAGCCGTGGTGGCGCCCGCAAAGGAAGACCGCACCACGGGGCGGATGCGGTCGGTGGGCAGGTTCAGCTCGCCTGGCAAACCGGCCAGCGCGGTGCGCCAGTAACCGGCCTGCACCGAAATCGCACTGTCCGCATCGGATTCCGTGCCGAGCAGCGCCCGTTGCCAGATGCTGTAATCCGCGTATTGCACAGGCAGTGGCGCCCACGCCGGGGCCGCACCAGCGCTGCGGGCGGAGTAGGCGAGCATGACGTCGCGCACCAGCGGCCCCATCGACCAACCGTCGGCCCCGATGTGGTGAGCGACGATGACCAGGATGTATTCGTCGTCCTCGATCTGCAACAGGGTGGCGCGGAACGCGACCTCCACGCTGACGTCGAAGCCCGCGACCGCGAGGCGCTGCACCTCTCGGCCGACCTCACTTTCCGCGATCCGCCGTGGCGCGAGGTCGACAGGTACCCGGTGCGGTGCGAGCACCTGCTGAATCGGGCCGTCGGGAGTCTGCGGGTAGAGCGTGCGCAGCACTTCGTGTCTGGCGACCATGTCGCGCACGGCCAGTTGCAGCGCGTCGATGTCCAGCTCGCCGGACAGTCGCAGCGCGACCGGGATGTTGTAAGCCGCCGATTCGGTGTCGAATTGGTTGAGGAACCAATACCGCTGCTGCGCCAGCGACAGCGGAATCCGCTCCGGACGCTCACCAGCGACCAGCCGCGGCCTGCCCTCCGAACCTGCGTTGTGTTCGACCAGGACCGCCAGTGCACCGACAGTCGACGCGTCGAACAGGTCCCGCACCGCGAGCCTGGTGTTCAGCGCGGCATCCAAGCGCGCGGTTACCTGGGTGGCCAGCAGGGAATTGCCGCCGAGCTCGAAGAAGTCGTCGTCCAGACCGACCCGCGCGACTGCGAGCACGTCACCGAATGTGCCCGCGACAATCTCTTCGATCGGTGTCGTCGGCGCGCGGAACGCCTTCACTTCGAACACCGGCGCGGGCAACGCCGTCCGATCCAACTTGCCATTCGACGTCAGCGGAACCGAGTCGATAACCATGATGGCCGCGGGCACCATATGGGCGGGCAGGGCCTGCTCGGCCAGCGCCGCCACACCCACGGTATCGATCGACTTCCCGTGCGCGGCGTGCACATACGACGCGAGCACCGTGGTCCGGCCGTCGAGCCGGTGACCTACCGTGACGGCGAAGTCGACGTGCGGGTGCGATGCCAGCACCGCATCGATCTCACCGAGCTCGATGCGCAACCCACGGATCTTCACCTGCGAGTCGTCGCGACCCAGATATTCCAGCTCACCGTCGGGCGTACGGCGCACCAGATCGCCGGTGCGGTAGAGCCTGCCACCTGCCGGATCGAACGGATCGGCCACAAAGCTGGCAGCGGTGAGCGCGGGCTGGTCGTGGTAGCCGCGAGCCAGTGGTGCTCCCGCGAGATACAGTTCGCCGATCACCCGATCGGGCACCGGGCGCAGCCGGTCGTTGAGCACATGGGCGGTGACGCCACGAATCGGCGCACCAATGGTCACGGGCGCACCGGGAACCATAGGCGCGCTGATCGTGGCCATGATGGTGGTCTCGGTCGGCCCGTAACCATTGCAGAACTCGCGCGTGCGCTCCCGCCCGATCGGCAACGCCCAGCGTCGCACCAGTTCCGGCGGGCAGAGGTCACCGCCGACGATCACCACGGCCAACTCGTCGAGACCGGCCGGATCCACCGAGGCCAATACCGCCGGCGTGATGAACGCGTGGGTTACCGCTTCTCTGCGCAGGACGGTGGCGAGTTCCGCACCGCCGTACACCGTGGGCGCGACCACCACCATGGTGGCGGCGCCGCCCAGTGCGAGGAGCAGCTCGAGCACCGAAGCATCGAAGGACGGGGACGCGAAATGCAAGGTGCGTGCGCTGCGCGTGACCCGATAGCGGTCCCGCTGCTCATCGCAGAAGCGGGCCAGCCCGGCCTGCGTGACGATCACGCCTTTCGGCTTGCCGGTGGAACCCGATGTATAGATGACGTACGCGGGATGTTCGGCATACAGCGGCCGCACCCGATCCCGATAGGTGATCAGATCCGCCGGATACTCCGCCAGCAACAGCGCCGCATCCGGAGTATCGATGACCAGCCATTCGGCCGGACCGGGCAGACCGTCGCGGACTGCGGCGACGGTCAACCCGAAGCGCACCCTGGAATCGCCGACCATGTGCGCGACCCGGTCGGCCGGATAGTTCGGGTCGACGGGCATGAACCCGGCCCCGGTCTTGGCGACCGCCCACACCGCGAGCACCGAATGCAGAGATCGCGGCATGGCTACCGCGACCAGGTCTTCGGGGCCCACACCCCGCGCGATGAGCAACCGCGCAAGCCGGGTCGAGCGCTCATCCAGCTCGGCGTAGCTCAGCGCGACAGATCTGCTGGTCGCATCGGCGCAGACGATGGCGGTGCCCGCCGGATTCGCATCCACGGCGGCCGCGATCAACTGCGGCAAGGTGGTGGCGCGCGCTCTACTGATCCTGGTAGGCCGGACCCCGGCCGCGCGCGTCATGCGTGCACCGCTTTCCATGTCTCGTGCCGATATTGTCCGACCACGCGAAACATGAAGCAGCTCACCTTACCTATTCACACGAACACGCTCCCCTCCACAGCGCTACCGAGAGCATCGCCGAGGTCAACGGCAATCACCTGTCGGAGGTACCGTGCCTGAGCTCGCGACGGACACGGTAACCGCTGTCGTAGGAGACCGCTACATTATGGGGGCGAGGACGCCGATTGGTGCCTTACTGCCGAAGCAGATCCGGCAGCGCGAGCACCTCGACGCCCTCGCCCGCGATGAGCATCGGTCGGGCAGCACCGTCGTCGAGCACCACAACCTGCAGATCCGCGGGTTCACCAACCTCGACGGCGGCCAGACCGGCGGCGTCGGTGAACAGGTGGGTGACCCATTCGTCGGCAAGCACCTCGGGCAGATGGAGTTCTGTGGTTCCCGGTGCGACCACCGAGGCGCCCACCGCGCCCGTAGCGATCACCTCCAGCAGCGCGGCCATCGTCTCAGGGCGACCGTGCCGGAACGTACGGGATTCGAAAGTGAGCCCGGCGCGCGCGACCAGCCGTTGCGCCGCGGTCGCCAATTCGTCGTAGCTCAAGGTCGCACCGCTGTCGGGCAGCACAATCGCCGGATCATCACCCCGCAGCGTCCTTGTTCGGTTCGCGTAGGTCACGGGTTTGGACGATTGGAGATCGATCTCGGCGATCACCGCAGGATCGTCGAGGATGAGCCAGTCGATACCGCCGGTCGGCACCACCCCGTGGCGGGTGATATCGCTCGCCGAGCTGATGCCGACCTTCAGCGCGGGCTCGCTCGGCAGCGCCGAGTCCGCCGCTCGCATCGGAACCAGGGCGGCGCCCGCCTTCAGCACGGCCCAGATGGTGGTCGCCACTTCGGGGCTGCGGTCGAGTCGCACCGCGACGCCGGTGCCTGGTCCACAGCCGTGCCCGATCAATACCCTGGCCAGTCGCGAAGATCCGGCGTCGAGTTCCTGGTAGGACAGTTCGGTCCGGCCGGACACCACCGCGGGCCCGAACGGATCGGATTCCACCGCGACAGCCAGCAATTGGGTCGGCGCGATCCGCGCGGAGTTCTCGGTGCCCGCCGCGTCCGCGGCTGGTGTGGCCTGCGCTCGACTGCGCTCCTGCGCATCGAGAATATCGATGTCACCGACGCACACCTGCGGGTCGGTGACGACAGCGGAAAGTATGCGCTCGAAGCGCCGTCCGAAGGTCTGCACCGTGGCGTGGTCGAAAATATCCGTCGCATAGGCGAATACCGCGACAATCTCGTCGGGAGTGCCGTCGCCGCGATGGCGCGGCTCGACGATCAGCTGGAGATCGAACTTCGCGGTCACCGTGCCCGCATCCAACCCTGTCACCGTCAGTCCCGGCAGTTCCAGCGACGGCGGCTCGGTGTCCTCGAACGACAGCACCACCTGGAACAGCGGATGGTGCCCTGCCGCGCGAGCGAGCACGGTCTCCTCGACCACCCGCTCGAACGGAATGTCCGCGTTGGCGAACGCCGAAAGATCGGTCTCCCTGACCTGATCGACCAGAGCGGCGAAGCCGATCCCGGACGGTACCTCGGTGCGCAACGTCAGCGAATTGACGAACATGCCGACGAGATCGTCGAGAGCGCGCTCGGCGCGCCCGGCGAACGGAGTGCCGACCGCGATATCGGAGCTGCCCGACAACCGGGCGAGGAGCACGGCCAGCGCCGCGTGCACAACCATGAACAGCGTCGAATTCCGTTCCCGCGCAATACGCACGAGTCCTTCGTGCACCGTGGCAGGCACCCGGACCGCGGTCGACGCGCCACGCATGGACGGCGTAGCCGGCCGCGGCCGGTCCACCGGAAGTTCCAGTGCCCCGGACAATCCGTCGAGCTGCTCGCGCCAGTACGCCAATTGCCGTGCAGCAATGGAGTTCTCGTCGTCATCGGCTCCGATGACCTCGCGCTGCCAGATCGCGAAGTCCGCGTACTGCACCTCCAGCGGCTGCCAACCGGGCGAATTGCCGTGCAGGTGTGCGAGATAGGCGGTCATCAGATCCCGGGACAACGGCGCCATCGACGTGCCGTCGGCGGTGATGTGATGCACGACGAGCACCAGCAGATGCACCTCCGCCGACCCCGAGCGGCGCACGGCCGCGGTGACGTTGAGCAGCAGCGCCCGTACTGGAACCTGTTCTGTCACATCGAATCCGGTGGACATCATCTCGGTGAGCCTGGCCACCGGGTCGGCGGTGATCTCCACCGCGAGACCACCGGAAAGCACCTGGTCGACCGGCAGGATCTCCTGGTACGCCGTCCCGCCCGGTCCGTCGGTCGGGTAGCGGGTGCGCAGCGACTCGTGCCGTTCGAGCACATCGGCGACGGCGCAGCGCAGCGCGTCGACATCCAGTGCGCCGGTCAGCCGGATCGCCATCGGGATGTTGTAGGCGAGTGAGTTCGGGTCGACCCGGTTGAGCACCCACATCCGTTGCTGGGCCAGCGACAGCGGAATCCGATCCGGCCGAGTCATGCCCACCAGCGGCAACCTGGCTTCGGCGGCAGCCGCGGCGCCGGGCACGATGCGGGCCGCGAGAGTGCCGACGGTGCTCGCCTCGAACAACTCTCGCACCACGATGTTCGCGTGCAGCGCCTCGTTGATCCTGGCGACGGCCTTGGTCGCCAGCAGCGAGTTACCGCCGAGCAGGAAGAAGTCGTCGTCCAGGCCCACCTCGGCGACGCCGAGCAGCCCGGCGAACACCTCGGCGACAGCCTGTTCGATCGGTGAGCCCGGCGCGCGGAAGGTGGCCGCACTGATGAATGCCGGTGCGGGCAGCGCGCGTCGATCGAGCTTGCCATGGGGCGTGAGCGGCAGCGTCTCGATGATCTCGAACGCATCGGGCACCATGTAGCCGGTCAGGAATTCGGCCACCTGACTGCGCAGTTCGATCGGATCGAGCCAGTAGCGCGTCCCGTCCTCGGCGGCCGCGGGGACGACGTAGCCGATGAGCCGATCACCCGCGTACTCGTCCGAATGAACGAACACCGCGGCCCGGCTCACGCCGGGACAGCGCAACAGCGCGGACTCGATCTCACCGAGCTCGATGCGGAAGCCGCGCAACTGCACCTGCTGATCG
This sequence comes from Nocardia sp. NPDC051463, assembly GCF_040681975.1. NCBI lineage: Bacteria > Bacillati > Actinomycetota > Actinomycetes > Mycobacteriales > Nocardiaceae > Nocardia > Nocardia sp. NPDC051463. The sequence goes on from NZ_JBFBAB010000004.1 coordinate 209,693, forward strand.
CTGCGCCCCACGTACTCCAGGCTCGCCTCGCCGCCGAAACCGACCCAGCGGCCGATGTCGCCGCTGCGGTACATCCGAGATCCCGGCGCACCGAACGGATTCGCGACGAAGCGGGTCGCCGCCAGTCCCGGCCTGTCGAGATAGCCCCGCGACAGCTGGCCGCCCGCGACATAGATCTCACCGGCCACGCCGACCGGGGCGGGATGCAGCCGGGTGTCCAGAACGAAGGCGTCCGTGCCGGGCAGGGCACGGCCGATCACACTCGCGGCATTGTGGACAAGTCGCTCGTCGAGCGACAGGAACGACACGTGCACCGTGGTTTCGGTGATGCCGTACATGTTCACCAGCCACGGCTCGTTCATCGCGTGCCGCTCGTACCAGGGCTGCAGCTGACGCAGATCCAGTGCCTCGCCACCGAATATCACATAGCGCAGCGCCAGCGTGCCCGCAGCGGCGCGGTGCGCCGCGCGGTCGGCCTCCGCCAGCTGGTAGAACGCGGAGGGCGTCTGATTCAGCACGGTGACGCGCTCGCGAATCAGCAACTCGCGCAACCGTTCCGGAGCGCGTGCGGTGCCGTGGTCGACCAACACCACGCTGCCGCCGTTGGCCAGCGCACACCACAACTCCCACACCGAGAAGTCGAAGGCGAAGGAGTGCAACAGCGTCCACACATCGGTTTCGTCGAATTCGAGAAGCAGCTGAGTGTTGGCGAACAGCTCCAGGACATTGCGGTGCGCGACGCCGACGCCCTTCGGCTCGCCCGTCGAGCCCGAGGTGTAGATGACGTAGGCCAGATTGTCCGGGCGCAGCGGCGCGAAGCGATGAGCATCGATGATCCTGCCGTCGGCGAATGCGGACGCCTCCTCCAGCAGCACGACCGGAATATCACCGGGAGGCAGAGCATCCCGTTCGCTCGCGGTGCTGAGCACGCACACCGGTGCGGCGTCGGCGAGCATGAACTCCAGCCGCTGCACCGGGTAAGTGGTATCGATGGGCAGGTACGCCGCCCCCGTCGTGAGCACCGCGAGCAGCGCGACCGGTAGCTCTTCGGTCCGTGGAACTGCCACGGCGACAAGCATTTCCGGTCCGGCACCGCGAGCAATCAAGGCTCGCGCCACCCGATTGGCGCGGCGCTGCAACTCGCCGAAGGTCAGCGTGGTGTCCCCGCATCGCACGGCGACGGCCTCGGGCCGCGCTCGCACCTGGGCGGCGATGAGGTCGACCAGGGTCACCTCGGGCACCCGCACGCCGGGGGTGTTCCATGCGTGCAGCACCAGTTCGCGCTCACCGGGTGCGTACACGTCGATATCGCCGACAGCGGCAGCGGAATCGGTAGCCACCGCGCCGAGGATCTTGCGGAAGCGGTCGGCGAAGTCGTGCACGGTGGCCGCGTCGAACAGGTCCGTCGCATAGGTGAACACCGCCGAGATACCTCGTGCCGCACCATCGGCATCGATGTTCTCGACCACGTCCAGCTGCAGGTCGAATTTTGCCAGCGGCCGTGCCATCTCCACGCGCGACACCGTCAGCCCGGGAAGTTCCAGCTCCGGCTGTACCGGGTTCTGGTAGGTCAGCATCACCTGGAACAGCGGATGCCGCGCGGTGGAACGGACCGGATCGAGCAACCCGACCAACCGTTCGAACGGCACGTCGGCGTGGCCGAAGGCTTGTACGTCGGTCTGTCGCACCGCGCGAAGCAGCTGCTCGAAGGTGGCGTCGGGGTCGACATCGGTGCGCAGCACGAGGGTATTGACGAACATGCCGATCAGCTCGTCGAGCGCCGCCGCACCACGACCCGCGACCGGCGTCCCGATCGCGATGTCCCTGGCGCCCGACAACCGCGCGAGCAGTACCGCCAGCGCAGCGTGCACCACCATGAACAGCGTCGAATTGTGCTGCCGCGCAACACCGCGCAGCTGCTGATGCACCTCGGCATCGATATCGAAGGCAACAACCGCACCCTTGTTGGTCGCGACCACTGGACGCGGCCGGTCCACTGGTAACTCCAATTGACCAGGGAGATCAGCCAATTCGCGCTGCCAATAGGCGATCTGCTGGGCCGAAAGGGAATTCGCGTCGTCCGCGCTGCCGAGCAGCGCCCGCTGCCAGATCGCGTAGTCGGGGTACTGCACGGCCAGCGGCTGCCGGTCCGGGAGGCCGCCGCGCGCCCGTGTCACGTACGCGGCCATCAGGTCCCTGATCAGCGGGGCCATCGAGAAACCGTCGCCCGCGATGTGGTGGACAACGCACACCAGCACATGTTCGGTTTCGCCGGTCTGCAACAGCCGCAGCCGCACCGGAGGTTCGGTCGTCACATCGAATCCATCGATGATGGCCGCGGTCACGACACGGGGCACATCGATCTCGGCGACCTGCTGCGGCTCGAGCTCAGCAACCGCCCGCACATCCTCGATCGGCAGCACGACCTGGAAGCCTTCGCCGTCGACATCGGGATAGATCGTGCGCAGCGACTCGTGCCGCTCGACCACATCGCGCACCGCGGCGCGCAGCGCGTCGACCTCGAGCCGACCCGACAGCCGCACTGCGACGGGAATGTTGTCGACGGCGCTCGCCGGGTCGAAGCGGTTCAGAAACCACATCCGCTGCTGCGCGAATGACAGCGGAATCCGATCGGGTCGCGGCAGCGAGCCGAGTGCCGGACCGGCGGCAGCACCGGCCAGCCGCTCCACCCGCTCGGCAAGCCCGGCCACCGAAGACGCCTCGAAGAGCACCTGCACCGGCACTCGCGTGTCCAGTGCATCGCCGATGCGCGCCACCGCCTGCGCCGCGAGCAACGAATTCCCGCCGAGCGCGAAGAAGTCATCCTCCACGCCGACTCGACCCCCGGCATCGGTGGCGTCCGCGACGAGCAGCGCCGCGAAGACCTCGGCGATGATCTGCTCGGTCCGGGTGGCAGGTGCCCGGGTCGCGAACACCGGTTCGGGCAGGGCGGCCCGGTCCAGCTTCCCCACCGGGGTGAGCGGAATTTCGTCGAGCACCACGATGGCGGTGGGCACCATATAGTCGGGCAACGATTTTCCGGCGAACTCCGCGAGCTCGGCGGTATCGACAACAACTCCGGGCTGCGCCATCACGTAGGCGACCAGCGCCATCGCGCCCGACGGGAGCGTGGTGCCGACGGTCGCGGCGAATTCGATGCCGGGACAGTTGGTCAGCACACTGTCGATCTCACCGAGCTCGACCCGCAGGCCGCAGATCTGCACCTGGAAGTCGCAGCGACCGAGATATTCCAAGAAATCATCGGATTCGTGCCGCCGGACCAGGTCGCCGGTGCGGTAGAGCCTGCCACCCTCGCGGCCGGTGACGGCACCGAAGGGGCTGGCGACGAACCGGTCTGCGGTCAGCGCGGGCTGCCCGAGATAGCCCTGCGCCAGCGCGGCCCCGGAGAGGTACAGCTCGCCGATCACGCCCGCGGGCACCGGACGTAACCGCGAATCCAGCACGAACGCGCCGACTCCAGGAATGGCTGCGCCGATGGTGACCTCCGCGCGTGGGCGCATCGGCGCGGTGGTGGTGACCATGACCGTGGCTTCGGTCGGACCGTAGGCGTTGAACATCGTGCGATCGCCGGTCGCCCAGCGGTCGACGAGTTCGGGATGGACCCGATCGCCACCCACCACGACGACGCGCAGCTCGTCGAGGCCGGTCGGCTCGACCGACTCCAGTGCGCCCGGTGTGATCAGCAGATGGGTGATCCGCTCGCGGCGGACGAGCTCGGCAAGATCGACGCCGCCGAACACCTTCGGCGGCACGATGACGAGCGTGGCGCCCGAGAAGAAGGTGAACAGCATCTCCATCAGCGAGAAGTCGAAACTCGGTGAGCTCAGCTGCGTGACCCGGGATTCGCCGGTCACCGCATAGCGCTCGCACTGCGCGATGACCAGGCCGGAAAGCCCGGCATGGGTGACGACGACACCCTTGGGCAAGCCGGTCGATCCCGAGGTGTAGATGACGTAGGCCGGGTGCTTGTCGATGAGCGGCCGGACCCGATCGGTGTAGGAGATCGGATGCGCGGGCCGGGCGGCACAGCGTTCGGCGACCACCGGGTCGTCGAGTTCGATCCAGTACACCGATCGCCCGAGGCCCGCGCGATGTGCCCGCGTGGTGAGTCCGAAAAGGACCTGGGAGTCGGACAGGATGTGCGCGATCCGGTCCGCGGGATAGGCCGGATCGACCGGCACATAGGCGGCCCCGGTCTTCGCGACGGCCCACACCGCAAGCACCGATTCCACCGAGCGGGCGATCGCTATCGCCACCAGGTCCCCTGGGCCCGCGCCGCGATCGATCAACTCACGCGCGATGCGTGAGGATGCCTCGTCCAGCTCGCGGTAGGTGAGCTCACGCTGATCGGCCGGATCACCGGTCGGATTGAACCGGATCGCCGCAGTATCCGCCGCCGACTCGACCGCTGCGGTCAGCAGCTGCCCGAGAAGCGGCGCCCCGGACCGCCGACGGCGGTTTACACGAACAGAACGCCGAGCAGTATCCATCCGAGTGCATTCACCTCTCGCGTCGAGCCGGGCAGCGCGGCCTAACTATCTTCAAAGCCCCACTTCGAGGTCGTCGTTCTGGGCGAATGCGCCCGCGCAACGAGCCAAGTGTAGGCGTGCGCCGTGGTAGGCGCGCCCACAGTGTTACGCCCAAGTAGCTTTCATTCAACCCGGGCACCGGGATGACGCGAGTCGTCGGCAAATGTTCTGACTAGCCGATGATTCAGAATGTCGTGCGACGCCACGGCGCGGTCAGCACCTTAGCGATCCGGTCGAGCGCGGTGTCGGTCGGGATCGAGTCGGCCACTTCCGGCTCGATCCCGACTATCACCTGCTACTCATTCGACAGCGGCAGCACCTTCGGGCGAACCTGCCCACACCTGGGCCAGTACCGAACCGATGTGGGCGAGCGCCGAGCCCGCCGTCATCCGCCAGTGCGTTTGCGCCACCGCGAAGTCGTGCACCGTGCCATCGACCGCGTCGACCCATGTCGCGACTCCCGCCTTGCCGGCAGGCGCATCGTGGGCCGCGGTGAAGTAGACGAGGTCACCATGGAACGGGCGGGCGCGGTACTCGTACATGAGGACCGCCGATCGAATACCCGCGTCGACCACTCGGGTAATCCGCTCGGGGCCGAACGAAGCGAACGGCTCCGGCAGTCCTGCCAACTGGTCGGCAAGCCTTGCCACGTCGATCTCCGCATCGAGGCCGAGATCGAGCTCGACGTCACCGAACAGTCCACCGACCAGCTCGGCAATCGGTAGCGGCGCAGGTGCGCTGTCGGCTACGACGACCTCGACGTCACCGGCATCACCGGCGGTAGCCAAGAAGCTGTCCATCATCGCCAGCAGACCGACCTGCTCACCCTCGTCCTGCAACTGCACAGCGATGGCGTGCGCGATGACACCACCGAGCGACCAGCCCAACAAGTGGTACGGCCCCTGCGGCTGGACCGAACGGATCTCCTTGATGTAGCGCCGCGCCCAATCTTCGATCGAATCCGGCATCGCTTCGTCGGAGCCGAGCGAGGGCGACTGCAAACCGTAGATCGGCCGCTCCCGATCGATGTGCGCGGCCAGACCAGCGAACGACCAGGACAGACCACCGACCGGGTGAATGCAGAACAGCGGCTCCAGCGATCCCGACTGCCGCAACGGCAGCAACACATCGAACGCGGAATCGTCGGCAACCTGGCCGCCGCGGCGCCGCTCCACCTCGGTGGCCAGCTCCGCCGGAGTAGGTGCGTTGAACACCCACATGACCGGGATACGTTCGTCGAGCGCCGTGCTCAGCAGACGCACCAGTTTCGTGGCGACCAAAGAGTTGCCGCCACGCTCGAAGAAGTTGTCGTCCAACCCGATTCGATCATCCGCCGCACCATCGTCGGCGCTCTCGGCAAGACCGAGCGCCTCGGCGAACGCCCGCGCGACGATCTTCTCGACCGGCGTCGACGGCGCGCGGAACGCCCGTGCCGCGAATACCGGTTCGGGCAGCGCGCGTCGGTCCAGCTTGCCGACCGGCGTCAGCGGAATTTCGTCGAGCACGGTAATGGTGGTCGGGACCATGTGCACGGGCAGCCGCTGCTGCGCGAACGCGGTCAACTGGTCGGCATCGACTTCGGCCGCGTCGATCACGTGCACATAGGCGGCCAGAATCGTTGTGCCGTTGTCGAGTTCGTGGCCGATGGTGGCCGCGAAGTCGACATTCTCGTGCGCGCCGAGCACCGCATCGATCTCACCGAGCTCGATACGGAAACCGCGAATCTTCACCTGGAAGTCGTTGCGCCCCATGTATTCCAGCTCGCCGTCCGCAGTCCACCGCACCAGGTCGCCGGTGCGGTACACGCGAGAACCGTTGGTGTCGAACGGATGCGGAATGAACCGTCCCGCGGTCAGCCCGGGGCGGGCATGGTAGCCGCGCGCCAGCTGCGCCCCGGTGATGTAGAGCTCGCCGATCACGCCATCGGGCACCGGCCGTAGCCGCTCATCGAGGACGTACTCGCCGATCTCGCGGATCGGGCCGCCGATCGTCACCGGCGCACCCGGCACCATCGGGGCGCTGATGTTCGTCATGATCGTGGTCTCGGTCGGCCCGTAGCCGTTGTAGAACTCACGGGTGCCCTGCTGCCCGATCGGCAAGACCCAACGCCGGACCAGATCCGGCGGACATGCCTCACCGCCGGCAACCACGACACGCAGGTCATCGAGACCGGTCGGATCCACCGAGGCAAGGGCTGCCGGGGTGATGAACGCGTGCGTCACCCGCTCGCGGCGCAGCAGTGCCGCCAGTTCGCCGCCACCGTAGACCGCGGGCGAGACCACCACCATCGTTGCCGCGCCGCCGAGTGCGAGAAGCAGCTCCAGCACCGACGCATCGAAGGCGGGGGACGCGAAATGCAGTGTGCGCGCGGTACTCGTCAGCCGATACCGAACGCGCTGTTCCTCGCAAAAGCCCGCCAGCCCGGCCTGGGTGACCGTCACGCCCTTCGGCGTGCCTGTCGACCCGGATGTGTAGATCACGTACGCCGGATGCGCGCCGCGCAACGGCCGTACGCGGTCGTCATCGGTAATCGGCGCGTCCGGATGCCCCGCCCCCGCGGCATCGTCGATATCCAGCCATTCGACCTGGTCGGGCAGGTCACCGCGGACCGAAGCGACGCTGAGCCCGAGCACCGCACCGCAGTCCGACACCGTGTGCGCGATCCGCTCGGCCGGATAATTCGGGTCGACCGGCACGAATCCCGCGCCCGTCTTGGCCACCGCCCACACCGCGAGCACGGACTCCACCGACCTCGGAATCCCTACCACCACAAGATCTTCGGGACCGATCCCGCGCTCGATCAGCGACCACGCGAGCCGGGTCGACCGTGCGTCGAGTTCGGCGTAGGTCAGCTGCGCCGCTGTCGTCGTCGCATCGGCGAAGACGACGGCGATACCGAGGGGGTTCGCTGCCACCGCAGCCCCCATCAGCTCCGGCAACGTGGCCGGCCGTGCCCGCTCGGTGCCAGCAGGACCCACACCGACCATCGACTGGCCGGGCCGCACCCGAGTCAGGTATTCGTATTCGGAGTCAGCGAGCAGGGACACATCACCGACCGGCACATCCGGCCGGGCGAGAATCGTATCCAGCAGTCGGAGGAATCGCTGCGCGAACACCCGCACCGTGTCCTCGTCGAACAAGTCGCGCGCATAGGCGAACTCCGCGTGCGAGCCGTCGTCGGACCGGCGGATGTTCAGTGCCAGATCGAGCTGCCCGGTATCGACCCCGACCCCGGCATCGGTGTCGGTGTCGGTGTCGACCGAGAGCGCCACCTGGAACAGCGGGTGGCGTGCTGTCGAACGCTCCGGGTTCAGCAGCTCGACCAGCTGATCGAACGGAATGTCGGCGTGCGCGAACGCATCCAGTTCCGCGGCGTGCACCTGCGCGAGCAGATCGGCGAACGTGGCCTTGCCACGCACCAGGGTACGCAGCACCACCGTATTGACGAATGTGGCTGCGGCATGGCTTGATTCGGTCACGGCCCGACCGGTGACCGGCGCACCGACGGCGATGTCGTCGGTGGCCGACATGCGTGCGAGGAACACCGCGAGCGCGGTGTGCACCACGGTGAAGATCGTCGTGTTCCGCTCGTCGGCCATGGCCTGGAGTCCGCGGTACACGGAATCCTCGACGGCGAACGGCACCTGCCCGACCATGGCCGATCGGTGGGCCGGACGGCGCCGATCCGCGGGCAGAGTCAGCTCATCCGGCAGCTCGGCCAATGCGCTGCGCCAGTACTTGGCCTGCGTGATGAGGTCGGTGTGCGCGGCGTCGAGCACCGCGTTCGTCGCCGCGATGCTGCGTTGCGGTGCCGAGATCAATTCGGTGATCAGGATCCGCAATCGCTCCACGATGTCGCGCGCCACCGCGTCGGTCACCGTGTCGCGCCGGTGCATCACCTTCACATGAATCTGGGCGCCCATCTCGACCTGGACGGAGAACGGGTAGTGCGTGAACTCGGCCGACTGCAACCCCGCGACCGCCAGGCCGTCGATATTGCTGCCTGCCTGCTGCAACCCGTCGGCATCGACGGGGTAGGACTGGAAAGCCACCAGCGTGTCGAACAATTCGCCGACACCGACGGCGCGCTGGACGTCGGCCAATCCGAGGTAGTGATGGTCCAGCAGTGCGACCTGCTCACCCTGCAGCTTGCCCAACAGCTCGTGCACCGTCATCTGCGGATCGAAGCGAACCCGGACCGGGATGGTGTTCACGAACAGTCCGACCATGTCGTCGACACCGTCCAACTGCGGCGGCCGCCCGGAAACAGCGGCACCGAACACCACATCGTCGCGGTCGGTGATGCCGGCGATCACCAGCGCCCACGCGGCCTGCACCACGGTGTTGGCGGTGACCTCGGCCGCGGCGGCGAACGCGGTCAGCTCCGCCGAGGACAGCTCGAAGGAGTTGGTACCGAAGCCGTCCGCCGAGGCAGGCGGCGAGGGCAGCACCGGGGCCAGTAGGGTCGGCTCGACCCCGTCCATCGCGGTGCCCCAGGCCCGCTCGGTGAGTTCCCGATTCTGCGCCGACAGCCAGGCCAGGTAATCGCGATAGGGCCGCACACGCGGCAGCAGGGACGCATCCCCGTGCGTCACGTAGAAGACCATGAGGTCTTTCATCAGCAGCGGCGTCGACCAGCCATCCAGCAGAATGTGATGCGAAGTCAGCACCAGGTGCGTACGCCCGGTTTCGGTGCGGTACACCGTGAATCGCAACAACGGCGCCGTCGTCGGCTCGAATCCGAGCCGCCGATCGGCCGACATCATCGACGCCAGATCGGCATCCGGCACCGCATCGACTATCTGCCACGGCACCTGTACACCGTCGGCGATCAGTTGCACCTGGGTGCCATCCGCGGCGGGTACGAAGGCAGCCCGCAGGTTCGCGTGCCGGTCCAGCATCGCCTGCGCCGCACGACGCATGCGATCCAGATCGAGATCGCCGGACAGCTCGACCGCCAACTGGGTGACGTAGGCATCCACCGATCCGGCCAGCAGATCCATCAGGAAAAGCAACCCGGACTGCAACGGTGACAGCGGCAACACATCGACCAGGCCGGGATGCTCCCGCTGCCATATGTCCAACTCCGCCTGGGAAACTCGCACCAGCGGCACATCCGACGGCGTCAGACCACCGGCCGCCGGGTCTGTCACATGCCCAGCCACCGCGGTCAGCGCGGCAAGCCAATCATCGGCCAGCTCCCGCACCGCCGCCTCGTCGAGAATCTCAGCGGCGTACTGGAACATGACATTCATCAGCGGGCCCGCATCCGTGTCGACCACGATCGCGTTGATGTCCACCACCGCGGCGGCGGGCATGGCGGGATCCAGTTCCGCGGGGAGATCACCCAGATCGCCGGTCGGCAGCCAACCCGCGTCGGCCAAACCCTCGGGCACCCCGCCCGTGGAGACGCGCCCGAGGTAGTTGAACCCGATCTGACCGAGATCGCCGACCAGCTCAGCGGCAGTGTCGGGATTGAGGTGGCGCAGCATGCCGAAGCCGATGCCCTTGTCCGGCACCGCGAGCAGCTGCTCCTTCACCGACTTCAGCATGGCCGCGGTAGCCGCCCCGCCCGCGTTGGCCGCATCGATGTCGACACCGGACAGATCGACCGCGAGGGGATAGAGACTGGTGAACCAGCCGATGGTGCGCGTCAGATCCGCACCGGGGACCGCATCCTCCTCACGGCCGTGTCCTTCCAACCGCACCCGAGTGACCGGGGCATCGATGCCCCGCCTGGCCCGCCACGAACGCACCGCCAGAGCGAGCGCCGCGAGCAAACCATCATTGACACCACCCCGATACAGCGCGGGCACCTTGGTCAACACCGCATCGGTCACCTCGACCGGTACCTGGACCGCGAACTGCTGCACCGTCGCGTGGGTATCCACCGCGGGGTCGAGGGCCCGGATGCCGAGCAGCGGATCCGATGCCGCCAGCAACCCGCGCCAGTAGTCGAGTTCCGCGATCCGAGCGGCACCGGCGGCCTCCTCGACCAAACCGTGCGCCCAACGCCGGAACGACGTGCCGGTGGCGGGCAGCGCGATAGGTTGCCCAGACGCACGCTGCACCCCGGCCAGCACCAGATCCGGGATCAGAATGCGCCACGACACACCGTCGATCACATCGTGATGAGCCGCGACGATCAGCGCGTCGCGTGCGTCCGGCCTGCGCAACCACCGCAACGCCAGCATCACGCCCGCGGCAGGATCCAGCGCAGCGAGCGCGGAATCCATAGCGGCGCGGCCGATTCGGTTCAGCTCCGCTTCGTCGACACCCGCGGGTACCTCGACCTCGCGCACCAGCGTGGCCGCGTCGACGGCGCCCGGTGCCTGCACCTCGAAACGCCAGCGTCCATCGACCTGCGATACCCGCGAGCGCAGCACGTCGTGATGATCGAGCACCGCGCCGACCGTCGCTACCAAACCCGCGTGGTCGATATCCTCCGGCAGCCCGAGCACCATGGCCTGGGCAAACCGGCCGAACGAACCGGCAGCGAGCGAAGCAGCCACGACCGGCGTCAACGGGACCTCGCCGACGCCACCGCCCGGCAGCTCGGCCAACTCCACCAGGGCGACATCTCCCACGTTCACCGCGACCCTGGCCAGCTGGGCCACCGTCTTCTGCTCGAACACATCCCGCGGGGTGAACACGATCCCGGCCGCCTTGGCCCGCGATACCAACTGAATCGACATAATGCTGTCGCCACCGACCGCGAAGAACGAATCGTCGACACCGACCCGATCCACACCCAGCACCTGGGCGAACAACGCGGCAAGCCGCGACTCCACCTCACCGACGGGTTCACGCGACACCGTCACCTTGAACTCCGGCTCCGGCAACGCCTTACGATCCAGCTTGCCGATCGGGGTCAACGGGACTTCGTCCAGCACCACGATCGCCGCGGGCACCATGTAGGGCGCGAGACTGCGCGCGGCGAATTCGGTGAGGCGGGCCGGATCGACAACGCGACCTGGCGCCGCCAGCACGTACGACACCAGAATCTGTGCGCCCGCTGCCGTCTCGCGGCCCATCGTGACCACATATTCGACGTCGTCATGGCTACCGAGTACCGCGTCGATCTCACCGAGCTCGATACGGAAACCACGGATCTTCACCTGGAAGTCGGTGCGCCCCAGATACTCCAGTGTCCAACCGGCCGGACCGTTGGGCTCGGGCACCCGGCGCACCAGATCACCGGTCCGGTACATCCTGGTACCCGGTTCGCCCCACGGATTGGCGATGAAGCGCTCCGAGGTCAGCTCCGCGCGATTGTTGTAGCCGCGGGCCAATCCGGCTCCGGCCAGATACAACTCGCCGACCACACCCGGCGGGACCGGATTGAGCCTGCCGTCCAGCACCAGTGCCGAGGTCCCCGGCACCGGCGGCCCGATGGTCACCGGCTGTCCGGCGACCAGATCACCGTAGGAGCAGGTGATAGTGGATTCGGTCGGACCATAGGCGTTGAGATACCGGCGGCCGGGCTGCCACTTGTCGACCAGCTCCGTGGTCGTGACATCGCCACCGACATCGACGACAACCAGGTCGTCCATCCCGGTCGGATCCAAAGTGCCGAGTACCGCCGGGGTGATGATCGTGTGGGTCGCGCGCTCGACACGTATCAGTTCACTCAGGTCGGCCCCGCCGACAACGGTCGACGGTACGATCACCAAGGTCGCGCCGGTGGCGAAGGCACACATCCATTCCAGCACCGAGGGGTCGGCAATGGTGGTGCGCACGTGCAACATTCGATGCTGCGGCCCGAACCGGTGCAGCTCGATCGCGTAGTCGAGCAGGCTGCCGAGACCGGTATGGGTGACCACGACACCCTTGGGGCGGCCGGTCGAGCCGGAGGTGTAGATCACGTAGGCGGGGTGCCGAATGTGCAACGGCGCCAACCGATCCGCATCGGTCACCGGAGCCGCGGACTGCGCCGCGCACAACTGCTCGATCTCCGGGTCGTCGAGAACCAGCCACGACACATCATCGGGCAGTTCATCGACATATTCGGCGAAGGTGACGCCGAGAACCGCCCGGGAATCGGTGACCATGTATTGCACCCGATCCCGCGGGTGCGTCGGGTCGACCGGCACCCACGCGCCACCGGCTTTCGCCACCGCCATCATGGCCGCGACCGTCTGGTAGGAGCGCGGGCAGCACAGCACAACCAGCTGGTCGGGACCGACACCACGATCGATCAGCACCCGCGCCAATCGCGAAGTGTATTCGTCCAATTCGCCATAACTGATCGACCGGTCTTGATACCGCACCGCAGTGCGGTCGGCACCTGATCGCACACCGCGGGTCAAGATATCCGGCAGCAGGTCCGCACCGGTGACATCGACGGGAGGCACCTGGGTGAGCATCTCGTACTCGTCCTGGGCCAACACCGGCAGATCGCCCACCGGCGCGTCGGGATTACTGGTGACCGCCACCAGCACCCGGGTGAATCGCTCGACGAAACCGGCGACGGTGGCGGCGTCGAACAGATCCTCGGCGAACGACAGCGAGGCCGCCATACCGCCATCGGGGCCTGCCGTCGGCTGAATGGTCAACGACAGATCGAATTTCGCGGTGTCGACCTCGAAGTCCACCGCACCGATCCGCAACCCGGGGAGCTCGAAATCGGCGTCGGGCAGGTTCTGGAACGACAGCATCACCTGGAACAGCGGCTGCCGCGCCGAGGAGCGCTCCGGACTCAGCACATCGACCAGTCGCTCGAACGGCAGGTCGGCATGCGCGAACGCCTGCAGGTCGGCTTCCCTGGTCCGCGCAAGCAACTCGAGGAAACTCAGGCGCCCCGCCACCTCGGTGCGCAGCACGAGGGTGTTGACGAACATGCCGATCACGTCGTCGAGCTCGGCCTCGCCGCGACCGGCCACCGGAGTACCGATAGCGATGTCGTCGGAGCCCGACAAGCGCGCGAGCAGCACGGCGAGCGCGGCGTGCACCACCATGAACAGGGTGGCGTTGTGTTCTTGTGCCAGCCGGACCAATGCCGCGTGCCGCTCGGCATCGATCACGAAATCGATGTGGCCACCGGCAAAGGACTGCACCGGGGGACGCGGGCGGTCCGACGGCAGGTTCAGTTCATCCGGCAGCCCGGCCAACGCCTGCGTCCAGTACGACAACTGCTGTCCGGCAAGCGATTCCGGATCGGATTCGGCACCGAGCACCGCGCGCTGCCACAGCGCGAAATCCGCGTACTGCACCGGCAGCGGAGCCCACGCCGGTGCTTCGCCGCCACTGCGTGCCGCATACGCCAGCATCAGGTCACGGGTCAACGGTCCCATCGACCAGCCGTCGGCACTGATGTGATGCGCGACGAGCACCAACACATATTCGTCTTCGGCGTCGACACCATCGACCTGAAACAGCTTGGCGCGCAACGGAACCTCGGTGGTCACGTCGAAGCCCGCGGCAACCAGCCCGCCGATCTGTTCGCGCAACGCGGCGGCGTCGAGCCGCTGCGGGGAGACATCCGGCACCGCCTGCCCCGCAGGCAGCACCGATTGGTAGGCGATGCCATCGTGTGCCGGATAGACCGTGCGCAGCACCTCGTGACGGGCCACGACATCCGCGACGGCCTGCTGCAGTGCGACGAGATCCAGCTCACCGGTCAGTCGTACGGCAATCGGAATGTTGTATGCCGCGGATGCCGGATCGAATTGGTTCAGGAACCACATCCGCTGCTGTGCGAGCGACAGTGGAATACGCTCCGGCCGCGGACCGGCCACCAGCGCGGCGCGGCCGCCGGAACCCGCATGCTCCGCCAGCGTGGCGGCCAACCCGGCGACGGTCGGCGTCTCGAACAGCCAGCGCGCCCGAACACGAGTATCCAGCGCCGCGCCCAAGCGGGCCGTCAGCTGCGTGGCGATCAGTGAGTTGCCACCGAGTGAGAAGAAATCGTCATCGGCACCGACCGCTGCGTCGGTACCGAGAAGGTCGGCGAAAGTATCGGCGACCAACGTCTCGATCGGCCCCGACGGGGCGCGGAAAGCGCTGGTACGCAACTGCGGGGTCGGCAGTGCCCCCCGATCCAGCTTGCCGACGGGCGTCAACGGAATCTCGTCGAGCACCATGATGGTGGTCGGCACCATATGTGCGGGCAGGCGGCGCTCGGCCAGCGCCGTCAGCTCCGCCGGATCCACCGGCGAACCGTTCGCGGCATGCACATACGACACGAGGATCGTGCCCGCGTTCTCCAGTTGGTGCCCGATGGTCACGGCGAAATCGACGGTCTCGTGTTCGGCGAGGACCGCGTCGATCTCGCCGAGCTCGATCCGGAAGCCGCGGATCTTCACCTGGAAGTCGTTGCGCCCCAGATACTCCAGCTCCCGATCCGCGGTCCAGCGGACCAGGTCACCGGTGCGATACAGCCGCGAGCCGGGCGGGCCGAACGGATCGGCCACGAACCGGGCAGCCGTCAACCCCGGCCGATCGTGATATCCACGGGCCAGCTGCGCCCCGGAGACATAGAGTTCGCCTGCCACTCGGTCCGGGACCGGCACCAGCTGCGCATCCAACGCGTATTCGGTGATCGCACGAATCGGGCCACCGATCGTCACCGGTACGCCCGGCGTCATCGGTGCGCTGATATTGACCATGATGGTGGTCTCGGTGGGCCCGTAACCATTGAAGAACTCGCGGGTTCCCGTGGCTATCGGTAGCACCCAGCGCCGCACCAACTCTGGTGGGCACGCCTCACCACCGGCCACCACTACCCGCAGCTCATCGAGTCCCTCGGGGGGCAGCGAAGCAAGAACGGACGGGGTGATGAACCCATGCGTCACTCGCTCCCTGCGCAAAAGCTCGGCCAGCTCGTCACCGCCGTACACGGTCGGCGACACCACGACCATCGTCGCGGCCCCACCCAGCGCCAGCAACAATTCCAGCACCGACGCGTCGAAGGAAGGCGAGGCGAAGTGCAGGGTCCTCGATGCGGCAGTCACCCGATAGCGCTCACGCTGCTCATCGCAGAAACTCGACAGCCCCGCCTGCGTGACGACCACGCCCTTCGGCGCACCGGTCGATCCGGACGTATAAATCGCATAGGCGGGGTGTTCGGCCCGCAGCGGCCGTACCCGGTCGGCATTGGTGACCGGATCCGCCGGGTACTCCCCCAACAGTTGTTCGAGCTCGGCGGTGTCGATTTCCAGCCAATCGACCCGGTCGGGTAGGTCGGCGCGCATTGAAGCGACAGTCAAACCCAGGACGGCACCGGAATCCGAGACCATGTGCGCGACCCGATCGGCAGGATAGTTCGGGTCGACGGGAACGAACCCGGCACCGCACTTGGCGATCGCCCACACCGCGACCACCGACTCCGCCGACCGCGGGATACCCACGGCGACCAAGTCCTCCGGCCCGACGCCGTGGTCGATCAGGTGTCTGGCCAGCCGGTTGGATCGATTGTCGAGTTCGGCATAGCTCAGCTGTGCGAACGTCGTGGTGGCGTCGGCGTGCACGAGCGCGATGCCATCGGGGTTCGACTCCACCGCAGTCGCCATGAGCTGCGGCAACGTGGTGACTCGGGCTCCGCGGGTTCGGGTAGGACGGACGCGAGTGGGGCGGCTCATGCCTGCGTCACCATTCGATCACAGCAACGCTGGGCCACCGGCCAATTCCCGAACACATCGAACATCGCAGAATCTTCCCAACCGCTTGTTAACGCAAGAACACATGGCACGGGGCGTACCCCACAAAAGCAGATACCGATCGCGAACGTGGGTTCGTTACCGGCTCCCCGACGTCAGTAGCTCATCGAGCAAGACCAGCGCGACCGACCCCGGCACCGCTACCGGCGCGACCGCCGACCCCGCATCGAGCACGACGGTCTGCAGATCCGCCAGCAAGGTCATATCCATCGCGTCGAGGGTCGTGTGATCGGCGAGCAGGTGGGTGACCCACTCATCGGCCAACGACGTCGCCAGTTCGGCGGCGTCGGGCACAATGACCAGCGAGGCTCCCGCCGCTCCCGCCGCAACCACCTCGAGTAGCACGGCAGGCGAATCCGACCGTCCGCGCTGGAAGGTGCGGGACTCGAAGGTCAGACCGGTACGGGCGCGCAGCCCTTCGGTGGCCACCGCCAACTCGTCGTAGGTCATCGTCACACCGCTGGACGCCACGACCAGTGCCGGATCTTCGCCGCGCAGCACGCCGTTACGCGTCGCGTAGGTCACCGGCCGAGCCGATTGCTCGGCAATGTCGGCGATCACCGCGGGATCGTCCAACCGCAGCCAGTCGAGGCCATCGCTGTCGACCGGCTGGTGTCCTACGGTCAGCCCGATCTTGACGACCGGTGCGTCGGGCAGCGGCATATCGGCGCCGGCGAGCGGCACAAGTGCGGCACCCGCTTTGAGCACCGCCCAGGCCGCGACCACCGAATCGGTGCCGCGGTCCAGCCGGACCGCCACCCCGACGCCGGGACCGCAACCGTGCCCGATCAGCACCCTGGCCAGGCGCGAGGAGTTGGCATCCAGTTCCTGGTAGGACATTTCGTCATCGCCCCATACCAGAGCGGGTGCGTCGGGATCGTCGTCCACCGCCGCGGCCAGCGCCTGGGGCAGCTTGGTGCCCCCGGAGGCCGGTATGGCGCTCGGTGCCGCGGCCGGTGCGGCATGGACCCGGTCACGCTCTTCGGCGTCGAGGATGTCGATATCGCCGATGCGGACCTGCTGATCGGCGGCCACCGCCGTCATGATGCGCACCAGTCTGCGACCGAACGCCCGCGCCGTCGACTCCTCGAAAAGATCGGTGGCATAGGTGAACATCGCGACGATATCGCCCGGCTTCCCGTCTTCCGACAGCCGGGGTTCGACCACGAGCTGTAGGTCGAACTTCGCCGCGATCTCGCCCGAATCCAGCGCGCCGACAGTCAAGCCGGGCAGCTCCAGGGTGGGCTGCTCCAGGTTCTGGAAGGAAAGCATCACCTGGAACAGCGGGTTCTGCGCGACCGAGCGACCGGGCATGGCGGCCTCGACCACCCGCTCGAAAGGGATGTCCGCGTTGGCGAAGGCGGACAGATCCGCCTCGCGCGCCTGCAGCAGCAATTCCTCGAAGCTCGCGGTCCGCTCGACCGAGGTACGCAAGGTCAGCGTGTTGACGAACATGCCGACCAGATCGTCCAACGCCCGCTCGCCGCGACCGGCGATCGGCGTGCCGATCGTGACATCCGTGCTGCCGGAGAGCCTGGCAAGCAGCACGGCGAGCGCCGCGTGCACCACCATGAACACCGAGGACCGGTGCTCGCGGGCAATGCGGATCAGACCCTCGTGCACTTCGGCGGGAACGGTGAAGTCCACCGATGCGCCGCGGTTCGACGGCACCGTCGGACGCGGGCGGTCCAGCGGCAACTGCAGCGTCCCCGACCAGCCCGACAGCTGCTCGCGCCAATACGCCATTTGCCGTGCCGCCACCGAGTTCTCGTCGTCTTCGGTGCCGATGACCGTGTGTTGCCAGAGCGCGAAATCGGCGTACTGCACCGGCAGCGGCGCCCAGCCGGGGGCTTCGCCGCCGGTCCGGGCGATATACGCGGTCATCATGTCACGGGCCAGTGGTGCAAAGGACGCGCCGTCGGCCGAAATGTGGTGCACCACAAGGACGAGCAGGTAGTCGTCGGCGGTGCCGTTGGCCAGCAGGCGAACCCGAACGGGCACCTGCTCGGTGACGTCGAATCCGGCGGACACCAGCTCGGTGACCCGAGCGACCACGTCCGCAGGGGTCTCGACCTCCAGTCCCTCCGGCAATACTTCGGCCGCGGCCAGGATCTCCTGACGGGCCTGACCACCGACACTCGTCGTCGGGAACCGCGTGCGCAATGCTTCGTGCCGGACCAGCACATCCTCGACGGCCAGACGCAACGCCGTCACGTCGAGCGCTCCGGTCAGTCGGATCACGAAAGGCAGGTTGTAGGAGGCAGATTCGGTGTCGAGCTGGTTGAGCACCCACATCCGCTGCTGAGCGAGCGACAGTGGAATCAATTCCGGCCGTTCGGCCTTGGCCAGCGCGGGGCGGGCCGCCGAATCACGGCCGACGCCGGGCACGATCCTGGCCGCGAGCGCGGCGACGGTCGAGGCTTCGAACAGATCGCGCACCGCGACATTGGTTTCCAACGCGTCGTTGATCCTGGCGACCGCACGGGTGGCCAGCAGCGAGTTACCGCCCATGGCGAAGTAGTCGTCATCGGCGCCGACGCGTTCGACGCCGAGTACCTCGGCGAAAACGGCGGCGACGATCTCCTCCGATTGAGTGACCGGAGCCCGGAATTCCCGAGCCGTGAAGGTCGGTGCGGGCAGCGCCTTGCGGTCGAGCTTGCCGCTGGTGTTGAGCGGGAAGGCATCCAGCGCCACGAGTGCGGCCGGAACCATGTAGGCGGGTAGGACTTCCGAGATCGCGGCGAGCAACTGTTGCTGCTCGATCCGCTGACCCGGCCGCCCCACCACATAGCCGACCAACTGATCGCCGGTCACCGACGGCACGACCAGTGCCGCCGCCTGGCTCACGGCAGGCACAGCGAGCAGCGCGGTCTCGATCTCACCGAGCTCGATGCGCTGGCCACGGAATTTCACCTGGAAGTCGGTACGACCCAGATATTCCAGCCGCTGCGGGTTTTCCCGCCACGCGACCAGGTCGCCGGTCCGATACATCCTGGCGCCCTGCTCGAACGGGTTGGCGACGAACCGATCCGCCGTCAGATCCGGACGGGCCACATAGCCGCGCGCCAGCTGGTCACCGGCCAGGTAGAGCTCGCCGACCACACCCGCCGCCGTCGGCCGCAACCGCGAATCCAGCACGAATACCCGAGTGTTCCACTGCGGCAGACCGATCGGGACCGTGGCGAGCTCACCGACGCGTGCAGGCCAGTAGGTCACCGACACCGCGGCCTCGGTCGGCCCGTACAGGTTGTGCACCGTCGCGTCCGAGACCGCGGCCAGTGCTTCCACCGTCTCCGGCGGCAGCGCCTCACCGATGGCGAACACCTCACGCAGTGTCGGGCAGGCGCCCGGCGCGGTGTGCGTTGCGAACACCGTCAGCATCGACGGCACGAAGTCGGTGACCGTGACACGTTGCGCGGCAATCGTTTCCGCGATGTAGGCAGGGTCGCGATGACCGTCGTGGGTGGCGACGACCAGCGTGGCCCCCGCGCGCAGCGGCATGAAGTAGCCCCACAGCGACACATCGAAGGTGGTTGCGGTCTTCTGCAGGTAGACATCGTCGGGACCGAGCGGGTACTGCGCGAGCATCCATTCGATCTGGTTGTCGATGGCGGCGTGCGAGATCGCCACGCCCTTCGGTCGACCGGTCGAGCCCGAGGTGAAGATCACGTAGGCCGGGTTGTGCCCGGAGACCGGGCGCAGCAGCTCCTCCGGTGCGATCGGAGCACCCGAGAACCGTTCCAGGTCGATCGTGTCCAGAGGCAACACCGGCGCGTCGGCGTCGACCGCATCGGCGGTTGTCGTCAGCACGCAGACCGGCGCGGCGGTATCGAGGATGTGCGCGATCCGCTCGCCGGGATGATCCGGATCCAGCGGCACATACGCACCACCGGCGGCGACGATCGCGTACATGCCGACCACCAGATCGAGCGAACGCCGCACCGCGAGGCCGACCAGCGATTCCGCGCCGACACCCTCGCTGATCAGCAACCTGGCCAGCCTGTTGACCCGCTCGTCGAACTCGCGATAAGTGAGCTCGGCGCCCTCGTACACCACGGCCACCGCGTCGGGGTGCGCCGCGGCGGCACGCCGATACCCGTCCAGCAACAGCCCCTGACCAACCGGGTGACGAGTGTCGTTCCAGTCCACCAGGATTCGCTGCCGCTCGGCAGGCTCGAGCAGCTCGACCGCACCGACGCCCTGCCCCGGGTCATCGACCATCGCGGCGAACACCGTGGTCAAGCGCCGCGCGAACCCGGCCACCGTCGCCTCGTCGAACAGATCGACGGCGTAGGTGAACGACGCCGACATGCCACTGGGCACACCGCCTTCTTCACGCGGCACGATGGTCAGCTCGAGATCGAACTTGGCCATCGCGACACCGAGGTCGACACCCGACACGGCGAGTCCGGGCAATTCCAGCTCGGTCTGCGCCATGTTCTGGAACAGCAGCATCACCTGGAACAGTGGATGCCGTGCCATCGACCGCGCCGGGTCGAGCAGTTCCACCAGCCGCTCGAAGGGCACGTCCACGTGTCCGAATGCCGCGACATCGATCCGACGGAACTCGTGCAGCAGCTCGTCGAAGGACAGCTCCGGGTCGATATCGCTGCGCAACACGACGGTATTGACGAACATGCCGATCAGTTCGTCGAGCGCGGCCTCGCCGCGACCAGCGACCGGAGTGCCGATCGCGATATCCCTGGTGCCGGAGAGCCGAGCGAGTAGTACGGCCAGTGCGGCGTGCACGACCATGAACAGTGTCGAATTATGTTTCTGGGCAAGTCGGTTCAGCGCAGCATGGGTTTCGGCATCGATGTCGAAGCCGAAGAAGGCGCCGCGGTTGGACATCACCGCAGGCCGAGGCCGATCGGCGGGCAGTTCCAATTGCTCGGGCAACCCGGCCAATTCATCGCGCCAGAAGGCGATCTGCTTGGCGAGCAGTGACTCCGGATCGTCTTCGGCGCCGAGCACCTCGCGCTGCCAGAGCGCGAAGTCCGCGTACTGCACCGCGAGCTGCGGCAGCTGCGGTTGCGCGCCGCGCGCACGATCGGAGTAGGCGGCGATCAGGTCGCGGGTGAGTGGCCCCATCGAGAAGCCGTCGGCGGCGATGTGGTGCACGACGCAAACCAGCACGTGCTCGGATTCGCTCAGCCGGAACACCCGAAGCCGGATCGGCGGGGCGAGGGCGACATCGAATCCGGCGACGGCCGAGGCGATGACGAGGTCGGGCAGCTCCGCCGTAGTGGTCGACACGACGTCGAGTTCCGGTACGGCTCGAGCATCGTCGATCGGCAGCACGACCTGCGTGCCCTCGCCATCGCTTTCCGGATACACCGTCCGCAGCACCTCGTGGCGAGCGACCAGGTCACGCGCAGCGGCCCGCAGTGCGTCGATATCCAGCGCACCCGACAACCGCACTGCGAGCGGAATGTTGTTGACACCGCTGGTCGTATCGAACCGGTTGAGGAACCACATCCGCTGCTGCGCGTACGACAGCGGAATCCGCTCCGGACGCACTCGAGCCTGCAAAGCTGGTCCGGTACCTGAACCGGTCTCTTCCTCCACCCGTACGGCGAGCGCCGCGACGGTGGACGCCTCGAACATCAACCGCACCGGCACCCGCACGTCGAGTGCGCTACCGATGCGCGCCGCGGCCTGGGTGGCCAACAGCGAGTTACCGCCGAGCTCGAAGAAGTCGTCGTCGGCACCGACACGGGCGTCCGGCGCGTCGGGTATCAACAGCGCTGCGAACACATCGGCGACAACCTGCTCGGTGCTGGTGGTCGGCGCCCGGAACTCACGCGCGGTGAACACCGGCTCCGGCAGTGCCGCACGATCGAGTTTGCCGACCGGGTTCAGCGGAATCGAGTCGAGCACCATGATCACCTGGGGAACCATGTAGGCGGGCAACGATTCGCCGACATGCGCCGCGAGTGCCGCGGTATCCACCCCGACCCGGTTCCCGCTCGCCTCCGACCGCGGCAGCACGTAGGACACCAGCGCGGTCACACCGGATGGCAGCGTGCGACCCAACGTCGCCGCGAAGTCCACATCCGGGTGATTGCTCAGCGCGCTGTCGATCTCACCGAGCTCGATGCGAAGACCACGGATCTTCACCTGGAAGTCGGAGCGACCCAAATGCTCTATGTCGCCGGACTCGGTGCGGCGCACCACATCACCGGTGCGATACAGCCGTGCCCCCGGATCGCCCGCCTCGATACCGAACGGGCTGGCCACGAACCGCTCCGCGGTCAACCCGGGCCGCCCGAGATAGCCCTGGGTGAGGCCGGGACCCGCCACATACAATTCGCCGGTCACGCCAACCGGGACCGGACGCAACCGCCCATCCAGAATGAAGGTGCCGATGCTGGTTGCCAGGGCCTTGCCGATGGTGATCGGATCACCGACGCTCAGTGGGTCGGAGGCGGTCATGATGACGGTGGTCTCGGTCGGGCCATAGAAGTTGTACACCTTGCGGCCATCGCCGACCCAGCGCCCGATCAGCTCTGGCAGCAAGCGCTCGCCACCGATCACGAGGGACCGCAAATCGTCCAACCCGGTGGGATCGACCGAATCCAGCGCACCCGGCGTGATCATCACATGCGTGACCCGTTCGCGGCGTAACAGCTCGGCGAGCTCGGCCCCACCGAACACGCCAGGTGGCGCGACCACCAGCGTCGCTCCGCTGGTGAACGCCATGAAGAACTCCATGATGGAGAAGTCGAAGCTCGGCGAGCTCACATGCAGCACGCGGGCGTCGGCGGTGACCTCGAGCTTCTCCCGGACGCCCGCGACGGCGGACAGCCCGGTGTGCGAGACCGCGACGCCCTTCGGCCGACCGGTGGAGCCCGAGGTATAGATAACGTAGGCGAGATGCTGTTCGGTGAGCGTGCCGATGCGGTCGGCGTAGGAGATGGGATGCGCTTGTCTGCCCGCGATGCGGTCGGCCTGCCCGTCATCGTCCAGTTCGATCCACTCGATCGACGTCCCGAACACCTCGCGGTGCGCCGTGGTGGTCAAACCAAGGCTCGCGCCGGAGTCCGACAGGATGTAATCGATGCGATCCGACGGATAGGACGGATCGACCGGCACGAACGCCGCGCCCGTCTTCGCGATTGCCCACATCGACACAATCGACTCGACCGAGCGGGTGATGCCCACCGCCACGAAGTTTCCAGGGCCGACGCCGCGATCGATCAGTTCACGGGCGAGCCGGGACGAGGTCTCGTCCAACTCGCGGTAGCTGAGTTCGCGCTGATCGGCCGGGTCACCGGTCGGGTTGAATCGGATCGCCACCGAGTCGGCAGCGGACTCGACCGAGGCGGTGAGCAGCTGTCCGAATAATGGGGCGCCCGACCGCCGTCGACGGTTTCCGCGCACAGAACGACGAGGACCATCCATTCGAGTACTTTCACCCCTTCGCATAGAGCACAGCCGCACGACCGCACGAGGCCACCAAGAGACCAAGGGCTCGACGTCCTTGGCGCGCGGCTCGAGCAATCATATAAGCAACGCTCAGCACCGAGCCCGGCTCGGGCGGCTGCCGGACCGGCAGCGCATTATGCATGGCGACCATTCGACTATCGGCCGGAATCCCTCCGATGTTGCCCCCGATACTCGATCCGTGAGGGACTTCACAGCCAACCGCGACGAGTCGCTTGAACACCGGCCTGAAAACGCGTGCTCGCACCGAGTCGCTCCAGCAATCGGGCGGTCCTGCGCACCACAGTGCGCCGCGACATGCCGAGCCTTCGCGCAATGGTGTCGTCGGTGGCACCGAGGCCCATCAGGGTGAGGATCGCCTTGTCCTTTTCGTCGAGTTCGTCAGCCGACGGGTTCACCGAGATCGGTGCGGCCAGTGACCACAGCACATCGAAGGTCTTGACCGCCAGGCGCAACGCCGCGGAACCGTTGATGCGCAGGCCCATCGGGTCCGGCCGTCGTTCATCGGCATGCAGCACCAGGCTGGCCCGTTCGTCATCACTGATGATCAGCTTGAACGGTGGCTCGGGCAGTGTGCGCGCCTGTGCCCCACTGGCGTTGGTGGACAGTGCGTGCCGCAGCCGTTCCGGGTCCTGATAAATGGTGTCCTGGTACAGGGTTTGGTAGCGGATGCCCGCACCGATCCTGGACCGCTTCAGCTTGAAGAGCTGGTGCTCGCGTTCGACATCGCTCAGATAAGGCCCGCGCTCGATCACCTTGACGCTGCTGCGCGCCGCAGTCTGCATCTCCTCGAAATCGGCCAGCATCTCCAACCGCTCGAATACCGGCACCACCGAACCGTTGGCGCGGGGTGAGCGGCGCACCGACCGGAAGGTCTCGCTGAGTCGCGCTGCGGCCGCGTGCATGTGGTTGATGTCCCGCTGCCTGCGTCGAGCCTCGGCCTCCGACAGCGACTCCGGGGCGTGCGCGTCCCACAACGGCTCGCCGTCGGGACCGACAAGGCATTCCGCGGCGTCGAGGTCGCACAGCACTTTCAGCGACGCCTCGGCCACATCGACTGGCAGACCTAAATATCCGGCGATATCGGACAGGCGCGATCGCGGATGATGCACCAGCACGGCGTAGGTGCGGCCGTGCGGTGATCCAGGCTCGAAGATGTCGCCAAGCGCGGTCACCGCCAGAGCCTAACGACCGATAAGTGTTCGCGTGCGGCTTGCGATCCGCCGAACATCAAGCCGGACAACAAAAATCAGTGCGCCGACGGGCCCCACTGCAGGGGAACACCTTTGGAGGCCAGGTAGGGCATCGGGTCGATCTTGCGGCCCGCTTGGTCCCAGATCTCCAGGTGCAGGTGCGGACCGGTCGAGTTGCCGCGGTTGCCGACGGTGGCGATGACATCACCCGCGTTGACCCGCTGACCCTCGTGCACCAGCATCTCGTTCACGTGACCGTACACCGCGATGGTGCCGTCGTCCTGCTGCACGCGGACCCACAGACCGAAGCCCGACGCCGGGCCCGCCTCGATGACGGTGCCGTTGCTCACCGAGTGGATCGGCGCGCCGAGCTGATCGGAGAAGTCGAGGCCGTAGTGGAACTCGCCCCACCGACTGCCGTATCCGGAGCTGATCGCACCGGCGACCGGGCGAACCGCGGGGGCGGGCGCGAGCTGCTGCTGCGCACCCTTCAGGATCTGCTCGACCTGGGCCAGCGGTCCCGCGATCTCCGGCGGCAGGTTGCCGATGCCGAACGGGGCGGCGACCGGTGCGGCCACCGGCTTCGCGACCTGCGGCGCGGGGAGGGATGCGGCGACGGGAGTCGCGGCGGCCAAGGCCTCCGAGACCTGCTGCGTGCCGGTGCCCTTGAAACTGATGGGAGCGGGAGCTTCCTCGGCGTCGTGCGAGCCGGGCAGCAGCGGCGCGGCGATCGCAGGCGCGACCTGGGTTGCGGTGCCGAGCAGCGCGCTCGCCGCGACCGCGACGCCCGCGGCGACCTTCACCCGCTCGGTCGTGGTCGACTCGGCGCGATGCCGCGTCGGCCGACCCGAAACACCGTCGCCGATGAGGCTCATCACGGTTATGGAACTGGGGCCTACCCGGTGGTGCGACACAGCTGCGTCCTAGCTTCCGACCTACATTGGTGGTCAACGAATCCTGGGCCGGAACCACACCGTTTGTAACGATCTGGCAACTCCGGGCTATGTAACGTTTCAGCATCCGTTGTGACGGGAACTCTACCCCGTCGTGACCATTCCGCAACCTTCTCTCGGGAAATCGCAGGTAAACCGGGGTCAACTGTCCAGATGAGCGACACTGGGACCGTGATCATCGACGAAATGCGCGTCCCGATCGTGCTGGCCCCGATGGCGGGCGGACCCTCTACTCCCGAGCTGACCGCGGCCGTGTCCGCGGCGGGCGGACTCGGCTTGCTGGCGGCCGGCTATCTGAGCGCGACCGACACCGCGGCGCGTCTCGCCGCGACCCGCGAGCTGACCACCGCGCCGTTCGGCGTCAACCTGTTCACCCCTGGATCGCCGACGCCGCCCGCCGCCTTCGCGAGCTATCTGGCCGAGCTCGGCGCGACGCACGAGCTCGGCACGCCGAAATACGACACCGACGACTGGGACGCGAAGCTGGACCTGCTCATCGCGGCTCCCGTCGCGGTGGTCACCTTCACCTTCGGCTGTCCGACCGCCACCGAGATCGCCCGACTGCAGGCGGCCGGGTCGGAAACATGGGTGACGGTCACCTCCGCCGCCGAAGCGCGGATCGCGGTGGAGGCGGGGGCCGATGTGCTCATCGCCCAGGGCGCCGAGGCGGGCGGGCATCGCGCCACCTTCGTCGACCGGGTCGCCGACGACAATGTCGACCCGCTGGGGCTACTCGCACTGCTGCAGATCCTCACCACCAGCGTGGAACTCCCGATCGTCGCCGCAGGCGGCATCGGCACCGGGGCGGGAATTGCGGCGACACTGGCCGCGGGCGCGGCCGCCGCCCAGCTCGGCACCGCATTTCTACGCTGTCCCGAAGCGGGCACCAACCCGGTGCACCGCGCCGCCGTCGGCGCTGCCACCGCGACCATGCTGACGCGCGCCTTCACCGGTCGCCGGGCTCGCGGCCTGCGCAACCGGTTCATCGACGAACACACCGCGACGGCACCGGTCGCCTATCCGGAAATCCACTTTGCCACGGCGCCGCTGCGGGCCGCCGCGAGGGCAGCGGGCAATCCGGAGGAAGTGAATCTGTGGGCCGGTCAGACACACACCCTCACCTCCGAGCTACCGGCCGGCGAACTGGTTCACGCCCTGGCCGCCGAGACGAAAACCGCTCTGAAACGGGCACTTTCACGATGAATACCGGATTGTTGACAACCACTTTCGATTAGAATGCAAGGGCATCGCACCGCCATCCACCCCATCCCCGGAGGAGAGCGTTATGTCCCTCGATGTTCCCACCGCACTACTCGAACGCGCCGAACGCGGCGAGGTCGACGATGCGGAATTCGTCGAATGTGTTCGCAATTCATTGCCCTACGCCTGGGAGGTAGTCAGCCGGGTGGCCGGTGAACTGCACTCCGGCACCGAGGAATACGCCGACAACGTGGTTCCGCCGCCGGACGATCTGGCACGCGGTCAACTGCTGCGCGCCATGGCCTCCGACGCGATCCGCGGCGGCTTGGAACGGCACTTCGGCGTGAAACTCGCCTTCCAGAACTGTCACCGAGTCGCGGCCTTCCCGCTGTCCGCGGTCGGCGGCGAGACCTACAGCACGTTCATCGGCACCCGCGCTCAACTGCTCAATCAGAGCCCGGAGCTGCGTAACTGCTGATCGGCACCCTCAGCACAGGCCCGGCGCGGCACCATATTTCGCCCGCGCCGGGCCCGCTGCGGTGTAGCTCAGGACAGGGTGGTGACCGTCAGCTCACCGTCGGCATACTGGGCGCGCAGGCGCTTCTTGTCGAACTTGCCGACGCTGGTCTTGGGCACCTCCGCAATGAAGGTCCAGTGTTCGGGCAGTTGCCATTTGGCGAACTTGTCGGCCAGGAAGTCGCGCAGTACCTCCGGTTCGGCCTCGGCGCCTTCCCGCAACACGATGGCGACCAGCGGGCGTTCGTCCCACTTCTCGTCTGGCACACCGATGACCGCGGCCTCGGCAACAGCTGGATGACCCACGACCGCATTCTCCAGATCCACCGAAGAGATCCACTCGCCGCCGGACTTGATCACGTCCTTGGATCGATCGACCAGCGTCAGGTAGCCGTTCGGGCTGATCTTGCCGACATCGCCGGTGCGCAGCCAACCGTCATCGAACTTGTCCGGATCGACCGACGACCCTTCCGGCGAATAGTAGGACCCGGTGATCCAGGGCCCGCGAACCTCCAACTCACCCAGCGCTTCTCCGTCATTGGGCACCACGCTACCGTCGTCGGCGACCAGCCGCGCCTGTACGTTCGCCGGGAACCGGCCCTGAGTGAAGCGATAGGCCCATTCCTCCTCGCCGGTGGCGCTGGCGGGCGGCTGCGCGACGCTGCCGAGCGGCGAGGTTTCGGTCATACCCCAGGCGTGCAAAATCTTCACGCCGTGCTTTTCCTGGAATGCCCGCATCATCGACGGCGGAACCGCCGAGCCACCGACCACCACCGTCCGCAGATGCGAGATGTCCTGCGGCTTCGCGGCCAGGCCGGCAAGCACGCCGCCCCAAATGGTGGGCACGGCGGCGCCGAAGGTGGGCTTTTGCGATGCCATCAGCTCCAGCAACGGCCCCGGCTGCAGGAAACGGTCGGGCATCAGCACGTTCGCCCCGGACATCAGTGCCGCGTAGGGCAGGCCCCAGGCGTTGGCGTGGAACAGCGGGACGATGGCGAGCACATTATCGGCCTCGCTGAAACCCATGCTGTTCGGCGAGCACACCTGCATGGCGTGCAACCAGTTGGAGCGGTGCGAATACACAACGCCCTTCGGGTCACCGGTGGTGCCGGAGGTGTAACACATTGCGGCGGCGGATCGTTCGTCGATCACCGGGAAGTCGTAGGAATCCGGCTGCGCGGCGAGCAGTTCGGTGTAGGAGTGCACCTGCACCCCGGCAGGCGCTTCCAGCGCGGCGGCATCACCGTTGGCCACGATCACGTGGCGAACCGTCTTCAGGTTCGGCAGGTACTGGGCGAACATCGGCAGCAGCGTGCCATCGACGATGACCACCTGGTCCTCGGCGTGATTGGCCACGTAGACCACCTGCTCGGGGAAGAGCCGGATATTGAGCGCGTGCAGTACCGCCCCCATCGCGGGCACCGCGATGTAGGCGACCATGTGCTCGTTGTTGTTCCACATGAACGTGCCGACACGATCACCGATGCCGATCCCGAACCCACGCAGCGCATTCGCCAACCGGGCCGATTCTGCCCCCAGTTCGCGATAGGTCATGGTGCGCACATCGGTACCGGTCCAGGTGGACACGGTGGAATCACCCGCGAACGTCGATGCATAGCGCAGCAACGTCGCCAGCGACAACGGCTCGTCCTGCATGGTGCTCAACATCGGAACTCCTTTTCCTTCGGTGGCCGGCCTACCGGCATTTCGACCATGAGCCACATCACATCGGCGATGCTACCCAACGGTAGGCCCCACCCGAGGTGGCGCCGGAAAACTTTGTACCGCCGCCTATAGGCGACTGCCATCAGTTTCCCGAGGTCAGCCCGAATGCGCCGGATAGGCGTGGACCAGGGCGGTGTCCAACCTGGGGACCGCGTGGGTGAGAGTGTGCTCGGCGCCGTGTGCCACCCGGTGCGCATCGGCGAGCGAGGTGGTCGGGGCGACGTCCAACTCCACATCGGCGTGCAGACGATGACCGATCCAGCGCATCCGAAGGCTGCGCACACCGAGCACACCCGGCTCGACGGCAAGCGCCTGCTCCGCGCTGGCCACCAAACTCGGTTCCACGCCGTCCATCAGTCGGCGGAATACATCCCGGGCGGCGGTGCGCAGCACCGCGAGGATGGCGACGGTAATCAGCAGGCCGACAATCGGATCGGCCAGCGGGAACCCCAGCGCCACTCCGGCGACGCCGAAAAGCACTGCCAGCGAGGTAAATCCATCGGTTCGCGCATGCAGGCCGTCGGCGACAAGTGCGGCCGAGCCGATCCGCCGCCCCACCCTGATCCGATACAGCGCCACTGTCTCGTTTCCGAGGAATCCGATCACGCCTGCCGCGGCAACCCACCCGAGATGCTCGATCGGTACCGGATCCAACAGTCTGCGCACCGCCTCGTACCCGGCGAGCACCGCCGACAATGCGATCATGGCGACCACGAACAGGCCCGCGAGATCCTCCGCGCGCCCGAACCCATAGGTATAGCGCCTGGTAGCCGCCCGCCGTCCCAGGGCGAACGCGATCCACAGCGGCACCGCAGTCAACGCGTCGGAAAAATTGTGAACAGTGTCCGCAGCCAATGCCACCGACCCGGACATCGCCACGATCAGCACCTGAACCAGCGCCGTCGCCCCGAGCACGCCGAGACTGATCTTCACTGCTCGAATCCCGACCGCACTGGCTTCCAAAGCATCATCGACACTGTCGGCGGCGTCATGGCTGTGTGGGGCGAAGATCTCCCGCAGGATGCCGCGTAAGCCGTTCGGGTGGTCGTGGTCGTGGTCGTGGTCGTGGTCGTGGTCGTGGTCGTGGTCGTGGTCGTGCCCATGCCCATGCCCATGCCCATGCCCATGGTGTTGCGCACCGCCGTAGTGATGCGCACCGGCCCGGTCGCGGCCGTGTTCGTGGCCCAGCCCACGTTCTTGCCTGTGCCCGTGGTCATGGTGACGCACAACGGTCTGGCCATGCTCGTGGCTGTTTTCAACTACACGGTCCTGCACGTCGTGGTCGTCCCCGCAGCCCTCTGCGTGCTGGTGGTCACGCCCTCGAGCAGGTTCGCAGCCGTTCGGGTGACCGTCGCCGTCCCCGGTACCGTGCAGGTGCCCGTTGCCATCTCGCCCAGCGATCCGGCTTTCGGCGTGGCCGTGTTGGTACGGCAGGTCGAGTCCGCGCCAGCGGAAACCATTACGCTCGTGGCTCATTCCGACACCGCCCGCTCCTGGGCGGGCAACTCGCGCACCGCCCTGTCGCCGCGGTGATGCGGCGGGACGCCGGGACCCGCGTGCTCAGCGTTATAGACCGCGTCCATGACCAACTGCCGGACGTGTTCGTTCTCCAGGCTGTAGAAGATCGTCGTCCCCGCTCGTCGAGTTCGGACCAACCGCGCCATCCGCAGCTTGGACAGGTGCTGGGACACCGACGGCGCGGGCTTCCCGATGTGCCCGGCCAGGTCGTTCACCGACAGCTCCCGATCGACCAGCGCCCACAGCACCTGCACCCGGGTCGCATCGGCCAGCATCCGGAACACCTCGACAACCAGCCCCACCTGATCCTCCGCCAACGGCGGCGCCAATGGCTCGTTATCTGCATTCATACGCAGATAATAGGACGAAGTCGCGGACTCCGATACCCCGATCGGCCTCGTGCACCAACGACCTTTCGTCTACGGCCGGCAGACTGATCGGTCCAGAGTTCGAGCTACCCGCCTCAGCCTCGGCGGCCCAGCCGTGTGAGCCGGTATCCGTTCGAGGCAAAACATTGCGCGACCCGTCGACACCCGGCCCCGGGTCGGTCAGCCGCGCGCCCCGCCCGGGCTGCCGAGGCGGTGGGCCAGCAGGAAATCCATCATGCCGCGCTGCACGTCGAGGCCATGGTCGGACCGCATCAGCAGACAGCCGCCGCTATGGTCGGGGCCGATGGGGTCCGGAACCGCGCGATTTCGCAGCCACGCACCCGAGCAAAGCCGGCACCGTGAGCAGCGCTACCGAAACCTTGCCCTGC
This sequence comes from Nocardia sp. NPDC051463, assembly GCF_040681975.1. Lineage (NCBI taxonomy): Bacteria > Bacillati > Actinomycetota > Actinomycetes > Mycobacteriales > Nocardiaceae > Nocardia > Nocardia sp. NPDC051463. Next base: position 241,208 of record NZ_JBFBAB010000004.1, read on the forward strand.
GCTGACGAGACCCCCTGCAACGCCACGGAATTCACACCCACACGCTCCGCGCCGAACCAGAATCGGATCAGCAACCCCGTCGTCGGCTGCGTTGCTCCGAGCAGTCGTTCACCTAGCGACGCAGGCGTTGCGTGATCGCGGTGCGCAAGACCGACGCCGTGCCACGCACCACCAAGCCCGCCGCGACCAGCGGTGCGAACAGCAGCCACGGCGAGCCCTGGTGGTAGTCGCAGTAGAACCGCAAGGCACTGCGGTGGTGGCTGCGGATCTTCCGGAACGGGGCCGAACGCATACTGCCGCCTTCGCGGTGACGAATCTCGACACTGGGGTCCAGCACCACCCGCCACCCGGCGCGGTGCATGTCGAGTGCCATCTTGGTTTCCTCGAAGTACAGGAAATAGCGGGTGTCGAACCCACCGACGGCGTCGAATGCCGCACGCCGGAACAGCATGCAGCACCCAGAGATCCAGTCGACATCGCTGACCGTCGCGACCGGCGCACCGAAGTACTGCCGAGTGGCGGGATTGCCTGGCCACACACCGCCCAGCAACGCGTGCGCGGCGCCCACCGCGAGCGACGGGAACCGGCGCCCGGTCGGGTAGTGCGTCCCGTCGAGCCGGGTCACCTGCGGCCCGATCATGCCTATGGTGTCGTCGGTGCGAGCGGTTTCGACAAGCGCGGCTATCGAGCCCGGTGTGAGCTGCGTATCGGGGTTGGCGACCAGGATCCATTCGGCGTTCGTCACAGCCGCACCTTGATTGATCGCCGCGGACAGGCCGACGTTCTCACGATTGCGGATAACAGTCCCGCCGAACTCCTCGACCAGGCCGGCACTCCCGTCGGTCGATGTGTTGTCGACACCGACTACATCGACCGCCAGTGGCTCGACTGCCGCCGTCAGCGACTCCAAGAAAGGCGGCAGATCCTCCGCGCTCTGGTAGGTGACCAGGACAAGGCCGACGGTCTTCTCATCGCGGCGAGACATGCCGGGCAACCTATCACCTCGGCTGGATCACCACACCTACGAGCGTGTCGGGCATCAGCAGCTCGAACGCCCGCATCCGACGTGCCGCATCCGAATCGCGCAACAACTACCGTCATCGGCCCGCCCCGTGCCGAAGCCCGGCTGAACGGGGCTGCCCGGAGCAGGCTCGTGGTACGGACGGTAGAACAGGTGGCATGGCTGTTGAACGGATGCTGCCGACGCCGGAGGCGCGGGATCTGCTCGAGTTGACTCGCGATATCGCCGACAAGGTGCTCGAGCCCCGCGTGGTCGAGTGTGAGAAGACCGGGACGTTTCCCGACGGGGTCTTTCCCGCGCTGGGCGCGGCAGGGCTGCTGAGCCTGCCGTATCCGGAGGAATTCGGCGGCGGCGGGCAGCCGTACGAGGTATATCTGCAGGTGCTCGAGGAGTTGGCGAGTCGATGGGCCGCGGTCGCGGTCGCGGTCAGCGTGCACAGCCTGTCGTGCCATCCGCTGTTCATCTTCGGCACCGACGCACAGAAACAACGGTGGCTGCCCGAGATGCTGTCGGGTGAAACCGTCGGCGCTTACAGCCTTTCCGAAGCGCACGCCGGATCGGATGCGGCCGCGTTGCGGTGCCGGGCCACCGCGGTGGACGGCGGATACCGGATCAACGGCACCAAGGCCTGGATCACCAATGGTGGCCGCGCCGACTTCTACTCGCTGTTCGCCAGGACCGGCGAGGGCTCGCGCGGCATCTCCTGCTTCTTGGTTCCCCGAGACACCGAGGGACTGAGCTTCGGCAAGCCCGAAGAGAAGATGGGGCTGCGCGGGATTCCGACGACCACTGCCGCCTATGACGACGCGCTGCTGCCCACCGACCGACTGATCGGCGATGCGGGACAGGGACTTTCGATCGCCTTCAGCGCCTTGGACTCGGGCCGCCTCGGCATCTCGGCCGTCGCCGTCGGACTGGCCCAGCGCGCACTCGACGACGCGGTCGCCTACGCCAAGGAGCGGGCTGCCTTCGGCCACCGCATCATCGATCACCAGGGCCTCGGTTTCGTGCTCGCCGACATGGCCGCCGCCGTCGATTCGGCCCGCGCCACCTACCTCGACGCCGCCCGCCGCCGTGACGCCGGACTCCCCTACTCACGCCAGGCCAGCGTCGCCAAGCTGATCGCCACCGACGCCGCCATGAAGGTCACCACCGACGCCGTGCAGGTCTTCGGCGGCTACGGCTACACCCAGGACTTCCCGGTGGAGCGTTACATGCGCGAGGCCAAGGTCATGCAGATCTTCGAGGGCACCAATCAAATCCAGCGCCTCGTCATCGCCCGCCAACTCGCGGGCAGCTGAGCAGCTCCGGCATGGCCGAAAATGCCGATTCGACGTCCTGGAATGTCTTCGGGCCCGCTGATCACCCGCTTAGGCTCGAACCATGACGACGCCGTCCATCATCATTATCGGAGCCGGGTTCGCCGGGCTCGGTATGGCACTCGAGCTGCGCCGGGCCGGGGTGGATGACTTCACCATCCTGGAGCGCGCCGCGGACCTCGGCGGTGTGTGGCGAGAGAACACCTATCCCGGCGCCGCCTGCGACGTACCCTCGCCGCTGTACTCCTGGTCTTTCGAGCCCAAATCCGATTGGCCGCGCCGGTTTTCGGAGCAGCGCGATATTCACGGCTACATGCGCGGCGTCGCCGAGAAGCACGACCTGCAGCGCCACATCCGATTCGGCACCGAGGTGACCGATGCCGAGTTCGACGAGCAGACCGGCGGCTGGACCGTCAGCACCGCCGACGGCGCACGCCTCACCGCGGAAGTCCTCATCCCCGCCGTCGGCCAACTCTCGCGGCCCGCCATGCCGAACATCCCCGGCCTCGACACCTTCACCGGCGCCGCCTTCCACTCCGCCGAGTGGGACCACAGCGTCGACCTCACCGGCAAGCGAGTGGCCTGCATCGGCACCGGAGCCAGTGCGATCCAATACATTCCGCGTATCCAACCGAAGGTCGCACACCTCACACTGTTCCAGCGCTCGGCGGCATGGGTGTTGCCGAAATTCGACGTCGAGTACAGCGCGGCACACAAGGCCGTGTTCAAATACCTACCCCCGACCCGGCTGGCCGAGCGGTTCGCGATCTGGTCGACCTTCGAGGTGCTCGCACTGGCGCTGACCGATATCCCGGCCATGAAGGCGCCCGTGATCGCGCTCGCCGACCGGCACCGCGCCGAGCAAGTCCCCGACGCCGAACTGCGAGCGAAGCTGACACCCGACTACGCGGCGGGCTGCAAGCGCGGCCTGTTCTCCAACGAGTACTTTCCCGCGCTGGCACAGTCGAATGTCGCCGTGGAGACAACGGCGATCGAGGCGATCACCCCGACCGGTATCCGCACAGCGGACGGCGTCGAGCACCCCGTCGACGTGATCATCTACGGCACCGGATTCAAGGGAACCGAGTTCCTCGCGCCGATGAATATCTACGGCCTCGGCGGACGCAAACTCGCCGATGTCTGGGGTGCCGAGGGTGCCCGCGCCTTCCTCGGCCTTTCGGTCCCGCAGTTCCCGAACATGTTCATGATGTACGGCCCGAACACCAACGTCGGCTCGGGTTCCATCATCTACATGCTCGAATCCCAGGCCCGCTACATCCGCCAAGTCGTCGAGTACCTCACCGACCGACCCGGCCGCTATCTCGCGGCCCGCGCGAGCGTCGAGCAGAGCTGGGACGGGTGGCTACAACGGCGGCTGAAGGACACGCCGTGGAACTTCTGCTCCAGCTGGTATCGCAACGCGGCGGGTCGCATCACCAACAACTGGCCGGGTGCCACCGCGCTCTATCGGTGGAAGACAAAGAGTTTCGATCTCGCGGACTACGACGAAGCGCAGGCCGCGAGCCTGGAGTCGGCAGCGAACTAGCCCGATCCGCACACCGCCCGCCCGACGGAAAGCTCAGCTCGGTCTCAGCAAGCCCCCAGTAAACTGGGCCTGACCGGACCCGACGGGCGAAAGGGGCACCAGCGGTGGAGTGGCTACTGATCGTCGTGATCGCCGTTCTGGCCGTCGTTTTTGTCGTCATCCGCGCCCAGCAGACCAAGCAGCGCGCGGCGACCGAACTCGCGGACGCGGCCGCCGACGCCAGACAGCTGATCGAACGGCTCGGCGGCCAGGTATACAACCTGACCGGCAGCAACGACGCGGCGAAGCAGGCGCTCGCGGACGCGTCCGAACGTCATATCGCGGCAGGCTCGCAGATCGACCAGGCGCGCACGCCCGCGCAGGCGCGATTGGCGAAGCAGACCGCGCTCGAGGGCATGTACTACATCCGCGCCGCGCGTTCGGCCATGAGCATGGATCCCGGCCCCGCGGTGCCCGCGCTCGACGGACAGGACGTGGCCGGTCAGGTCACCGAAAAGCGAACGGTCGAATACGAGGGCAGGGCTGTCGCGGCAGCACCGAATCCCTCTTCGGAAACTCCCAACTACTATCCCGGCGGCCGAGTCGCCGGACGTCCGGTGCCCGCGGGCTGGTACTCCGAGCCGTGGTGGAAGCCCGCGCTGATCGGCGGCGCTTGGGGACTGGGCTCCACTCTGCTGTTCTCGTCGCTGTTCTCCGGGATGTCCGGAGTCGGCTATAGCGCGCAAGGCTTCGAAAGTGGTTACGGCGAGGGCTATCAGGACGGGCTCGACGCGGGCGGTAGCGATGCCGCCGGGTACGACTCCGGCACCGATGGGAGCGGTTATGACGCCGGAGGAAGCGACCAAGGTGGCTACGACAGCGGCTGGGGCGGCGACAGCGGGTTCGACGGCGGCGGCGGGTTCGACGGCTTCTGACCATCAGCGCCCACGCACAGCATCCCAACCCGCCCCCGACCACACCGAGCGGCATCGCAGCAGACAGCTGACCCCACCCGCAGGGCTAGGACAGCAGCAAGCCCGGCTTGCGGTAAGGCCACCACATGCCACCCCGCCACAGGCCCATCGCACCCTTGACGTGCCAGCGATTCTGAACCTCGGTCCCCCACCCGGTAGACTCCCCGACGTCCACTGATAGGCCCTCGTAGCTCAGGGGATAGAGCACCGCTCTCCTAAAGCGGGTGTCGCAGGTTCGAATCCTGCCGAGGGCACATAGCCATGATGTCGCTTCCGCAGGTCAGCACATTTTCCTGACCTGCGCATCGTTCTCCGATCACCAACCAAACCGATATATGCAGGTCAAACAGTTGCCCTGGTTCGAGCCCTCAGGAAACACAGAACATGGGCACCAGGCCGGCAACTCGCGGGATTTCAGGGCCGGCCGTGCGCCCGTCGCACAATCCACACACCATGGGACCGGCATCCCGGCCCGGCGAAGGGCAAATCGGGCGGGCCGAGGCCGCGGTCGCCGGTGCGACAACTGCCAAGACGGTCGCCTGCCAGTAGACCTCGGGAGACCTCGTCCCCTGCACGAGAAGACTTTTCGCCCTACCAGCAGAGCACGCGCCCCCAGGCAATGCTGCCCACACGCTGGTCGACAACGCACTTGGCGCTACGCATTGGACCGCGTGAGCGCCGATATCGACGAAGACCGAGGACGGTGCAGCGTCCGCAGCGGGAAATGGTGATTCGATCACGGAATGCCGGACAGATCCTGGCATGCAAGGCCGATGCTTCGCAGTCACTCCGTAATGCGCGCCCAGGCATCTCGAACCGCCGCCAGCGCCGTCTCGGCGCTTATCGCCAACCGAGTCTGCCCGGCCAATTGTGCGTTCCAGTTGTCTTCGTCCGGCGCACGATCGAACAATTGCGGGGCGGGGAGCCGATTGGTCGGACCGCACCTCCGGTACAACGCTCCCGCAGTGCCGTCGATCGCGCCGATGTCGCTCAGCGCCCATAGATCCCACAGGTCGCGTGCTGCGCGCCGGTCGTGCCATGTTGCCGTCTTCCCGGCAACAAAGGCCGGCAAGGTGGGCACAAATAGCTCGGCGGGCGACACGTCGCTGTATCGCTGTTCGAGATCGCGGAGTTCAGTCGGCCACACCGTTCGACCGCGTGCCGACAGCAACTGGATCTTGACGGACACACCGGATGCGGAGCGAAGATTGGCGGCCTCGGTATCCGGGACGCTGCTCAGTGACGGTGCCCATTCCAGCCGTCCGTAACTCCGCGCGACCGATCGCGGCAAGACAGCGTCGAGTTCGGACGCCAATACAGTTCGGTTGCCCAGCGCAACCAGATCGATGTCTTCGCTTAGTCTGCCACTCACCAGATGCGTACGGGCAAGAGCAGTTCCGCCGATGAAGTGCAGCCGATCGCCGAACCCTCGGCTGAGTGCCGCCAGCAGATGGGAGATCAGATGGTCACGCTCGACCTGCTCCGGGGAAACTCCGAATTGAACTGCGACACTGTCACGTTCGTCGCGACCCATGCCCCACCCAACTTTCCGCACGGCGAAGCGCCGCACCTAGACGCTGGTCCGCAGCGAGCTGTGCAAGTCTCGCCGAATCACTGCGTCGGTAGAGCATCTCGATCGCCGAACGAACCTCCGCCTCGGCATTGCCCAGCTCCGCGCGCCGGGCAAGATCGAGCACAGTTTGTTCCGGCGTAGTGACCAGCGCCGGGCCCAGCGGCGTTTCGACGCGCTCTGCGTCGAGTGCGTCGGTATTGCGGCGGACGAACCGAACGCATGCCGAGCGGTCGGTCAGTGCGATCGGCCGGTGCTGGCTCGGAACCGCGACAACCGCGGTCGCCAGCGCACGCGGCACGGCTCCCAGCACGCGCGCCGCGCTGATGCCCATGATAATTGCCTGATCTGCCCCATAAATCGATGATGCAATACCTGCAGCGGCCGCCTCGAGGCTGGGCAGCCAGGTCCGGCCGACATAGTCCGGCGCGACGATGATGTAGTAGCCGTGAGCAACGCGGTGCAGCACGCCTCGATCGACGAGCCGCGCGACCTCGGGCCGCGGTTGGGCGTAGATGCCTGCCAAGTCCTGCGGCCGCAGGGTTCGAAGCGGTGCCCGCCAGAGCTCACTGGGCAGCACAGTGCTGCGATACTCGGTCATCAGCACCATCTCCCGAAGAGTATGCATATAGTTGGCCATTACCCAACGAAATGCATACTACCGAATTGGATGACGGTCCCCTCATCCACCAACCGGATCTATCGCCAGTCTGGATTGCCGACGCGGATACAGCGTGATCGACAACGCTCAGACCAGGTACATCTCCACAACCAGGCGTTTTCCGGTTGCCCATGTTTTGCGTGTCCTGCCGAGGGCACCGCGTCGACGCTGGTCGCGGCGCCATTACTCCGGGCTCAGCGGGCGACACGGACCTTCGCGACTTCCTCGCGACTACATTCCGCAGCAGACGCCTCGATGCAGTGCGCGTCGAGGCCGTCGGCAACAGCATCGTGCTCGTCCTCGAACAGGTAGCAGTAGCGGTCCAAGGTCAGCGTGGCCGACGAGTGGCCGAGCATCCACTGAACCGACTTCACCGACGCGCTGGCCCGATGGCGAGAGACGCTGCGGTATAGCAGGTCAGCGGGGCGACGCTGTATCGCTCACTGGCGCAAACAATATGAGGCCACGGCCTAACCGATCGGAAATCGGAATCGGCCGTGGCATCGCCTGTCGCAGTCGTCAGGTCGGGTCGATCCAGCTGGGGAATTGTCGTGTCACCTGTCGTTCAGGCGACACTGAGGTGCCGGACGTCCATCGGGATCCCGCACTGGTCCACGCCTCGTGGAGAACGCCGATCCAATCGCCATGGGCGTCGAGGAGGCAGCTCTGCGCCGCACGGCCCGAGCAGATCGCCTCGACCACTTCCAGCGCGGGGGCGGGCCGGGTCTCATCGTCGAAAACGAAGTCGACCACGAGGTTGAAACACCAGCCTGTCTCCACCCTCGCCGACTCATCGTCGAACCGGCTGACCCGGATGCTGCCGGCCTGGTCGCCGGGAACATGCGCGCGCGCGGAGAGCGTCACCACGTTCTCGTGCAGGTAGGTTTCCGCATCGAACTTCACCGCGAGATCGCACAAGGCGACGACCAAATCCTCCCAGCTACCACCGTCGCTCACTGTTGGGCTCCTCGCTCAGCCGCACGGGTCGGTCACCGTCCCCGAGTACTTCCACGCCACCCCGAGTACTGCCACGCCATAGACCCGGAGGGTCGACCACCGTATACGCCGCTACCTTGTGCAGCGGTCCGGTACTCGCCTGGCTCGCATTTGAACTCACCCTGTGCTCTGTACTTCACGTTCGCCTTCGACGCAATCTGCTCGCTGGTTCCAGTGTTGCCAACAGCGACCCACTCGCCGTTCTGCTTCCGTTCCAGTCTCACGATCAACGTCACCGAGTCGATGTCGGCGGTCCAGAGATGCGGCCTTTACCGACGATCCATCCGGGCGACCCCTTCGAGTGGTGTGGGTCGTTCGCTTGCACGTGGCAGATGGAGTTCCCGTTTCCAGGCGCGGCCTCGGCGATCGCTGGTACCCGCCCTGGGGCAGCCAGGATCGCAGCGACCAGACGGGTTGTCACAGTTGATTAGCGTGCGGCGGAACAGGTTCCGAATCCGCATATCGATTCTGGCGGTCCGTCGCAGGGATCTGGCCGGCGCCCGAGTCGTTGGCCGACGCTACCTGGACGGCGATATCCGCCTGATCCGGTTTCGGACGCCGCTCACATCGACGCGGCCGTCGTCTGGACCACCCCGGCTCGGGATCGCCCGAGGGACGAACTGATCGCTGCTGTGCGCGCCGCAGTAAGCTGACCCACGGCGCACTGTCACAAATTCGTCTGGTGTCCGACACCGGAAATTCTTGTTTCCCTTGGCCTTTCCTGGAATGCAGGATCGCAGAGCACCTGTCGCTTTCTACCCGAGGATGTCGCCTTGTCGCTCCGCAGCGCCGCAGAGGTCGTGGACCTCTTCAATCGCGCCTTCGTCGACCGCACCCCCGAACTGCTCGTCGACATCATCGACGAGGACTGCGTCATGGAATCGACCCAGCTCGCACCGACCGGCGCACGCATCGAGGGCCGCGCTGCCTGTCTGGCCTGGTGGCAGATGCTGATCGCGGACCGCACCACGCAGTTCACGCCGCAGGAGGTCGTTGTCACGGGCGACCAGGCATCGATCCTCTGGCGGTACCGATTCGGCGCGGAACCGGGCGATTGGGTGGAGGGCGTGAACCTCTTGCGTGTGCACTCGGGACGGATCGTCGAGGCGTACGGTTACAGCAAGACCACGGGCGAGGTTCCCGCGGCGACCGACAGCGGCACGCTGACCCTCATCGCGGGATTCACCGCCAAGCCGGGCCAAGAGCAGCGGTTGCGCGATGAACTGACCGCGATGATCGAGCCGTCGCTCGCCGAAGCAGGATGCCTCGCCTACCAGCCGTACTCGGATCCGCACCGTCCTGACCGGATGATCATTGTGGAAGAGTGGGTGGACAGCGCCGCCCTCGACTACCACTTCACACTGGCACACTTCGAGCACTTGGCGGTCGTGCTGGACGAGATCCTCGCCGAGCCGTTTACTCTGCGCCGGATGACCGACCTGCCCGTGTGAAAGTGGGCTCGTCCCACCCCGCGTGAGTGTTTCGAACCGCGGCACACCGAAGCTTCCCGTCGGGCTTCACAGCTGCCGATGTTCCCCGTGTAACACCACAGACCGACGCCTGTTCGCCCCCCCCTTATCCGCCGTGACCAGGCCGAACACCGTGTCTGTAGACGTGTCAGCCCGACGACAGGCCGGCGTCAGGTCGGTGTCAGTCGGGCTGGCGACAGTATTCACGTGAACAGCACAGCAATTGCCGCTTCGAAGGCGTACACGGACAAGACGATCCTCGATGGCATCGATCTGGCTTTCGGTGCCGGCTCTTACCCGATGCTGCGCACCGAATGGCTCGACCGACTCGCCCGGGTGATGCAGCACCTGCGCGGTGATCACACCCTCGCCCAGCTGATCCGCTTTGCCCTCGTCGGCGGCTCCAGCAACATTGCCTATGTCCTGGTGTTCATGGTCATGAGTGCGAGCGGCCCGCTGGTCGCCAATATCGCAGGCTCGATCCTCAGCACGGTGATCGCGAACGAACTGCACCGACAGCTCACCTTCCGCGCGGCCGGACGGATCGCTTGGTTCACCGCGCAGTGGGAAGGCGGCGGACTGGCGCTGATCGGCCTGCTGATCAGCACGGCGGCGCTGGCCGGTCTGGAGTTCTGGGCACCCGGCCTCGGCGAGATCGCACAGGCGAGCGCCGTGATCGTCATCATGGCGGCGGTCGGCGGTATGCGCTTCCTGGCACTGCGCGGCTTCGTCTTCTGAAGGCCCTACGGGCGAACCACCGATGAGTTCCTCCTGGCCTGGACGCCTCTGCATCGCGGTGACCGCGCGGCCGGACACAGAGGCCTCGCAAGAGGTGCGCATGCCCACTACGGCTGTGGCCGGCGCCGAAGTCTCAACTCCGCGGATCGTGGTCGTCGCGGATCGCCGCAACACCCGCCCCCACTCGGTCTGTTCGGCACGAACAGCGAGTGGTCGATTCCGATCGCCGACCGGCTGTTCTCCTGTGCATGATGCGGTGTACCCGAGGCTCCAGCGTTGCTCGCCGGATTCGTCTGCGTCAGCGTGACATCGACAGCGACGACGGCCGTTCTCATCGGGTCGCGGGCCGGCTGGATGTCGGGCCGATCCCCTTCGGCTGTGTGCTGTTGAGCCTGATTCCGAGAATTCCACTGCTGATCGACCGGCTGCCGGTCCGGCGGTTGTCTCCGTTCCCGGCCACTCCGGTCTTCCCCACGGCGCGGGTGGCGGTCGAGTTCCTCCTCGCGGCAGTCAGTCCGTTCGGGACGATCTTCGGCACTTCGGCCGCGACACAATCGACGAATCCGACACCGCTGCAACTGGTCTCGGTTGCGGGCAGCAACGGAATCAGCTCCTCGATGGGCTGGGTCGCGGCGGCGATCGATGTCGCGGTGGAAAACCGACTGAGTTGGCCGTCGATCCGGACCATCACGCTGACCTGCCGCTCGGCATTCGTGCTTGTACTCATCGGCAGTGGCCCGCGGCTGGCCACGGCCCCGGATCTGGTACGCGTCGCGGGGATCAGTGCCTCACGCAGCCGAGGACCACACGCGAGAGCACGACAACAGCTGAAAGGGCAGAAAAGCCCAGGGGCGGGATCTGACGGATCCCGCCCCTGGGCTTTTCCGGTTTCGGCAAGGTTTACCGAGGCGCTTCTGTCCAGGTGACCGGCAGTTCGTGGACGCCGTAGATATTCATGTCGGTCCGGAGTCGCACCTCGCCGGCAGGGATGGCGAGCTCGAGGGTCGGGAAACGGCGCAACAGTCCGGCGAAGCCGGCGCGCATCTCGATGCGGGCCAATTGCTGACCGAGGCATTGGTGGACACCGTGACCAAGGGACACATGACCGCGGGCCTTGCGGCGGACGTCCAGGACGTCGGGGTTGTCGAAGCGCTGGGGGTCACGGTTGGCGGCCAGCAATGAGACAACGACGGTCGAACCCTTGCCGATCGTTTCACCGTCGAGTTCGATGTCTTCGGTGGCGTAGCGATAGAAGATGTCGGCAACCGACAGATAGCGCAGGAGTTCCTCGACGGCATCGGGCAGCAGATCCGGGTCGGTGTGCAGTTCGACCAGCTGCTCAGGATGCTCCAAGAGCGCGAAGGTGCCCAGTGCCAACATATTGGCGGTGGTCTCGTGGCCGGCGAGCAACAGCAGGAAGGCGATGCCGACCAGTTCCTCGATGCTGAGGTCGTCATCGCGCGCCAGATCGGACAGGATGTCCTCGCCGGGTTCGGCGCGTTTGCCCGTGACCAGTCCGGCCAGGTACGTGGTCATCGCGCCCAATGCGGCCATCTTCTCCTCGAGCGACTGGTCCTTGACCAGGAACTTGGCGGTGTTGACCTGGAAGGTCTCCCGGTCCGCGTACGGCACACCGAGCAGTTCGCAGATCACCAGCGACGGCACCGGTAGCGCGAACTCGGTGACCAGATCAACCGGCGGGGTAAGACTCGCCAGCACGTCCAGTTGCCGCTCGACGATGTCGGCGATGTGATCTTCCAGCTGCTTCATGCGCCTAACGGTGAAGGCGCTGGTGAGTTTGCGCCGCAACCGGGTGTGGTCGGGCGGATCCATGGCGATGAACAAGCCCGGCATTTGCGGAGACGGCTCGGTAGCTGCAGGCATGCCGGGGGTCTCGTACGGCACATGGATGACACCGATGTCCTGCCGAGAGCTGAATCGGGTGTCGACCATGACCTGGCGTACCGCGTCGTAGCCGGTGACGAGCCACCCCTCGTGACCATCGGGGAAGACCATCGGACTGACCGGGCGCGCCGCACGCAGCCGGGTGATCTCGCGGGGCGGATCGAAGGGACCCGCATCGCGCTCCATGGGAAGGCCCTGCGGGACGGGAACCGTTCGAGTCATCGGATTTCCTTTCGTGACGATTGCCCGACGAGGGTGATCGCGCCGGACGGGCACACCTGGACCGTCTCGCGGACGGCTTGCTCCTGCTCGGACGCGGGCGTGGGCTCCAGCACCACCACCCGGCCGTCCTCGATGTCCTGGTCGAATACTTCGGGGGCGGTCAGTACGCACATGCCTGCGCCGATGCAGCGCTCCCGGTCAACCTCGATATCCATTGGTTACCCGTCCTTCCAGGTGATCGGGAGGGCGGGCGCGTCGTAGTCGAACGCGTCGATGCGCACCTCGATGGCATCGGGAATTGTTGTGTCCCCGTATGTCTTTCGCGGCGATGAAGCCGCAAACACTGAATTCACATGAACACTGTCGCCTGCCCGGCTGATATCGACCTGACACCGAGCTGACACGGCGTTCGACCTGTTGGAGGTCCGATCTCTTTTCGGCTCAGCACACTTCGCGTACCAAACCGATCTCGCACCTCCCCGGTCACCTGTTCTCCATGACCCCGCGCCGACGGAATTCGGGTGCGTCAGGCGGCGGTGGTGTGGCGGATGATGATGTTGCCGTAGGAGTTCCGCGCGTAGACCTGGACGATGTCCTTGTCGTCCCGCGAGCGGTCGGCCGGTTCCATCAGGTTCTGCACGGTGCCGCTCAGGGCGTTGGTTTCCAGCCGGGCCGCGCTGCCCGGGTGGATACCGACCTCCAGCTCGCCCTTGGAGGTTTCCAACCGCAGCACACCGCGCGATGCTTCGCCGATGCGGATGTCGCCCAGGGCGGCTTTCGCGGTCACCGAACCGCGGGTGCGATCCAGAACGATGTCGCCCGCGGAGATCTCCAGGTCGCAGTCACCGAGTTCGCCGGTGCTCAGCACGCGTCCCACACCGGCGGTGGCCTTCAGCCGGGAACCGATGGGCACCTCGATGATCACCTCGATCGATGGGTTGCCGCCGAACGGTGTGTAGGTCCGCCAGTCCTTCGCCGCCTGCACGGTCAGGGTGCCTGCGGCGAAATCGACCCGGGTGTGCTCGGCGGCACGCACGTCGCCCTTCTTGGACGCATCGGCCGGGCGGACCTCGACGACGGTGTCGGTGCGGTCGGAGGCGATCACGGTGACATTGCCGGAGAGCACCTCGGCGGTGACGGCGATCGGTTCCAGGGTCTCGAAAGCGGGCATGGCTGACTCCTTCAGTGGCGCATCGGTCGGTGTGTGAACTCCGGAGGCATTCCGTGGCCCGGCGGCCGCACTTGCTGTGCTGTTCACGTGGACTACTTTCGCCAGCCCGGCTGATACCGACCTGACGCCGACCTGACACGTCCACTGACACATCGTTTTCCCTGTTCACAGTGGTCAATGGCGATGAAAGCCTGCAGTGAACCACTTGCCGGGCACTGTGTTTTCGCCTGGTGTCCGCCGCCGCTTTCGGGGCGGTCGGCCGCCGCCGAGTGGGTGGCCCAGCGCCTGCCGATAGTGCACGGCAGAATGGTCCGGGTGCAGATCGGTGTGTTAGGACCGCTGGAGATCCGAGTGGATGACGGCGTATTGATCGAGGTATCGGGTTCTCGGCTGCGGGCGCTGTTGATCGCGCTAGCGCTCGAAGCCGGTCGTGCGGTCCCGAAAACGCAGCTGGTCGACTGGGTTTGGGGTGAGCAGCCGCCCTCCGACGCCGCGAATGCCTTACAGGCGCTGGTCTCCCGGCTGCGGAAGGCGCTGCCGGAGGGGTCGCTCGACGTGCAGGCGGGTGGATACCGGCTGGCGGTGGACCCGAGGGCAGTCGACGCCTTCCGGTTCGAACAGCTTCTCGACCAGGCCCGCGGGGGCACGGATGTGCAGCGGGCCCCGCTGTTGGGTGCGGCGCTCGAATTGTGGCGCGGTACGCCCATGCAGGACGTCGATGTGCGTGACAGCGCGGCCGTCGACGCGACGGTCACCCGATTCGAGGGGCTGCGCCTGGCCGCCGTGGAGGATCGATACGAAGCGGAGATTCGCCTCGGCCGGGGTTCGGAGCTGGTCGCCGAGCTGACCGAGGAGGTGGCCCGGAATCCGCTGCGGGAGCGGCTCGTCGCCGCGCTGATGCGGGCCTTGGCGGCCGCGGGGCGTGGCGCGGAGGCGCTGACTGTGTATCAGCGTGCACGGGAGGCCCTCGCCGAGGAGCTGGGCGTGGATCCCTCACCGGAGCTCTCCGCACTGCATGTCGCGCTGCTGCGCGGCGAAATGGGAGCGCGGGAGGAAGACCGCAGGACGAACCTGCGGGCCGAACTGACCAGCTTCGTCGGCAAGTACCCCGAGGTCGCCGCGGTGCGCGAACTGATTGCGGGGCATCGCCTCACCACAGTGACCGGGCCCGGCGGCTCGGGGAAAACCAGGCTGGCGTTGGAAACCGCGCGGACCCTGCTCGACGACCTACCGGATGGGGCCTGGCTGGTGGAACTGGCGTCCGTCGGCGCGAATGGTGACGTTGCGCAATCGGCGCTCGCCGCGCTGGGTCTGCGGGACGCGCTGCTGGGCGGCACACCGAACACCGAACCGATCGAGCGGCTCATCGCCGCGATCCGCGATCGAGAAACTCTGTTGATCCTGGATAACTGTGAGCACATGATCGAGGCCGCGGCGATGTTCGCCCACCGCGTGCTCGGGGAATGTCAGCGGCTGCGGATCCTGGCGACGAGCCGGGAACCGCTCGGCATCACGGGTGAAGCGATCTGGCAGGTCGAGCCACTGGCGTTGCCCGCCACCGACGCGAACCCCGCGGAAATCGAGTCCTCCCCGGCCGTTCAGCTGTTGCGGGATCGGGCCGGTGCGGTGCGCCAAGACCTCACGGCCGATGCCGACGCCCTGTCGACCATGGCGCGCGTCTGCCGGGCGCTCGACGGGATACCGCTGGCGATCGAACTGGCCGCGGCCAGATTGCGCACCATGTCCCTCGATCAGCTCGCCAACCGCCTAGACGATCGGTTCCGCCTGCTGACCGGCGGCAGCCGCACCGCGATACCGCAGCACCGGACGTTGCGAGCGGTGGTCGACTGGAGCTGGGAACTGCTCAGCGACGCCGAACGAATAGTCCTGCGCAGGCTCGCGGTGTTCTCCGGAGGCGCGAGCCTGGAGGCGGCCGAACAGGCTTGCGTGGGCACGTCGGGCGGGCCCGAAGGACCGGGGGGTGGGACGAACACAGCGGTCGAGCGATGGGAGGTGCTCGAGCTGCTGACCGCACTGACCGAGAAGTCGCTGCTGCTCACCACGCAGGACAACGAGCCGCGCTATCGGATGCTCGACACGATCAAGCAGTACGCCAGAGACCGGCTCGAGGAGTCGGGGGAGGCGGATTCGGCGCGCCGAGCGCACCTCGCGTACTTCACCGGACTCGCCGCGGCCGCGGAGCCGCATCTGCGCCGCGCTGAGCAGTTGGAGTGGCTCGCCACGCTCGCGCCCGAGCACGACAATATCGCGATAGCGATGCGCGGCGCGCTCGCGGCAGGCGACGCCACCGGGGCGATGAGGCTCGCCGCGGCCTCAGGCTGGTACTGGTGGCTCGGCGGTCACAAAGCCGAGGGCATGGAGTTGGTCACCGCGGCCGCCCACGCGGGCGGCGAGGTGGACGATGAGACCCGGGCCACGGTGTACGGGCTGGTCGTGCATTTCATGAGTTCCGGCCGCAATGACGAGAACCAGGTGGCGGAATGGATCCGCAAGGCCTACCAGTTCGGCCGGGACAGCGGGGGTCGCCATCCGGCGCTGAGTTTCGTCGTCGCATTGGAACGCCTGTTGCGGGGGCCGGAAGAGTATCTCCCTGCGTTCGAATCGCTGCTCACCGACGACGACCCGTGGGTCCGTGCGCTGGCTCGGCTGCAACTGGGCAAGATGCGGATCTTGCTCGGCCAGGATGGGCAGGACGCGGACGGGTATCTGGAGGCGGCGCTGGCCGAGTTCCGGGCCCTCGGTGAACGTTGGGGTATTTCGTTCGCGCTGACCGAGTTGGCGAATCGAATGGCCACACAGGGTGAATTCGCCGGTGCGTGTGAGCTTTTAGACCAGGCTGTCACGGTGGTCACCGAGGTAGGCGCGATCGAGGATGTGGCCCGGATGCGGGCGCGGCAGGCTCAGCTGTACTGGCTGCTGGGTGATCAGGAGGCGAGCGCGGCCGCTGTGGCCGAGGCACAACGCTGCGCCGATCAGGCCGCCTGGCCGAACGCGCTGGCCGAACTGGCCCTGGCGAAGGCGGAGCTGGCCCGTTGGGGCGGCGACATCGAACAGGCATACCGGCAGATCGACGTCGCGACGACCATGCTGGGCACCGACGCAGAGCAGCCGCACAACAGGGCGGCGATCCACGACCTGCGCGGCTACCTGGCCGAGAGTCTCGACGAAGCCCGCGCACACCACGCCGTGGCTTTCCAGGCGGCGTCGGAGGCGGGGCATGCGCCCCTCATCGCCCAGGTGCTCGTCGGCATCGCGGATCTGGCGCTGCGTGCGGACCAGAACGAGCAGGCCGTACGGCTGCTCACCGCGAGTGCGGGAGTGCGCGGGCTATCGGATCGTTCGCTGCCGGATGAGGCCCGGATCGAGCAGACAGCACGACGTCGCCTCGGTGAAGCGGAATTCACCGAGGCGACGCGGGAGGGTGCGGAGGCGAGCTGGCAGGAACTGGTCGCTTCTATACTCGCTTGTTGAAAGTTGTACGAGACCACAGGTATCCGACGACAGCGAACCCGACGCACCAGGCGAGCGCTGCGGCGGTGTCGCCGCCGGACGGGTGGCCGGTGAGAAATCCGCGCAGGGACTCGATGATAGGCGTGAAGGGCTGATACTGCGCGAACTGCCGGACGCCCTGTCCCATCTGGTCGGCGGGCACGATCGCGCTGCTCAGGAACGGAAGCATGATCAGCGGCACCACGCTCATGCCCGCGGACTCCGGGGTCTTGGCGGCCATACCCAGCGCAACCGTGAGCCAGGAGGCCGCGAACGATGTCGCCACCATGATGCCGATCGCGCCGAACCAACCCGCTGCGGTCGCGGAAGGCCGGAAGCCCAGCGCGAAGGCCACGCCGATGATCGCCGCGATGGCAATCACGTTGGTCAGCATGGTGGCCACGACATGGCCGATCAGTATGGCGCTACGGGAGACGGACATGACCTTGAACCGGTTGATGACGCCCTTGGCCATATCGGAGCTCACCGATACCGCGGTACCCGACAGTCCGTAACTGATGGCCAGCAGGATCATGCCCGGTGTCGAGTAGTTGATGTACTGTTCGCCGACCTCGAACGCGTTGCCGAACACATACACGAAAATCAACATCATCATGACCGGCATCAGCGCCGCATTGAAGATCGTGACCGGAGTCCGGGCAATGTGCTTGAAGTTGCGGCGCAGCATCGTCGAGGAATCGGCCAGCGATGCGGAAATGGTGCTCATTATGCGACAGCCTCCGTGGTTGCGCGCCCGGTCAGGGCGAAGAAAACATCATCGAGATCAGGGGTGTGTATCGAGACTTCGTCGGACTCGATCGAGTGCGCGGCGAGCCGATCCAGCAGGTCACGCAGGGATTTCGTGCCGCCGTCGCCCGGAATGCGCAGGGCAAGGGCCTCGTCGTCGCGGGTGGCGCCGGGCAGGATCCGGGCCGCCGCCTCCAGTTCCATGGCGCCGGCGAATCGGAGCCGGATATGGCTGCCGGGTACCCGCCGCTTGAGCTCCTCGGGAGTGCCTTCCGCGACGATGCGGCCCTGGTCGAGCACCGCGATCCGGTCGGCAAGCTGATCGGCTTCTTCCAGGTACTGAGTGGTGAGGAAGATGGTCACACCGTCGGCGGTCAGCTCACGGACGATTTCCCACATGGTGCGACGGCTGCGCGGATCCAGTCCCGTGGTCGGCTCGTCCAGGAAGACGATGGCCGGCTTGGTGACCAGCGTCATCGCCAAGTCCAGCTTCCGGCGCATGCCGCCGGAGTAGGTCGAGGCCAGCTTGTGCGCCGACCCGGTCAGATCGAACCTCTCCAGCAGTGCGTTGACCACCCGCTTGCCCTCGGCGGCCCGCATGTGGTGCAAATCCGCCATCAGGTGCAGGTTCTCCGCGCCGGTCAGCAGGTCGTCCACCGCGGCGAACTGACCGGTGACCCCGATCATCTTGCGTACCGCTTCGGGCTCGACCGTGATGTCGTGCCCGGCGATGTGCGCGGTGCCGCCGTCCACCTTCTGCAGGGTGGTCAGCACGTTCACCGTCGTCGTTTTACCCGCCCCATTCGGACCGAGCAGCGAGAAGATCGTGCCTGCGTCGATATTCAGGTCGATGCCGTCGAGGATCGTTTTGTCCCCGTAAGTCTTCCGCAGCCCGGAGGCGGCGATTGCTGCGTTGTTCATGTGAATACAGTCGCCGGCGCGCCTGATACCGACCTGACATCGACCTGACATCCGCGCTGACACGACATTCGGCCTGGTCACGGTGGACGAAGCGACAGTGTGGAAGCCGTCTTCGAGCTTATCTCCGCCACCGACGACGACGGATCACTCCCGCGACAACGGGTGCAGATCCTGCTCCACTACTGAACGCAAGCACATAGCCCGTCGTTCGGGTGGCAAACGCCAAGGCACAAGTCATCTCCGACGGTTCGCATCTCGGCCCGAGTCCCGAACCCACACCACAGGCGGCCGCGGGGACCGCAATCGTAGGCCGGATCCAGACGGTGCGCCCCGGCGGCCGGAGTTCGCAGTGCCGCGCCGAGGTCGCGTTCGCGGGTGAGTCTCCCGGCGGCAAACTCGAGCCGCTTCGATCGGACGGAGCTTCGGGTCCCATCGGTCCTGGGCTCTTCCCTCGAGGGCGAGGCATGTTCGCGGGCGGAGGTCAGAACCGACGGGCGCCGGCCACCGGCATCGACGAGAGGGGCGAGGTGGTCACCCCGGTGCCGTATGTCGAGGCGTGGACAACCTTGCCGTCACCGGCGTAGAGGGCGGAGTGGCTGCCACCGTAGAACGACACCACATCGCCCGGTTGCAGGTCGTCGAGCGGTACCGGTGTTCCGGCGGCGAGCTGGCCGTAGCTGGTCCGCGGCACGTCCACATCGGCCTGCTCGTAGGACCACTGCACCAGACCCGAGCAGTCGAAGGAGTCGGGGCCGACCGCGCCGTAGTTGTAGGCGGAGCCGAGTTTGGACCGTGCGGCGTCGATGGCGACCTCGCCCCTGGTCTTCTGCGGTGCCACCACAGCGGGCGCGGCCGGCGCGGGGGGCTTGATTCCGGGAAGTCCGGCAAGGAACGGAAGCTCGATTCGTGGGAAGTCTCGCAGGAATGGGAGCTCGATTACCGGAACAGTCGCGGGCGCCGGAAACTCGATCGCCGGAACAGCCGCAGATGCCGGGAGCTCAATTCCTGGAACAGGCACCGACACCGGAAGATCAATTCCTGGAACAGGCACCGTTACCGGAAGATCAATTCCCGGGACAGGCACCGATACCGGAAGATCAATTCCTGGAACTGCCGAGGCCGCAATCTCAATTCGCGGAACTGCCGAGGCCGCAATCTCAATTCCCGAATCCGCGACGGCAGCGGGATATTCGATTTCGGATACATCGACAAGGATGGGGTCTTCCGCCACCGGGAGTATGGCGTGATTCCGGAGCTCGATTCCAGGTACATCGACGAGGGTCGAAATATCGTCGGGAATCTCGATTACTCCAACACCCGGGATCGTCACCGGCTGGGCCGATGCGTCTCCAGCGTTCAGCAACATTCCGATGAAAGTGGCGGCGGCTACAGCCACCGCGCCAAGGGTCCACATAACAGCGCGCTTCAGGTAGCTAAAATATCGGACGTCGGTCGTTGATGCCATGATGCGGTCCTCCGATGCTCACATCTTCGGCCGATGGCGGGTCGTACAACGCCGCATTGCACGGCGCGCAGGACATGTGCCAAAGACCTCGAATTGATTCGAAAACCATCACGGTGCTATGTCAGTCCAGCGGATCCGATCCGAGCGTCCACATTTCGTCATATTTCGCACGACGTAAAGCGCAACACGCCATATTTTCGATAACGAAACAATAACTACCCGTGGCGACTCGACGTTCTGATTCGAGAAAAGAAGGCGCCGCACAGCAGTGACTACCACTACGAAAAGCGCCCCGCAGCGGATTCCGATCCACTGCGGGGCACCGTCAGGCCTCGGATATCAGGCGGTGATCTGCTCCTCGATCTGTTCGGCAATCGTGCGGAGCTTCGCAGCGAATTCGCGCGCCGCCGCCGGGTCGTCGCTCGATCCCTTCACGACTCGCCGGGTCAGCGCGGCAAGCCGCGATTCCATGGCAGTGAACATGTCCGGCGCTCGGCCGTTCGAGTCGTCGGACAACTCACCGCGCAGCCACGCCTGCAGCCGCTCGACCACCGTGGCCTCGTCGTAATGGTCAGGAAGGAGTGCGACCGCTTCGCGGAGCTTGCCCGCGGTGACCTTCGCATCGGCACCACCGGCAACCGTCGTGTACACGGTGACCGCCGCCTCTTCGCCGTGCTCGGCCACCACCGGAAGCAATTCGCGGACCTGCCCTTCGTTGATGGCGGGCGCCACCGGGTGCAGCCGGGCGGCAAGAGGCCAAGCACGAATGAGCTTGTGGGCGTATGACCGCTGCATATCCCACCGCTGTTCGACGTAGTCGTCGAAGGTCTCGTGACTATCGCGGTACAGTCGCCCGTCGCGGACGATCTGGAGAGCTCGCCCAGCGGCCCAGAACGCGATACGCAGCGTGTCGATCGACGACTCGCACAATGTCAACTGCGACCGCTCCCGCTCACTCAGCGGGCCGGCACCGGCAACAGGCACCGGCATGGTCAAGACATTCAGACCCGGGGCCTTCTCCGGAGCTTGTCGCGGGGCCTGCTCCGGAGGCGGCTCCGGGACCCGTCCCAGCGGCGCCGGGGGTGCGGGCGGAGCCGACGCGATCGTCTCGGTAGCACCTGGCCGCCGCCATTCCGCGTCGCGTAGTGGCGAAACCGGCGGCGTGTGCTCAGCACTGTCGGCCAGTGGATTGAGGCCGCCTATCGAACCCTTCCTACGCTGGGGAGGCATCAGGCCGGCACCTCCACTGCGACCCGATAGGCACTCACCAGCTCGTCGCCCACCTGCCGATACTCCGCCAGGTCTTCGATCGGATTCTCGGCGCCGTCGCCGACCTCCCCATCTGCCGCCTCTCGATACCATTTCCAAGAACTCAAATAGGATTGGAATACGTCATACCCGGCGTTCTCCAGATTCCCCCGTTGTGTCCGGTATTCGGTCGAGACATTGATGCCGTTCTTCATTGTCACCGGAACTTTGGTCATCAGGACTCGCACTCGAATCTCCCGATTGCCTTCGGCGGCCGCCTCCTCGGCCGCCCTATATGTACTCGGCACTCGTTTGACCTCAGAGGGGCTCACACTCGTCAACAGCACGAGCTCATCGCTCACAGGGATAGCGGCTTTGAATATTTCGGCCGACTCACCACCGGCATCCACGATGATGACATCGAACTCGGTGGCATTGTCGGCGATGCAATCGTTGACGTGCCTGGACGGGAAAGCAATCAACTCGAACGGCACCTCGATTTCCCCCTTGATCAGCCGCCGGTGCCACGAGTACCCGGTTTGACTGAGCGGGTCGGCGTCGATTACCAGCACCCGCAGTCGGTGAATCGATGCGAAGTAACTCGCCAAGAAAAACGCTGATGTCGTCTTGCCGACACCGCCCTTGAGATTCCCCAGCGTAATAACCAGAGGTTCGGGCAGATCGAGTGCCGCAACAGAATTCGTCATGGACGGTCCTCCAGGGTGAGGAGTTAAATTACTGTGCGGAGAAAGTTTCGCACGGCACCGACGAATTCCAGCTGATTGCAGCGCCCGTTTCGCGGGCGTGGCGCACAGCGGACGTGTCCAATTGGACACACTGCGTCCATCGGACGCTATTTAGGTCGGCGCGGACTCCAGCCACCCCCGGCCCGGCGCCGCTGGATGACTCCGGGCACGGTGGCGACACGGCGCCCGGCCGAGGCGATGAATGCGTGCGGCCGCAGCCGAGCGTCGACTTCACGCCATTGAGCTCGGCGGCCTGATACCACCCGCCCGCAGGACCGGGCTATTGCCAGAACGAGGGCGTCAACCCGTATCGGTCGAATACCTTCACGACGGCCGCCCTGAGCTCCTCGGCTGTCGACGGAGCGCCCGGATGCAGGACCGACATCCGTATGGTGACAGCGCCGTCCACCTGCGCCATGATCCATGTCAGCACTCCACCGGAGGCCAGCAGGGCGGCGTAGTCGCGATGGAGTGGTCGAACCAGTCCGGTACAAATCGCGGTGGCGGGCGCACCGTCGATACAGGCCGCCCGTGGGTCGATCTCCGGTACCACCGACAACTCGGTGCCCACGAAATCCGCCGGGCGGCGCACGAGCCGGGCGAATGCGCGGCGGGGCGCGGCGATGAACACCGGCCACATCTTCTCGTTGCGCCGAGTGATGTCGGCGACGGCCCCGAAGGCGTCTTTCATCGTCGCTCGCAGCGGTGCCAGATCCGCCGCGCCCGCATCGGCATCCACCCTCATTTCCACCAAGGCCACCGCATTGGCCCTGGTGTCGTCCGGCCCAGTACGCAAGTTGACCGGCATGTCTATCCGCACCCGTCCATCCGCCTCCGTCCGCCCGAGCAGCACCGCGAGATCCGCCAGCGCCGCGGCGGTCAGCGTCGTCGGCGTCCCGTTTCGGGTCTGTGCCGCAGCGTGCCACTCCTCGGCATCGACGCTCCAGGTCATTCGTACGAATTCGCCTGTTCGAGCGGATGTTTCGTCTTCTCCGGCGGTCGTGCCCGGTTCGGGTGTCACAGAATCCGGCGTGGCCGACCGGCGCAGGCGAACGAGTTGAGGCACCGCCGCAACCACACCGGCCAGTTGGCGAACAGCAGCGACAGCGTCGGCAACGAGCAAACGCATACGGCCATAGCGGTCGGCGGCATAAGTCCAGTCCGGGTTCGTATCCGTGACTGCTTCGACGATGGCAAGGAACAGCGCACCGCCATCGGCGAGGACGTGCGACAACACCAGCGATACCGCCGCGCCGCCATCATCGAGTTCGGTCACGGCCAACCGCCAGGCGGGGCCGCCATAGATCGGGACGTCCTGCTCCTCACGCGCGATCATCCACTCGTTGAGCTTCGACCTTTCGATCGGTCGCGATCCGATATCGAGTGGCGCGAACTTCGCGTCGGCGGTCCAGCGATCACCTGCCGCGCGCAAAACGGCAGCAACAGCGACACGCCCCAGCCTGCCGCGCTGCAACCGGGAATGAAAAGCCTGGAGCTGCTCCATATTCACCGGCCGGTCGTAGACCCACACCATCTGGCAGGCCATGGCCGTGGCCGTGAATTGATGGCTGCGCGCCCACACGCTATCTCTGCCAACCATGCGATACATACGAGACCCTTCAGGAACGATTGCACTCGAAATCACGACCTCGGCCGCGTGCCCGAGACCGGCAATTGACGACAGGCGGCAGTTCACGCGAACAACCGAGACGGGCACCGTGCGGTCGCCATGGCCCGTCGATATTCACTCGGCGATGCGTGGGGCTTCGCGGATTTCCAAGGTGACACCGGCGGACGCCGAGGTATCGAAATAGGTGAAGCCGCTGCCGTCGGCTCGCCTGCCGGTCATCCACGGTGTGATGCCCATGCTCGATGCCATGCCGGTGTGCGCGTCGACGTCGGGCACGGTGAAGCCGATGTGGAAGACGCCGCCGCCGGTTCGTTCGAGAAAATCCCGCTGCGGCGAGTCGCCGGGTCCTGGCTGCACCAGCTGTATTTGGATGCCCGCGGCATCGGTGTACATGTACTCCAGATCGAGGAAGGCATCTCGGTCGGGAACCTCGAGGTCGACATACTGGCTCAGGGGCGGGTACTTCTCCCAGGAGCCGATGCCGACGGATTCGTAGAACGCCATCGCCGACGCGAGATCGGCGACCACGATGCAGACGTGATGCAGGTGCTGGAATGAGTTCGGCAACAGATCACCCTTCCGCCGGCACGGGAGCCGAGGTAGAACGGCCCAGCCGGATCGGCAGCGATTCCAGACCTCGGGTGAAGTAGCTCGGATTCCACCGCAGGTCCTCGACGGCTGTGGCAAACGAAATTTCGGGGTAGCGGGCCAGCAGACTGGAGATCGCGATGTGCGCCTCTTTCCTGGCCAGCGTGGCACCGGCACAGAAATGCATCCCGTATCCGAACGCGATGTGCCGGTTGTCCAGCCGGTGCGGATCCACCTCGTCGGGACGGTCGAATACCTTGGGATCGCGGTTGGCGCCGGACAACGATGCGAGCACAATCTGTCCGCTGTCGATTTTCCGGCCACCGAGTTCGATGGGCACCGTCGTGAAGCGGTAGGTCGAAAGATTCGACGACGCTTCGTATCTCAACGTCTCCTCGATAAAGGCCGGAATCAGATCCGGATCACCTACCAGTTCGGTAAGGAGATGTCGTTGGCGCAGCATGAGCAGCACGGCATGGCCGATGAGCCCCGCAATCGTTTCCTGACTGCCCAGCAGCAGCGCGTTGATCATGGCCACGAGCTCGACCTGGTCGAGCCGACCCCCCTCGTCGGTCGCGGCGATCAATTCCGACACGAAATCGGTGCGCCCGTTCGCCGAACGCTCCTCGACGAGCCGGGCGACATACGCCTTGAACTTCGCTGCGGCGGCGTACTTCTCGGCCGGGTCCGCCGTCGACTGCTGCGTGATCAGCCACCCCTGAAATTCTGTGCGGTCGGACGCGGCTATACCGATGAGTTCGCAGATGACCGTGACCGCAAACGGATACGCGTAGGCCTCCACCAAATCGACGGACTCCTCATCGGCCATGGCATCGAGCAGCTGCTGCGCGATCTGCGCGACCCGAGGCGCGACATCCCGAACCACCCGACCCGAGAGCACCTCCATGGCGATTTTGCGCAACCGAGTGTGGCGCGGCGGGTCGGAATAGACCATGTGATTGTTCACCGGTGGGTCCAGTCGCATGACGGCATTGCCGTTGGTCTGCGCGATCTCCCCCACCGGCCCGTACAGGTCCTTGCTGATGGTCGGATCCGTCAATACTCGTTTGGCCAGTGCATAGTCGGTGACCAGCCACACCCGCATCCCGTTCGGAAATTCGACGTGGTGAACCGGCCCGCGCTCATTCAGCAGCCGGTAGGTACTGTGCGGATCTTGAAAGAACGACGCGGTCAACTGATAGACGGAATCCGTGGTCACCGAGCACCCCTTATGCCACTGTGGTGTGATGCAGGTCTGCCAGGGCGTTGGCGAAATCATGCCAGCCCGAGGCATATTCGCGCGCTATGCGGGCGACGATGCCAGCGCAGTGCGGTGGCACGCTGGAGCCCAGCTGTTCCCACGCTTGCGCTTCCTTCGGCAGCGAGCTCAACAGGCGAAGCAGCGCTCGACCGGAATCGGTCAACCGCAACGATGGGTCCTTCTGCAGCATGCGGAGCAACTCATCGGGCGTCCGGCCGTGGGCGATGGACACCGCCGCAGGCCGTTCGGCTCGCTTGACCTTGCCCGGCACCGGATCTTCGCCACGATTCAATCGCGCCCGCACGTCGCGAACCGTCGCAGGCGAGATACCGGCTGCTCTCGCGATCTCGCGCAGCGACGCGTCCGGTCTCTCCTTGATCAGCTGACTCGCCAATCTGCGTCCAGTCTCACTGTCCAGCGGCCTGACCTTGCCGTCACGGCCTATCCTGCTGGTCAACTCCGGAACCGACGTGGCCGAGCAACGACGAATCGTCGAAATTGTCTTGGCCGCCAGACCGGTGAAAGCGGCCAGCGCACGATCCGACCAGTCGGGGTGCGTCTCCAGCAAGCGTTTCGCCGCGGCAATTCGATCGGCCGTGGACAGCGGCAAGCCATGACTGACGTTCTCTTTGACCGCGACTGCGAACGCATCGGATTCGGATCCCTCGAAGAAGGACACTTCGATGTCGAGATCACCGCGGAGTTCGGCCGCTCGCAGACGATGCACGCCATCGATCACACGCATCGTCCGGTGATGCACGATGATCGGTGGCAGCTCGGTGTCCAGCTCGGCCAGCCTGGCGACATGTTCGGTATCTTCGCCTGCGAGGCGAGGAGAATCCGCGACTTCCAGCAAGGCCGTCGCGATTCGCACCGGCCCGCTCAGTACCGACCCCAGGTCCGATAGCGCATCGGCACTGCTCCCGGTGTTCCCGAGGTCCAGAGCGGCTCCGCAGTCGTCAGCTTCCATAGTCACCAGTTCCCGCTTTCCTATTGCGAAGTGCGCAGCCGAATCAGCTGGGCTGTCGGACAATCGACGATTCCCGGATCCGGTACTGTCGCACTCCCACGCCTCGGCGACGCTGTCGAACATCCCCCGGTCTTCGACCCGCAGGTACATCCCGGTGCATACATCCGGCGAGTCGATACGAGCCGACGTCTCCGATGCCGCGTCGGAATGCGGGGCTTCGGTCATGGTGTCCATCGGCGCTCTCCTCCTCGAGCCGAAGCCGGGCTGGATCGCCCGAGTTGAGATTCGTTGAAAGGCAACTCATTTGCCGGTTGAACAGGACGAGAAGACGCATCTCACCGGAAAGTCAGTGCTGCCGTGACGACTACACCGGTGCATGCACCGGTGTGCCGCCGACCAGGACTTACTTATTCGATGACCCTGTCACCCCCACGGGAAACGATCATCGGCACCGCCGGGGAATTCGTCACCGGCCACGCCCCGAACCGGGGCAGGGTGCGGAGATCGGCCTCATCGGCCCGAACTTCGAATGGATGACGAAAACCGTTGCTAGCGTTCCTATTACGATCGACGCGAGTGGCCGACGAAGCGAACTCCGCTTTCCCCCGATGGCATACCGCCCCACGCTCGAGACCTTCGGGCCCGCCCAGATGCGGCGAGGTGTCGTCGAGAGTGGTCATCGACCAACCGGCCCACATCCCCGACCCGGAGCCGAAGTGGAGGTCGCCAGTCGTCCCTGCCCGAATAAATAGGGGAACAATAGTGTTCGACACAAACGCTCCAAACCAGGCGGGAACAATGGTCCATCCGAGACGACGGATCAGGCCACTGAGATACGCATCAGCTTTCTTTGCGCATCGGCGGGGTATCCTGCTCGCCCATGGACTATACGCCGATTGTCCAGCACGAGAACGTGGCCAACTTCCCATTTATGGGAGTACATGACCTGCGGGCGGCTCAACAAGTCGGCGAGCTCTTCGAAAAGTTCGAGGCTCTGCTCCTCGGTCCAACCCACGACGGCCGCCCCAAAATTCCTAGTATCATCCGAAGGATAGGCGACGCCGAGATACAGTGTGTCCCTGCCTGTTACGGGATCCACGCGGATCGGAGACTCGATCGGATTGCCTCGATCGACATAAAATTCGGACACGTTGGACCAATACTCGATCTTGATTTCCCGAAGTTTTTCGATCAGCCGAGTAGGCGCTATGGCAAAAAAGGCCGCGCTGCTCGATACAAGTGTCTCGCCACCTCGATATGGAGCCTCGATGCATTCCATTCCGATGTAACTGACATCGGTGGCATTAAGAATGGCGTCGACATGCATCGGTATATCACCGGTGCGAAATTGCGAATTGGCGGTGCCCGGCCGTTGCTGCATCGTCAGCTTCGTCCCGAACTGATACGACACCGGCTGGCCGAGCGGGCCCATGATCTGCTCTAGCGAGAGCGGTTGCTCGTCATCGGACTCCAGAATCGCGAACCCGCAGTGTTCCAGCGTCGCGCGATACGACGAAGACGGCCCCCGGCCGCACTGCGCGCTTTCGACCAATCGCTGCATGTCGACGATCGAATCCATGTCTGTTCCCTCCTGTTGCTGGGATTTGCGACGAGCCACGCTGCTCGTCGGCGGCCCGGACGGTCAGCTGCTCGGTGTCACGACTTCGCGCGCGAATGCTGCTGCCGCAGTGCCGAATTGCAGGGCGGGGTGGCCGCCTGCGGTGTGGATGTCGCGCCACAGTCGTTGCAGCGGCAGACGCGTGCTGTGCCCGCTGGTGCCGGAAATGCGCATGAGCCTGTCCACGGCTGTGACGAGCAGCTCCGCGGCGAAGGCACAGTCACGCTGATTGCGACCGGCGTCCACACGGGTGCTGGTGTCAGCCGAATCAATAAGGTGGGCAACGCGATCCAGCATCAGCTCAGCTGCATCTATTTCACCGGTGCTGCGTGCGAAGACCTCCGCATAGCGCGCGAAAACCGCATCATCGTGCGCCGGTGGACTATTCAACTTCGGTCCGATCACCCGCTGCCATTGGTTCAGCGCACCGCGGGCCGCGCCGAGCATCGGCAAACAGAAGACGAAGGTGTTCACCCCGAGCAGCGGCACCGCCCGACCGTCCGGGCCCGCCTGCGCAGTGTCGAGGTCGGTGAAGCAGCGGAAGGGAAACGTCATCGACTCGGCGACAAAGACCTCGTCGACGACGACGGTGTGGCTTCCGGTCGCCTGCATCCCGATGTCGTCCCAGGTCCGTTCGATTCCGACCGCTGCCCTCGGCACCACGAATACCCGGTCGGCGCGGGCACCGTCGAGCAGGACGATGCCCGCGAGCATTACCCAGTCGGCGTGCTCGCACCCCGACACCAGCGGCCAGGAGCCGGACAACTGCCAGCCACCGGCCACCGGATCCGCTGTACCCCTCGGTGTTACGCCACCGGACACGAGAGCGTCCGGCCCGTTCGCCCACAGTCGCTCTTGCCCCTCCGGCGGCAGAAACCCCACCGCACGAGCCCAGAGCGCGGCCAGACCCGCGCACCAGGCGGTAGCCGGACATTCGGCGCCGATGGTCACCGCGGCCCGCTTCAGTTCGGCCAAGGTGCCCCAGGTGCCGCCGAACCGCGGTGCGACGAAGTGGCGCGCGAATCCGGCATCGACAACAGCATTGATGACATCCGAATCCGGGGTCCGTGCGGCCTCGGCCTTCTCTGCGCGCTCGCCCGCAAGCACAGCGATGTCGTGGGCCCGATCCACCAGCGATGAGCCCGCCCCGGACTGGTTGGTCACCTGCTCACCCATTCCCGGATTCCTCTGACGCACAATCCAATACCGCCTTCATCACCGCACCTGCCGCGACGTCGGCAAATGCACGCTCGACCTGCTCGAGCGGGAAAGTGGCGACCAATGTTCGCAGATCGAAACGAGCGGCCAGCGTCGGAAACAATCGCAGATATTCGACGAGATGGGCCCCCGAGAACGCCCACGATCCGTACACGTCGAGCTGTCGATACACGA
The DNA here is from genome assembly GCF_040681975.1 of Nocardia sp. NPDC051463. Taxonomy (NCBI): domain Bacteria; kingdom Bacillati; phylum Actinomycetota; class Actinomycetes; order Mycobacteriales; family Nocardiaceae; genus Nocardia; species Nocardia sp. NPDC051463. The sequence goes on from NZ_JBFBAB010000004.1 coordinate 270,875, forward strand.
TCTGATGCGGATTGAAGACCGTGTCGCCCGCATCGGTGTATTGCCCGACAATCAGCATCGACCCGCCCCGCCTGGCGAATTCGATCCCCTCCCGGACCGCCGATGGCACGCCGGTGCATTCGATGACCAGATCGGCTCCGTCGCCGCACAACTTTCGGACCTCGTCGAGTGCGGCCGTGCGGTCGGCGCCATCGATGACGTTCACATGGTGATCACCGATGCCCGCCCTGGCCGCGAGCTCCAGGCGCTGCGACGGTCCACCGACCAGCACCACCTGGGCCGCTCCGGAGCATTGCGCGATCGCCGCGGCCGCCAGACCGACCGGACCGCTGCCCTGCACGACAACGGTCTCACCGACACGAACCGGCCGCCGGTCGAACAAGGCGTGGACCATGGTCGGCCCCGCACACGCAAAGGCCATGGCCGCCAGGGGATCCACTCCATCGCCAACCTTCACGACCGTGGTCCCGTCCCGTAGGACGATGTGGCCGGCCCACGATCCGAACAACCCGGGTGCGACTGTCGTCGGCCGATTGACGCCACAGGTCTGGCGCGCGCCACACAGCGTCGGCTCTCGGTCCTCTCGGCAGGCCCGGCAGCGACCACAGGAAATGGAGGACGCCCACATCACCAGATCGCCGGCCGAAAGCTCAGCGCCCTCGGCATCCGTGGTCACGCCGGGGCCGAGCTCGTGGATTCTGCCGATGCCCTCGTGCCCGAGGACCAGCGGCGTAGGGATCTTCAAATGACCCTGTTGCAGATGCAGATCGGTGCCGCAGATGCCGCCGTAGCCGCAGGCGACGACGATGTCACCGGGACCGGCATCGGGAATCGGGAACTCTCGGACCGCGGGAACCACCCCGAACTCCTCGAGGACGACGGCTCGGGTAGTGGTCACAGCGTGGCCTCCAGGTGCTCATCGAAGACGGTCAGAGCTGCGGTATCACAGCCCACGAGATAGTCAGGGCGATGCGTTTCCGGCAGATTCTGCGCATCGTTGTAGGTGATGATCAGCAGCCGCCGGTCCCGGGGCGACATATTCGTCGGCGACGAATGCACGAGCTCCGGATGGAAGTAGACGACCGACCCCGCTTCGGCACGCAGGCTCCGAATCCCCCTGCGGTCGATCAATCCCGCCAGCTCATCGGCGCCGAGTGCGACGTCCGCCGGGTCGACATGCCGGGCGTCGGCCGACGTCTCGCTCCGTCCGGCGTGCTGCAGCGCTTCGCGATGGGAACCGGGAACGAAATACAACGGGCCGTTGAATTCTGTCGAGTCATCCAACAGAATCGCGGCGTTGACCAGTCGCGGCGCCGGAAGTCTGTCCGCGATTCGCCAGGCCGGATAGTCGCGGTGCCAGTCGACCTTGTTATTGCCGAGCGCCGACTTGACATTGATTTTCAGCTGGTACACATAGACCTCGTCGGTCTGCAAGAGCTGGTGCACCGGAGCCAACAGCGCGGCAGACCGCACCACGGATTCGAATTCGGGTCGGCGCAGGTGGGAGGCGTAGAGAGCGCCCACCCGATCGGAATCCGGTTCGAGAACGACATGTGGCCCGTCATGGGTCACGTCCTCGGAGTACCCATTGGCAAGTACCTCGATCTCCGATGCACTGAACGCGCCCGGCACCACGGTGAAACCGTCTCGCTCGTACTCGGACAACTGGTCATGCGTCAACTTCATAGCGTCCAACCTCTCTGCAATCACGCAATACGCCGAATGATTTCCGCCGCGAGACGTGCGACGGTCACCGACTCGTCGAAGAATCCGGCTGCCTCGAACTCGATGTCGAACGTCTCCTCGAGGGCGGACATGACCCGAACGAGATTCACGGAATTGACTCCGGCGCTGATCAAGTCCGTCTCGTGCTCGTCCACCGCGAGTCGGTATCCTCGCGCACCGAGCTGGTCGACAATCGCTTCCCGCACTATCGAATCGTTCATCGAACTCCGCTTTCCATTTCGTTCACGACGCGACGCGCGTTTTCCTCGTCGAACACATCGAAATGCCCGCCGCTCAACAGCACCGAGCGCACCGTCGGCGACCACTGTCGCCAAGCGAGCGGTTCGGGCTCGGCAGGCCGTAGCGTGGAACGGAATTCGACGACGGGTGGCGCGACGGGCCCGGGCTCCCACGCCGCCAACAGCAGCATGTTCTGGCGGTACACCTCGAGCCTGCTGTGCAAGGCCGGATCGGTCCGCACGTCCTCGGCATTCACGACCACGCCGCCCGCTTGCCTGATGTCACTGACGAATCCGGCAAGCATGGCGGTTTCGCTGAGATCGCACCGGCGAGAGTCCGCCGACACCGGGGTGTCGATCACGACCACCCGAGTTACCGGGTACGACGTCGATCGCGCGGCCTCGACGGCGAGCGCGCCGCCGAACGACCAGCCCGCGAAAATACACGGCACCTCGGATTCCGCTACCACCGCGGGCAGTCGGCGCACACAGGCCGCCGCTACGTCGGCCAGCGTCAGGTCGGTGTCCACCGGCGCCTCGAATGGTCGGTCGAACCCGATGACGTGCACGTCGAGATCACCGGGCAAGCTCCGGATAAGACCGGCGTAGCACGCGATACCGCCACCGACGGGTGGGAAGAGGACCACCCGGCCGCGCGGGCCTGCCACCGTGCGTGGGGCGAAACTCCACACCGGAGACAGCGCGGTTGCACGTGCGGTCCCACACAGCCCGGCCAGACCCGTGACCGTCGGATTCGCGACGAACTGTCCGAACGAAACTTCGTATCCGAGCCTGCTGCGCAATGCCGACAGCAGGCGGATCGCGTCGAGCGAACTGTGGCCGGACTCGAAGAACCCTGCCGCCCCTGGCACGTGCCCGACAACTTCGGACCAGCAGGCGGCGACCTCTTGAACGTGCAGTCCCTTCCGGTCGACCGCGGCAGGCGCCACTGGTACGCCGATTTCCGCCGCCGCCGCGAGCAAGCGTTGTCGATCGACCTTTCCGTTGGGCGTCAGTGGAATCTCGCCGACTTCTACCAGCGCGTACGGGACCATGTACGAAGGTAATTCGGCTCGCAACGCATTCGTACTCGTGGCACGCCAGGTAGCAGGGGCGTCGGGCCACAGCGTGACATAGGCAATGACGCCGCCACCGTCGGCCGCGACACACGCGGCGCTGCGGCGCACAGCGGGCGTCGCATCGAGCAGCGACTCGATTTCGCCGAGCTCGACCCGGTAGCCGTTGACCTTCACCTGCGTGTCGACCCGGCCGAGAAATTCGACGACGCCGTCCGGCCACCGACGACCGCGGTCTCCGGTCCGGTAGATCCAGCCGTGCTCGGGATCGTCGGTGAATGCGGCCGCGGTGCGGGCCATATCGTTCAGATACCCCTCGGCGACCCCCGCCCCCGCGATATAGATCTCGCCGATGTGCCAGTCCGGACACACCTGATGCCGCGCGTCGAGCACCAGAATGTCCTGGCCGGACAGCGGTTTCCCGTACGGGATCGATCGCCCCGAAAGGTCTTGCGGGCCGATACGGTGGCAAATCGACCAGATCGACGCTTCGGTCGCGCCCCCGAGACTGATGACCTCGGAGCCGTCGGACATCCGGCGCAACGCTGCCGGCAGTGGCAGCGGAATCCAGTCCCCACTGAGCAGGAAGACCCGCAGCGAAGGCAGCACAGCGCCTTCCTCGGCGAGCAGCGCCGCCAAGGCGGGAGCCGAATTCCACATCGTCACACCGTGTTCGGTGATGGCTCGCGACCATGCCGCCGGGGTTCGCGCGGTGTCCTCGGACAACATCACCACCGTCGCGCCGACGAGCAACGGACCGAACAGGTCGTACACCGACAAATCGAAGCCGATCGACGACACCGAGAGCACGCTGTCGAACGGACCGAGCCCGACCAGTTCATTGACGGCATCGATCGTGTTCAACACCGCGGCGTGCGAAATCACCACGCCCTTCGGCTCGCCCGTCGAGCCCGAGGTGAAGATCACGTACGCCACATCGGGCGACTTCCGCTGTGCCGCGGCACGTACCGGCGTATTCGACGCGGCTCCCGGCACTGCGATCGGACGCACCCCGCGGCGCTGCCACTGGTCGGCGACCACACCGTCGGTCACGGCGTATCGGACCTGCGCATGGCGCGCGATGCGGTCGAGCCGACCATCGGGCAGGCCGCGATCCAGCGGTATATACAGGCAACCGGCAAGCAGCGCACCGAGAATCGCCACTACCTGCCCCCGACCCCGGGGCAAGTGGATCGCGACCGGATCGCCGGCGCTCGCGCCTGCGGCCACCAGTCGATCCGCCACCTCCGCCGCCGCGGCCGCCAGCATGGCGTAGGAGAGCACACCGTCTTCATCACGGACCGCGGGCGCATCGGGCATGCGCGCAACGATCTCCAGCACTCGGTCGTGCACCGTCGTAGCCACACGACCCGCGAGGCGGTCGGCCGAGGTCGTCGATTTCACCCGTCCGATCGGCCGATCCCACGCATCCTCGTCCGCGGCCAGCTCGACAACGGCGCGCGCGTACTGGTCGATGAAGTCTTCGACGAATCGGTCGTCGAATGCGTCAGTGCGCCAGTCGAACCCGAGGCGTACGGTGCCATCGGTGTCGAGGACCACCTGATGGTCCAGCAGGACCTGCGGCACCCGCAGCTGGACGGTGGCCCAATCACGCCGCAGCCCGAGCCTCTCCTCACGCCTGCTGTCGAGCTCGACAGCGGTGAAGGCGAAGGGATACCGCAAACGGCGCTGATCGGCGGAAGGATCTGCCAGACGGGCGATTTCGATGCCACTGAGCGAGGCGTGCAGCGACTGTTCGAGGAAGCGTCCTTGGATGTCGCGGCCGAGCGCGACGAAGCTGCGCCCCCCGCGGGCGGGTATCGGCAACGGCATCGGGCTGCCGTAGTTGGCGATCGCATGCTCCGCACGATCGCTGTCACGCCGCGATTGCACGATCGTAACCGTGTGTGGGGCACCGCCACCGACAGCGCCGAGTAACGCGCCGTACACCGTGAGAAAGACCGTCGAAACGGTGAGGCCGTGTCGACGACCACCGGCCGCTATCGCTGCCGCCGACGTCGCGTCGATGTGCAGCATCCGGTGCGTGACCGCCCGACTCGACTGTCGCCAGCCCGGTCGCAGTGGCGCCTCGGCGGCCTCTGGCAGCATGGGTGCGGCTGCGCGCCAGTATTTTTCGTCACGTTCGCGCCGCCGACCGCTGAGGGGATCCGGAACCTCGACCGCGACACCGCCGCAGGCATCGGATGAGATCAATTCTTCCAGGAAGCGGTTGAGCGATGCGGCGTCCATCAACCACAATGCGAAGACGAGATGAATTCGCGCTCGCCGCGCCGCGTGCACCACGGTGATCCGCAATTGCGGCCACGAGTCGAATTCGAAGGTATCGGAACGGAATTCATCACCGACACCCGCGTCGATCGTGTCGAAAGTCGCTTCGGTGGCCGCCAGCACCGCAACCGGAATCGCGCTGTCGGCATCGACAGGTGTCGGCATCAGGTCGGTTCCGACCCGCAGTCGCAACACGGGGTTGTCGCGCACCAGCCGGTCGAGTCGCTGCTGGATATCGCGCACGCGTGTCACATCGACCGTGCAGGCGAGATAGTAGCGAGCGGGCCCACGCAGTTCGAGCCCATCCTGATCGCCCACCAGGTACGCACGCTGAATCGGACCGAGCAGCAACCCGGATGCCGTGGTGTCGACCGACTGCTCAGCCATGGATTGCCTCCTGCGCGCGGATCATCCGCAGGACATTGCGGTGCACACGATCGATCACGTCGGTGCCGGCGATCCCCCTGCGGTAGTAGTAGGTCATGACCATCTCCGGACCGGACATCTGAAGCTCTCCCTGCAGTTGGTAGCGCAGCGCACGGCCCAGCGATCGGGGCTGCCAAGCCCCGAGATCGCGGGCACGCAGGTGTCTCGGCATCGGGTGCTGGTTGAACAGGACGGTGGACAGCGGGAAACTGTCGGCCTCGCTCAGCCCGAGATCGGCGATGCGCTGGTCGAATTCCCAGCCGCTGTGCTGCGCACCATCCGCCAATTGCTCGGCGATGGCCGCGATATTGCGCCGCAGCGACGATGTGCCGGGCCCACGCACGATCAGCGTTGTCGTGAACATCCCGACCGTTGCGGCGCCGAAGTTCTCGCGGCTCTGGCTCGCGACGATGATCGGCAGCCGCTCGAACCCGAATACCTCGGCGACCGCTCTGTCGAATGCGGCCAGCACGACGGTGAACGCGGAGACGCCGAACTCTTCCGCGATCCGATGCACGGCGCGCGCGGCTAGGGCCCCGAAGGGCATCGACCGCAATTCGCCCACTGCGCTATCGCTGCTGTCGGCTTCGGGCAGCCGGACTTGGGTGACGTCCCGCAGCAGATCGCGCCAATATTCGGCAGCGACACCGGGCCGCGGCGATCGCGCCGTCGCGAGACAGTAGTCGCGGTAGGTATCCCGATGCTCGGCGACGTCGAGTGCGTGCCCGGTCAGCACCGTACGCAGCTCATCGGCCAGCACATCCAGACCGAGCCCGTCGATGAACAGGTGGTGGGCGACCAGCACGACCGAACATCCGTCGATCCCCTGTACGAGCACCAACCGTATCGGCGGCGCCGCCTCGGGATCGATCAATTCGGTCACGACCGCGGCACGCGCGGCCTGCACCGCGGCCCGGAACGCAGCCGAACTCGTCTCGGCACCGGTGTCGACGATGCCGACCCGACACGACAACTCGGCCGGTGCCGTATAGCTCTGCTGCCGCCAATCGGAGGTCAGCGCCGAACCCAACACATCATGACGCGCGAACAGCGCCCGGACGGCCTTCGTGACCGCCGTGCCGGACTGCGGCCGGTCGAGTTGGATCTCACGAGAAATGTTGCACCAGTTGGCATTACCGCCGGACATGCAGATCCACATGTACGCCACTTGGCGGGTCGAGAGCGGATACGCGGCCGCGGCCTCGGGAACCGACACAGCGGCAGCGGCCGTGATCGGCATGCTGGCGAGGTGCCTGCGTGCTTCGACCTCGCGGGCGAGCGAGGGTACATCACGCAGCGCGAAACACTCCGGAACCGTCAGTCGAATCCCGTAGCCGCGGCTGATCCGCGCGACGAGCTCGAGCATGTCCAGTGAGGTGATGCCGGAGTCCACGAATCCGATGTCGTCGGTGGCGAGTCCGAGCATTGTGCGCAGCGCCCGCTCGACCTCGGCGTGCTCGATCTCGGCGTAGGTCTCGACAGCGGTGGCGTCCGAAGCCGTTCGGTCGATGGACCCCAGCAATGCCTGCCGGTCCACCTTGCCGCTACGCAGCATCGGAAGTGCCGAACACAGATGCAGCGTGAACCGCGGCAGGCCCATACTCCTGCCGATGCTGTGCACCTTGCCACGCAGCGGTTCGCCGACCGCATCGTCGAATAGTTCGGTCGCGACGAACACCTGCGGACCGTTGTGGTCGACAACGACACACTGGCGCACATCCGGCAGGGCCTCGACAGCGTCGATGAAGCGATGGAAGGACACCCGCCTGCCGCCGAACTTGATGTCGTTGCCTGCTCTGCCGACGATCACCACCGCACCGTCACTGCCCCGATATCCGAGATCGCCGGTCGCAAGCGGGACCGCCAGCCGGGCTACCCGGTGCATACGGGGAGCGTCCGCGGGCGCGAGGACCCCGAGTGCGGGCGTATCCGCCGCGATCAGCACCTCACCGATGCCGGAGCTGTCGGGGTCGGCGAAGGTCACGGCTACGCCGGGCCGTGGCTTTCCCACCGGTATCGCCGATGGTGCGTCCAGGACGAGCCGCTGCGCATCGCGTTGATACAGCTGGGCAAGCGTCGCCTCGGTTTGACCGTACAGATTCACGATTTCGGCGCTCGGCGCAATCGCCGCCCATTGGTCGATCACTCGTCGACCGAGTACCTCACCGGCAAAGAAGATCAACCGGACATCGGGCAGCCCGGCCGCGGCCAGCCGCGATTGGCCGGCCAGCCGAGTTGCCAGGGACGGCACCAGAAAGAGGGTCGTTGGAGTGCTGTCGACCACGTAGTCGGCCAACCCGGGCAGATCCAGCTGTGCATCGACGGGCGGCAGCGACAACACGCCGCCCACCCCGAGCACTCCCAGCAGTTCACGCAGCGAAGGATCGAAGTTGACTCGGGTGAGGGCGGTACACCGATCGGTACCCGCGAGTCCGAACTCGCGCCGAAACCAGGTGAGGAACTGGTCCAGGCCACGATGGCTCCCGACAACGGCCTTCGGTTCTCCTGTCGAGCCCGATGTAGGGATCACATAACCCGCGTCCGGGTCATCGAATATTCGTGCGGGCCAATCGGTTTCCGGCAGGGCAGCGACGATTGTCGCGCCGGTGCCCGCGTCGAGAACGAGCTCGGCGGTACCGGTCGTCGCCAGTTGACAATGTTCCACCGGGGTGACGTCGCTGCTCACCAGCGCCGCGGGGCAGGTCCGCTGTTCCAGCCACCGGTACTGATCGACAGTCAGTCCGGCGTCGACCGGTACCGGCACCGCCCCGGCCCGAAAGCAGGCCAGCAGCCCGACCACATACGCGGGGCACAGCGGCCCCATGACCAGAACACTCGCCCGCGCGGCGCCCAGTGCCGTGAGCTGCTCGGCCAGCGTGGCGATCGCGGACTCCAACTGCGCGTAGGTCAACCGTCGGCCACACCATTCGATGGCGACGCTCGCCGACCACTCGCTCGCGATCATCGGGCCGCGGTGGCCGATAGGTGCCAGACCGGTCATATGGCGGCCGCGCCTGCGCCGAGAGCGATCGCCTTCGTGGCGCGGTAGTCGGTCTTGCCGACAGCGGTCCGCGGTATCGCGGCGACGAAGGTGTACTGCTGCGGCAACTGAAAGGGCTGCAGACGCGAACCGATCTGCCGCCGAACGGTTTCCGGATCACCCCCCGCAGCGGCAACAATCAATGCCGCGATCTGCTCACCGCCGTCACCGTCGGGTATCCCGACGACGGCGCAGTCCACCACGCCGCCGCATTTCCGCAGGGCCGTCTCGACATCGATCGGAGCGACCTTGTTGCCCGTGACGTTGATGAAGGTGGACTTGCGCCCTCGGACGAACCAGCCCGCCGCCGATGCTGCGACCAGGTCATGCGTTCGTAACCACCCGTCGACGAACATCGATGCCTGCGCGACCGGGTCACGGTAGTAACCGCGAGCAAGCGATGGTCCGCGCACCAGGAGTTCGAATACCTCGGGCTCCTCGTCGGACATATCGACCGGCTCCAACCGCCAGTCGATATCCCGTACCGGGAGCCCGATCGTGCCGTTGCCCGCGCCTTCGGCGTCGTAGGTGATCATGCCGATCTCGCCGAGCCCGTAGCCCTGTCGCAGCGGCAGCCCGAACCGCTCGCGAAACCGTGCTTGTGTGTCCGCGGCGATAGGTGCGCTAGCGGTCATGGCGAGCCGGAGCGTTCCAAGCATCGACGAGTCCACCCCGTCGGCCGCCACGAGCATCTGATACATCACCGGTAGCCCGCTGATGACGGTCACCCCGTGGTTGCTGATCATCCGGCCGAGACCACGGCCGGTCAGCAGTGCGCCGCGAGTGAAGACCACCGTCGCTCCGCTGAGCAGGCTGGGCAGGATGAGGATGTCGGTACCGTGACCGTGCCATGCGGGCAAGGCACAGAGCACCACATCCGAGGCCAGCAGTCCGGCTTCCCTCGACCATGCCCGCATCCGCGCCATGACCGCCGCCTGGCTCATCACGATGCCCTTCGGCACACCGGTGGAGCCCGAGGTGCAATGTAGGACGAAGTCGGTGGGCAGATACTCGTGCGGCGCATCCGCTGTCCCGACCACCTCGTATTCGACAGAGCCGCTGCCCGCGGCGCCATCGAACACCAGCACCTTCAGATCGAATTGTGCGACCAGCCGCGCCTTCTCCTCGGGCGTAGATCTGGTGTCCAGCAGTACCGCAACCATGCCGAGCTCGGCGGCCGCGAAGTAGACGGCGATGAAGGTCACCGGATCATCCACTGCCACACCGACAACTCGGCCGAATTCGGCGACACTGCACAGGGTTTCGGCGACGGCATCAGTCGCCTCGACCAACTGTCGATACGATGTCACCGTGCCGTCGAAACCGACCACCGCCGGTGCGTGCGGTGATAGCGCACCGACGGCACGCAGTGCCGCGTAAAGTAAGCTGCCGTCGGATTCGTTCGCGTCGGCAGTGCGACTGTCGATCATCATGAGGTGACGCTCACTGCTTCAGTTGTGCGTTCCGAGCACGTTGTCGAAGTGCTTGTGCATCGCCCTGGCTCGAAATGCCTCGCGGTGCACCGCCAATGACTCTTCGCGGGTGTTTTCCAGAGCCGTTCGCAACGAGTTGGTGAGCACCCGTTTGGTTCCGGAGAATGCGGCCCTCGGGTACTGCCCCATCCGCTTCGCCCGCTGCAGTGCACGATCGAGCAGGAACTCCGGCTCACACACCTCGTCCACGATGCCCTTGCGCAGAGCTTCGTCGGCACTGATCGGCTGCGTCGACATGACGATGTGGCGGGAGACGTCGTAGCTACAGGCCGTCGCGAAGACCACCGCGCCGACGGATGCGCCGAGCCCGTGTTCCAACTCCGGCAGCCGCATATCCGCCCGGTTCGACATCATTTTCCAGTCGAACATCATCGCCAGCTGGCAGCCGACACCGATGGCGTGGTGATCGATGGCCGCGATCGTCGGTTTGCTCGTATCGAGGACCCCGAGAAAGAAATCGATGTACCAGCTGATCAGGTCGTTGACCCGGTCGTCGGTGGTCAGCAGTCGAACCTCGTTGAAATCGCCACCGGCACTGAAGGAACGGTCGATGCCGCCGGTGACCACGATGGCATCGAGGTTGTCGTCGGCATCTGCTTCCCGCAGTGCTTTCACCAAGGCTTCGCCCGTCCGCCTCGGAATCGGGTTCGTGGGCTTGTCGCTCGCGAGTGTCACAATGCGCACCCGGTCGACATCATCGATTTCAATCAACGGCATAACAACTCCTCAACCTCAACACTCACGGGCATAGGCGGATATCGCCGCCTCGAGACACTTTTCCGAGTCGATCGGCTCATGCGGTGACGAAACGAGCGCACCGACGAGTTCGGCGTCGATCAATGCGTAGAACCGCTCGACATCGATTGCCTCCATCCCGATGCGACGGGCAATGGCGCCTGCCAGATTGCGCTGTACACCGCTGCCTTGATGCACGGCAAGCTTCGGCCGCCACGCAATGCTCTCCGGAAGCAGCTGCTGTGCGGCCACCCGCATATGGCCCTTCTCGCGATCGCGGTAGCGCATGAGTTCGGGCGCGGTGTCGAGCGCCGCCTGAATTACCGCGGTATTCCAGTACATATGGCGCTGGGCGTACCCGTGGGTCGCGGCAGCGAGACCGGAGAACTCGCCGGCCAGTGCCGCTTCGGCCAGACGCTGCGCCACCTCTGCGCGCAGATCGTCGACCCGATGCGCGCCGACCCGCAAGCCGGAATTGATCAGATCGGCGCCATAACCGGTCAACACGGTACCGGCCGGAATCTGCCCCTGCTGGTACACCGCGACGAGATTCACTGCACCGGAGGCTGTTTCCGCAGTCGGCCCACCCAGCATCCGGACCGTCTCGGGAAGCGCCTGCAGAATGTCGTTCTCCGACAACATGATCTCGCGAACCGGCATGCCCAGATGCGCACCGAGCGCAGCGGCTTCGGCGAACTCGTCACCCCACGGCGTCCCCAGCGTGGCGAGGTGATCGAGTATTCCGGCTTGCTGCGCCAATGCGGCGACCAACCCGGAGTCGACGCCGCCGGAAACGACGGCGGTGACCGGCCGCGGCTCGCCCACCGCGACGATCTCTCGACGCAAAGCCTCGATCTGACGGTTCCCGGCCTCGACCGCGGTTTCGCCGGCCACCGAAGTCGGCCGCCAACTCCGCGACATCGTGTCGGTGATCTCCAATGCGCCGGCACCGGCGCGGCGCGCGAACACTACCGTCCGGCCACCGCCGATCTTCTTGATCGCCTCGCGGTGCGACCGGATCTGAGCGATCCGATCCGATTGCACACCGGCCGCCGAAATGACACGGGCGGTGATTTCGGCCAGATCGGTTCCGATCAAGACGCGGTCGGCCGCGGTGTCGATCCAGTAATACAGAATCGTCGAATTCTGTTGACTGGTACGGACGACGACTTGCTCATCGGTCCACTCGATCGTGTTGCTGCATTCCACACCACCCGAAGGGAGCGGCCATCGGCGGCCGAATTCCTCGACAACGAGGCTGCCTGTGCTGCTCGGCTCCGGGGCGATGCCGACCTGAGTCGTCAGGCCACCGCGCCAGCTACGAATGTCGAGAAGAACTGTGGGGTAATTATTCACCTGACACCTACCATTTCATGCGACAGAAAGCCGAATCAGCTTGCGTGGCTGACCCGGAAATGGCGCACGGCCGTGCAGGACTCGCCGATTATCCAGAATCATCAATTCCCCGACCTGCCATTGATGTGCGTACAACATCCGAGGAAGACGCAACACTGTATCTATGCTGGCCAGCAAGGCCGCGCTCTCTTCGGCGCCGTAGCCGACCACTTCCGCGTCATAGGCGCGGGTTTCGTCCCGCAGGTCCGGCAGCGCGATGACAAGGCGCTCCTGACCGGTTTCCGGATCGACCCGAATCGGCGCCACCCTCGGGTGCGTTTCCTCGGGTCGGTCCTTGTAGTAGTCCGTCACCCGGCTCCGGTACTCGATCAGGATGGTGCGCATGGTGTCGAGCAGATCGCCGGGAGCGTGTTCGAAAAAGGCTGCCGAACTGGCGATCAGCGACTCACCACCAACCTTCGGTGCGGTGACGCACTGCATGCCGATGTACTTGACCGGCGGTCCCGCGTTGAGAATCGCATCGGTGTGCAACGGCATACCCCGGGTACTGAATTGCACATTGCCGGAATCTTCCTGTGGCTCGATGGAAAGCTTGGTACCGTAGTTGTATTCAACCGGTTCACCAAGTCCGGACATGATCTCGTCGAGCACCAACTCACCTTCATCACCTGCCTCGACGATCACAAATCCAGCGTCGTCGAGCTTTTCTTGGATTTTATTGCGCTGTCCTGCAGCGCATTTCGCGCGCAGCGCGATGTCGTCCATGTGAAGTGAGTTCATCATCGCCATCCTGAAATGAATGTCCTGTATAGGACAATCCAGCGCTGTCATTAATTCGACTGGCCGGCAACACGATACAGATTTTGAAGCTAGTCCGATTGCATGAAGCGGGACTCTAACACCTTGGCGCACAACGACACTAGGTGTTCAACTGCCGATCATCCGCAGTTGAACACCTTCATGTCGAGAGCCAATTCTGTTCGACTCGAGGAGTATTCGAACAAGAAAGCTGTGTGCGAATCCCGCGATATCGGTATCAAGGTCGACATATCGGCCACTCGCCCGAGGCGACTCGGGCGCGGCACCGCCGGGCGACAACGCCGAGCCGGTACGTCAGCTCCGCACAGCATCATCGATCGGCAACGGACCCACGAGGGAACCTGCACCCACCTATCACAGCAGCCTATCCGGATGCGGCATCGATAGTCGAGCCCCACGCTCACACGCGACGGATGCCCGCCCGATAACGACTACGGGTCCCAGGGGTCGAGGCCGCCGTGAGGTTCCAAGTGGTCGAGGTTGGAGACTCGCTTGACCGACGCCATCAGCCGGACACGGTTGAGATCGGAGGGGTCGGCGAAGTACTCGTGCGCTGCCCGCTGATGTAGCGTCGCCACCTTGTTCCCGATAGCCCAGCGGGTGTCACGACCGACGCTGTTCCATTGTTCGGGCGTGATCGCGGCGCGCAGCGCTTTGTCCGAATCCCAGTGTTGTTCAACGGTTCTGACAAACTTGTCGTCGATCACCGCGCCGGGCGCCGGCTCGTTGGCGTGCCTGGCGAAGCTGTCGGCCGACACCACCGCTTGGGCGGCAAAGGACATATGCGCCTCATCGCCCACGTGATTCTGCACCGCTCGGGCAGCGGCGACGGCCTTCTGCAGCGGTGCGAACCCGTAGGGGTTCTGCGACATACTCGATTTCTGGGCGCTCGACGCACGCATGGCGCTGGTGACCAAGTCGTTGCGAGCTCCGGCGGCCAACAGCGCAGCAGGCAACTGCCCGCCCGGAATCTTGCTGTCCTCCAAGCTCTTCAACGCTTTTGCGACCGCCAACTCCGTATTGATACCCTCCGAGTTGCTGGTTCCCGCGACTATGGATTTCCAGTTGTCCCGCGCCAGCTGGTTCCAGGTGTGCGATTCCTGCCGTTTGGGTGCCACGTTGATGTTGGTGCGGTCGACGTCTTTACGCCCGCGCGCGAGCGGGTTCAACGGACTACCGACACCCCCGGCGAGCCACGCGGTGATCGGCGAGCTGTTGACAGTATTGAGGGCGGCGAGGCCGGCTACCGCCCCTATTCCACTCTTCGCGCTCGCGCGACTGCTCCCCATGCCGAGGGCTGTGCCGCCGCCGGAGGATCTGGCCTGTCCGCCTTGCATCGCGAGGGCAAATCGGTTGGCGATCCATTCATTGCCACTGTCGAGGCCGCGGCTGAGTCGCTTCAATTGGGAGATGGCGACGATCTCGGCCGCGCCCGCGATGATTATCACCGCCATGACCTGCCCCTGCGCCTGCCGAAACAGGTTGCCCAGGAACAAGACATAAACCCCGAGGAATACGGTGTAAGCGGTCATCCGGGCCGCCGCCACGAAGCTGTCCACGATATTACGGACCAAGAACGTCTGCGTCGGCCCGTAGACGAAACCACCCGCGGCGAAGCCGAAGATCGACATGAATGCGTGGTAAAGCGCATCCAGCGCGGCCTTGATGACCCTGATCGCCAGATACGCTGCGAACATCAACAGAATCCCGGCGCAGATCAACAGCATCAGCCCCGTGCCGACCTGGCCCATGGTCGGGTTGTCGGCCTTGGCATAAGCCAGCGTGTCCCCGCACGCCTTCATGCCGTTCTTGATCCGCTCGTCGTCGCCGGAAACGACACCCGCCGACCACGCCGACCCGCACGCCGGGCGATCGTCGACCACGTGCCCGAAGTTCCACACCTGCAACGGACGCCGTGCGAAGTTGTCCGCGAGGTCCCCCTGCATCGTCGTCACCAATTGCGTCGGGTTCGGATGGTTGTTGCCGTTCAAGCCGGCCGCGACCGAGATGCCGACATTTCGCCCTTGGGCGAGTAACCCGTCCGAGGACAACACATCCGCGAGCGGATCGGAAAGGAACACCGGTCCGACTATCGCAACCGCGACCATGGTGACAACCTGCACAGTGGCTTTGGAGTGATACCCACGGACGATGAACCAGCCCACAAAGAACGCGCCGATCGCCGACGCCGTCACCAACATCATCGGCGTCGCGATCTGACCGGTCAAAGCACCGGCGACACCACGCAATGCCGATCCGAACATATCCAGCCACCGAAAGCTCAACGCGAACCCGATCAACCAGATCGCCGTGGTCACGATGGCCAGGTAGCCGATGAACTCCAGGCCGAGAATGGCCCACAATATCGTGGCGCCCGCGTTGAACGGGCCACCATGGTTCGTACTGAACTGATAGCCGGCCAGCGGAACGCCGGATGAGTCACGGATTTTCATCCAGCTCAGTCCGTCGATCTCCGAGACCCCCGGCGACGCGCTCGCGGCCTCGTATTGGGCCGTGGCCACCGCACCCACCGCGCCCGGAAATACAATCAGCACACAAAATATCAGCCCGAGCCACGCTGCTCGTCGCCGCCATACTCCGCGATCGCGTGAAAATAGCAAGCGCCGAAGTCCGGCGAGTGCAAGGTAAACAATGTCGTTGAGAGATCGTGTCTGCTGTCCTGCTCCCGAGCGAGGCACAGGTAAACCCTAAACCGAGGTCCACGATTGTAATAGGCAATGTTGCAAGACATCCATGTGAACAAACGGTGATGCCGGGAAAGCATCGCGGTAAAGCTGCTGGTGCGCCGCGTGGGCTGAGTCACATTGATGAAATCGTCTCTGCTGCTGGATGTTCCGATGCTGCGACGGACATCACGATTTGGCACGGAGCTGTCGGCGCACGAGGCCATCGAGGTTGCGGCCGTTGAGGTTCCAGCAGCCGGCGGATGGGACCGAAACGCCGTCGACGTTGCCCTGGAGTCGGATTCCACTGCGGGCGTGGATGAATGGGACTCGACGCGGGGACGGCCACCGAGGCATTTCCTCACGCCTACGAAATTCTCGATTGGGTCACGAATGACCTCGGCGACGAAATACTCATCGCGGAATCGGCCACTCGTAAGCCGGACTACTTCCGGAAACAACTATCCGACCCCGGCGTGAAGATCTTTACCCGCCGGACACCGGAGGGAGTCGTCGACGACTTCATCGAAGTGGGATTCCGGCCCGTCGGTTCCGGTCAGCTGTATTCCTGGCACCTGTCACCGTCGTCGCATCGCATGGGCGTTGCTCGCACCCTCATGCGCACCGCACTCGAATATCTCCGTGACGTTGCCGTGCACTCCAACACAAGTCGGCACCAAAGCCTGTGCCGCGCATCGAAACCTCGGCGTCACCCCGATCGGGAAGCCCCTGCCGACGCCGCCCCGATGGTCGCGACCGGGCTCGTAGGCCGGCAGCAGAATACGACGATGGTCCGTGAGACCCGAGCCGCGCTGGGATCGGCTGGACGCACTGTCGGTCCGACACCGGCAACAGTCGCGACATCCAATCCCGGACCAACCCCGGGGGGCCCTGCACCAGGCCACCCGAGGTCTAGGCCTATCGGTCCCGACCATGCCGAAACCGGCTCGGCTACCGGACGACATGCCATCGGACCGGCATGCCGAAGTTTATTGCGGCACAACGGCCTACCTCGCGGCATCGACTCCCATCGGTGGGAACCGGAGCGTGCCGGCGCTCGCCGAGATGGCGGCCGACGCCGCATGAACTGCCGTCGTGGCGTTACCACGCGTGGTGATGCCGGAGGCTGAATACCTGCACGCCATCACCGAGGCCGAATCACGATGGTTCGAGGGCGTCATCGCCGACCTGACCGCGGGCACGCTCACGTGGTCCTGGGATTACCTCGAGCACCGTTTTCGACCTCGAATTCACCACCACCGCACCGGGTTCGGTCACGTTCAGCCTGCCGACAAACCCGGCGCTCGTACGCCGGTCGGCACCTGCTCAGCGCTGTCGACCAGCAGGGCATCCCCTCGCCCGGACAGTGGCCGCACCTGAGCTGACCACCGCGGCGCTGCCGACCTTGTGATCAGCCACGATCAGCCCACGCCCCGACTGTGACCTGGCGCTGATACGGCGCTGCCCTGATCGGTTGATGGCCTGCACCGGCCGGCGTGGCCGTAAGGTACCGGCCATGGTTCCCACCGAGAATTCCGAGCTGGTGCAGTCGGTCGTGGAGTCGTATCTGCTCGACGGACCACGCCGCTACAGCAGGAACGAGGTCGCCGCGCAGGCCGGGGCGTCGACGCAGCTCACCGGGCGGCTGTGGGCGGCGCTCGGCTTTCCCGCTGTTGCCGACGACGCCGTCGACTACACCGACGCCGACGTCGCCGCGGTCCGTAATTTCCGCGCACTGAATGTGCTGGCCTCGGCCGACTCCAGGCAGCAGGCCGCGACGGTGCGCACCCTCGGCCAGGGCGTGGCCCGGCTCGCGGAATGGCAGGTCGACCTGGTGCTCGCGGAGATCGACGCCCGCATTGCCGAGGCCGAGCCCGGCACCGACCCGGCCGAGACCGTCCGCACCGCCACCGAAGCGGCGATTTCGACGCTCGAACACCTCAACGTCTACGCCTGGCGTCGCCACCTCGCTGCCGCACTCGCCCGGTCACTCGACCCGGGGACAACGGCGGGTGAATCTGTCCGAGAGTTGGCGGTCGGCTTCGCCGATATGGTCGGCTATACCCGACTGACCAGGCATCTGCACCCCGATGAACTCGCCATGCTGCTCGAAGCGTTCGAATCGACCACAACCGCGGCGATCACCGAGAACGGCGGCTGGGTGATCAAGAACGTCGGCGACGAAGTCATGTTCGCCGCCGAGGATCCGGCCGACGCCGCACGGATCGCTCTGGCGATCCAGGAAAGCACCATGATGGTCGGCGGCACCCCCGACTTGCGCGTCGCGCTCGCCTACGGGCCCGTGCTGCAGCGCTTCGGCGATCTGTACGGCTCCGTAGTGAACATCGCATCCCGTCTCACCGGCGTCGCCCGCCCCGGCACCGTGCTCGTCGACGACGAAGCCGCCACCGCCCTGGCCGACAACCCCCAGTTCGACATCCGCAATCTCCGCAGTGTCCGAGTCCGCGGCTTCAACCGGCTGCGCCCGCACACCCTGCGCCGCAACGGCAAGAACGGGTAGCCCATCGCGACCTGGCCGCACCGCTCGTCGCCGGGCGTGGAATGTGGCCCCTAAGCTCGTCGGGTGGATGTGGACTGGGCGCAGGTGCGGCGGGAGTGTGTCGTATTCGAGGACGCGGCGGTGGTGGCGTTGAACAAGCCCGCCGGGATTTCCGTGACCGGGGAGCGTCACGACAGCGATATCGTCGAGGCCGCCGCGGCGGCGGGCGAGACGCTGTATCCGGTGCATCGGATCGATAAAGTCACCTCCGGACTGGTGTTACTCGCCAAGGAACTCGGCGCGCACGGGCAGTTGACCAGGCAGTTCAATAAGCAGACTGCGGAGAAGGCGTATCTGGCGATCGTCGAGTCGACAGGGCTGCCCGACCGCGGGGTCATCGAGCTGCCGCTCAGCGTGGGACGGAAGAACCGGGTCCGCATCGCGGCGCCACGCGAGAGCATCCGCACCGCGGCGGATCGCTGGTTCGTCGACCCGGCCGACTTGCTGGATACCAAGAACTATCCGTCGATCACCCGGTTCCTGACCGTCCACCGCGACGAGGACCACACCGTGCTGGCACTGCGCCCGATCACCGGCCGCCGCCACCAGATCCGCGTGCACCTGGCCTGGATCGGACACCCCATCGTCGGCGACCCGCTGTTCGACAAGTCCGGACGCCACGAGCGCACGCACCTGCACTCCTGGCAGCTCGGCTTGGCCGCACCGTGGCGCACTCCCCCGGAACTCGCACTGACGGCGACACCGGGCCCGGATTTCTGGCGGCCCGTGCGCACCGAAGAGCACGATGCCGAAGCGATCCTCGACCGTGCCGACCAACTGTTGCGCGACCGGTAGTTCGCACAGCGCCGCGGGCAGGCGGCAGGACGGGCATCGAACCTTTTCCTCGCGCCGACAACACGTTGCGCGACGCGACAAGCGTTGCGCGACAGTTGATTATGTAACTCCGCCGCCCGGCCGGCTCGGCGGCCACACATCGGTTCAGTGCGGCCAGTTCGGTGAACGGCCGAGGATGGCGACGATGTGGTCGAGGGTGGAGTCGCCGGAGAAAGCGATTTCCGGGGCGAAGGCGGCGCCGGGGGCAAGTCGGGCTCTGCCTCCTGGGACGGCTTCCGCGACGACGAGCGCGGCGGCCAGCAGGCCGTTGTCGAAACCGACTGTCCTGCCCAGGGTTCGGGCGACATCCCAGGAGTGCACGACATAGTCGATGAAGTGGAAGCTGACAGCTTGGGCGCCGGAGAATTCGAACGCCGTGGTGAATTCCGGCAGCGGGAACTTCCGTTCGGGTACACCGTCTTCGGCGAAGGCCTCGATGACGTGCTCCGCGGCCGCCCGGTAACTCTCGGCGGGGTCGTCGCCGAGCCTGCGTAGCTTCCACAGTCCCGGATCGCCTTCGCCTCGCGAAGCGGCCGCGAAGCCGTAGTGCTGGGCGATCATGTGCGTCAGCAGGCCGTGCAGCGTCCAGTCGGCGCAGGGCGTCGGTTTGGCGAGATCGGCCGTGGTCACGTGCGATACGAGTTCGATGCTGGTGCGCACCGCCTGTGCGTCGAGCGCGACCAGATCGGTGTCGGCGCCGATCGCATCGAGGATGCGCAGTTCGGTGCGAGATTCCGAGTCGGTGGTCATGTCCTGATCCTCCTCCAAATAATAAGCTTACGCATATCGTATGTATGAGCTTATTATTTGCCAAGCAGTATTTTCTATCTATGCCCGAAGCCAAGCGCCCAGATCTCGCCGCGATGATCGTGCCGCTCGGCCGCGCGCTCACCGCGGCGGAGCTGCCCGTGCTCGAGCGCCACAACCTGACCATGTGGGGCTACGTGGTGCTGCTCGGGCTCGGCGACGAGCCCGTCTATACCCAATCCGCACTGGCCAAGGCGATCCGCGCGGACAAGACGCGCATCATCGGCGTGCTCGACGAACTACAACAGCGCGGGCTCATCCACCGAGCACCCGATCCGGCCGACCGGCGCGCCCACCTGGTGTCGCTGACGCCCGCGGGCCGCAGCACCCGAGAACGCGCACAACGCGAGATCCACGAGCAGGAAGATCGACTGCTCGCCCAGCTGAGCCCAGCGGACCGGCGCGCGTTCCTGCGCGCCTTGCAGACACTGACCGCAGCGACCACGCAGCAATGACGCTGTCGCGCCCGATCACGACAGCGTGCAGGTGAGTGCCGACACAGACCACCGATATGGTTTCGGCCGGTGGCGAGCCTCATGGCGACGCACAATGCGCAGGTCATCTAGCCTGATGACGTGCCGTCCACGCGACACGGGCACACTCTGACGCAACGGAGCGATCCCCCAGAGAAAGCGAACGCCGATGATCCTGGTGGCTCAGGTCAGCGATACCCATTTCGATCTCGGCGCCCGCAACGCCGAACGCGTCGAACGGGTGCTGGCGTTCCTCGCCGACCTGCGACGCAAGCCCGACGCCATCCTGCTGACCGGCGACATCACCGATTCCGGCAAGCCCGATCAGTACGCCGAAGCGCGTGCGGCAATGGTGTACTCCGATATCCCGGTGTACGCCATTCCCGGCAATCACGATGATCGCGCCGCCTTCCGCACCGAACTGCTCGGCGAACCGGCCTCGACGGCACCGATCAACCACGCGCACCGCGTCGGCGAATTGACCGTCGCGCTGCTGGATTCGAGCATCCCGGGCCAGGCACGTGGCCGCCTGAGCGACGAGACCTACGACTGGCTGCGCGACGTGCTCGACACGGCCCCCGCCGACGCACCCGTGCTGCTCGCGCTGCACCACCCGCCCGCCCACCTCTTCAGTCCGGTCATCGATGACATCTCGCTGACCGAGCCGGATCGCCTCGCCGAACTGGTCGCCGGCGACCAGCGTATCGTCGGCGTGGTCACCGGCCACGCCCACTCCGCGGTGGCGACGACCTTCGCCGGGCGGCCGCTGCTGGTGGCCCCGAGTACTGCCTCCGTGCTCGGTGGCGAGTGGGAACTCGACCTCCCCGACCACGTGATGGACTACGCTCCGGACCCTGCCCTCGCCCTGCACGTCATCGATGAAAACCACCGCATGACAACACATTTCCGCAGCGTGCCGATGGGCGGCTGGATCGGGGTCCAACCGAACTGACCGCTATCGCCGCAGCGCGCGCTCGCGCCGGTAGGCGGCGGGTGTCGCACCGGTCCAGCGTTTGAAGGCGAAAATGAAGGTCGAAGACTCGGCGTAACCGAGGCGGATGGCGACGTCGCTCACCGAAAGTGGTGTGGCAGTGAGCATTTCCTCGGCAAGGGCGCGACGCACCTCGTCGAGCAGGGCTCGATAGCTGGTGCCCGCGGCGTCCAGGTGACGGCGCAGCGTGCGGGTGCTCATATTGAGAGTGCGTGCGACAGTGTCGATTCCGGCAGGCGCGGCGAATCCGTCGGTGCCGCCGGGCACCAGCAGCTCGCGCACCTCTGCCGCGATGCCGGTGCGGGCGCGGCGGCGGTCGACCAATTCCCGGCATTGTGCGAGACAGATCGCCCAGGTGTGCTCGTTCGCCTGCGGCAGTGGCTGTTCCAGCATCGCGGGCTCGATGGCGAACAGGTTGTGCATGCGCCCGAACTGCGCACGCACGCCCAAAACTTCCGCGAGGCGGTCGGCGTATACCGGTTCGGCGAAACGGAATTCGGCGCGGGCGAGTGAGACAGGCGCACCGAGCAGGTCGCTCATGACCTGGTGCATGGCGGTCACATCGCGTTCCACCAGGAACTGCCGCACATCGGCGGGTATCGACTCATCGTGTACCCAGGCAACGAATTCGCCTGCCCGCCATTGTGCGACAGGCAGGCAGAAGGTGAAACTCAGCTCGAGATAGCGCAGCGCGAACAGGATCGCCTCGCCGAGAGTCGGGCTGCTGACGCAGGCGAAGCCGAAGATCCCGAAGGTGGTGATCCGGTACCGGCGGCCGACCTCGATGCCGAGGGCGGGGCGATCGGCAAGCTCACGCACCAGATTGCGCACCACGGCGAGCTCGATGTGCGCGTCGATCTGCGCGTCCGGGTCCCGCAGCGTCGACTCGGTCAGCCCGGTACCCGCGAGCATCCGCGCCGCGGGCACACCCTGCTCACCCGCATAGCCGACCATGAGCACCACGCTGGCGGTCCCCCGCGGGAAGTTCCAGTCGCGGATTCCCGGATCCTGCACCCGTTCCACAGGAGCCATTATGGCCGAAAATCTCGATCCCCTGTGCCGGACGGTCCTAGAGTGGTAGGGAAAGCACTGCTGTGAGGGGTGTCACATGGACACGGACAATCGGCCGTCGGTCATCATCATCGGATCCGGCTTCGGCGGCATCGGGATAGCCATAGAGCTGCGGCGTAATGGCTTCGATGACATCACCATCCTGGAGCGGGCCGCCGACATCGGCGGCGTCTGGCGGGAGAACACCTATCCCGGCGCCGCCTGTGACGTGCCGTCGCCACTGTATTCGTTCTCCTACGAACCGAAGCCGGACTGGCCACAGCGCTACTCCGGCCGGGCCGCTATCCACGACTACCTGCGCGGTGTCGCCGACCGGCACCACCTGCTCGAGCGCATCCATTTCGGCGCCGAGGTGACCGACGCCGAGTTCGACGACGTCACAGGCCGCTGGACAGTGCGAACCGCCGATGGGACCGCGAGAACCGCCGATGTACTGATCCCCGCCGTCGGTCAGCTCTCACGCCCCGCCATGCCCAATATCCCCGGTATCGATACCTTCGCAGGCGAGGCCTTCCACTCCGCCGAATGGGACCACAGCGTCGAGCTCGCCGGGAAACGGGTGGCCTGCATCGGCACCGGCGCCAGCGCCATCCAATACATCCCGGAGATCCAGCCATCGGTCGCCCACTTGACGCTGTTCCAGCGCACACCGGCCTGGGTGCTGCCCAAGTTCGACACCGACTACAAGCCGATCCAGCACACATTGTTCGCACGGTTACCCGGCGCACTGCTGGTCGAACGATTCGGGTGGTGGGCCATCGCCGAATTCGTGGCGCTCGGACTTGTCGAGTTCCCGCGGATCGCCAGATTGGTCGGCGGCATCGCGACACGGCACCTGGAAAAGCAGATCACCGATCCGGAACTGCGCGCCAAGCTCAGCCCGGACTATCCGATCGGCTGTAAGCGCGGGCTGTTCTCCAACGACTATTTCCCCGCGCTGACCCAGCCGAACGTGCAGGTGGAGACCGCTGCGATCACCGAAATCACCCCCGACGGCCTGCGCACCGCCGACGGCACGGCACACCGAGCGGACGTGATCATCTACGGGACCGGCTTCAAGGGCACCGAATTCCTGTGGCCCATCAGCATCTACGGTCGCGCGGGCCGCAAGCTCTCCGATGCCTGGCAGGGCGGCGCACACGCCTACTACGGCATCACGGTGCCGGATTTCCCGAATCTGTTCCTGGTCTACGGGCCGAACACCAATCTCGGCGTCGGCTCGATCATCTACATGATCGAATCCCAGGCCCGCTACATCCGCAAAGCGATCGAGCTGCTCGCGACCAGCCCCGGCCACTACCTCGAGGTACGCGCGGAGCCCGAACAGCAGTTCAACAACGCCCTGCAACAGCGTCTGGCCAAGACCCCGTGGAACTTCTGCTCCAGCTGGTACCGCAACGCGTCGGGCCGCATCACCAATAACTGGCCGGGCACCCAGATCAGCTACCGTCGCAAACTCCGCAGGGTGAACGCCGCCGACTACACCCTGACTCCCGCCGCCTGACTCCGCGGTCGCAGGCAGCCCGGCGCCTGGGACCCGGGCCCGCACCCCGACGGGGCCGATCGAGGCGACGGCAGCGCCATCCGCGGTGGGCCCGAGCGCGGCGAGGTTCGAACGGGCAGACTTGTTGCGTGAATGATCTGCCACCAGCCGCAGGCCCCATCGAGCGCGGACCGCTGCGCCCGATCGAATTGGCCACCGGCGCGGTGCTGGGCGGTGTCACGGTAGCCCTGGTCACGATCGGATCGGTGATCCCGTTCGCCGCCGGACTACAACTGGTCGCCGCGGTGCCCCTCGGCCTGCTGGCTTACCGCTATCGCCTGCGTGCCCTGCTCACCGCCACTATCGCCGCCGCACTGGTCACCTTCGTTGCCGCGGGCATCGCGCCTGTCATCGGCCTGGTGAGCTCCGCCACTCTCGCTGCCATCATCGGCACGGTCAAGCGCCGTGGCGGCGGGCTGGTCACAGTGCTCGGACTGGCGATGCTCGCCGGGCTGGGTTGGGCCGCCTTCGCCGTCGGAAACCTGCTGGTTTTCTCCCGGTCCCGCGACCTGCTGTTCGATAGCATCCGCAATCTCGCGCACGGCTTCGAAGACCTCACCGCACGGCAGCCACAGCTGAAGCCGCTCGGGCGACTCGCCGCCGACCTCACCGACGCTGTGATCGCATCGTGGTGGGTCTGGTTCGCCGCCGCGGTGACCATCGGGATAGTGCTGAGCGCGGTGTTCTCCTGGTTTGTCCTCAGCTCGGTATTGGACCGGCTCGCCGACCTGCCCGGCCGCGATCGGCTCGATGCGCCGCCCGACGACCGCCCCATCGCACCGCTGCCGGTGACGCTGCGCGATGTCACCTTCCGCTATCCGGAGGCGACGGTGGACGCCTTGCACGGCATCGACCTCACCGTCGCCATCGATGAGTTCGTGGCGATCGTGGGCCACAACGGCTCCGGCAAATCGACGTTGACCCGGCTGCTCGCCGGTCACCCACCGACTTCGGGCACCGTGCACCGTCCGGGATCCGCAGGCCTGGGCCACCTCGGCGGGACCGCGCTGGTGCTGCAGCGACCCGAGAGCCAGACCCTCGGCGTACTCGTGGCCGACGACGTGGTCTGGGGCCTGTCCGAGGAGCTGGCCACCGCGGTCGATATCGATGCGCTGCTGTGCGAGGTCGGCCTCGATGGCATGGGCGACAGGGAGACCGCCACCCTCTCCGGCGGCCAGCAGCAGCGGCTCGCGGTCGCCGCGGCGCTGGCACGACGTCCGGCGCTGCTGATCGCCGACGAGGCCACCTCGATGATCGATCCCGACGGCCGTCGGGACCTGGTCACACTGCTGGCCGGACTGCCGAAACGACACCACATGGCGGTGGTGCTGGTCACCCATCACGAAGCCGATGCCGCGGCCGCCGATCGGGTGGTGCACCTGTCGAGCGGGCGCACTGTCGAACACTTGCCCGCCTGGCCACCGCCGGTACATGACGCGCGCCGCAGGCCCATGGGCGAGCCAGTGCTCGAGCTGCGCGATGTCCGACACACCTACAACCGTGGAACCCCCTGGGAAACACCGGCATTGCATTCGGTCGACCTCTCGGTACGGCGCGGTGAAGCACTGCTGATCGTCGGCGGCAATGGATCGGGCAAATCCACCCTCGCCTGGATCATGGCCGGACTGATCGAACCGAGCTCGGGCCGCTGCGAACTCGCGGGCAAGCCGATCGCCAAACGCATCGGCCGAGTCGCGCTGGCATTCCAGCATTCTCGGTTGCAGATGCAGAAGCAGACGGTCGGCGCGGAGATCGCCGACTGGGGCGGGCGGGCCACCGGCTCCGGCGCGGTCGGGCGCGCCCTGGACGCCGTCGGCCTGGATCGGCGGCTGGCCGCGCGATCCATCGAGGAGCTCAGCGGCGGGCAGGCGAAGCGGGTGGTGCTCGCGGCGATCGTTGCCAGCCATCCGCAAGTCGTCGTACTCGACGAACCGCTCGCGGGCCTGGACCCCGAGGGTCGAGCCGATGTCGTCGAACTCCTCGCTCGCCTCCGCGATTCCGGTCTTACCCTGATCGTCATATCGCACGACGTCGACGATCTGGCCGGAGTGTGCGACCGGACCGTGCACCTACAGTCCGGACGCATCCTCGGGACCGCACCGGTGCCCGACCCCGCGAAGGTGTCCGATACCCCCACACAACGCCTCGATCCACGTGCCGCGACAGCGTGGCGCCTCGAGCACGGAGGGCGATGATGAGCGCAGTCCTCTTTCGCGAAGTTCCGGTGTCCAGCCCGGTGCACAGCCTGTGGGCGGGCACCAAAATGATTGCGGCGTTTCTGATCAGCCTGCTGCTGATGTTCCAGCCGTCGTGGCCGGTGCTCGGCGTAGTCGTGGTGTTTCTGCTGCTCATCGGTGTCATCGCCCGGCTGCCGCTGGGCACACTGCCGCGCCTGCCCTGGTGGTTCTGGGCGCTGCTCGGCGTCGGCGCATTGATGAATGCCACGGTCGACGGCGCGGCCCTGCTGCGCTACGCGCAGGTCGTGACCTTCGGTCTGGTCCTGCTCGCCGCATCGCTCATGATCGCCTGGACCACACCGCTCGGCGATGTCGCGCCCGCCCTCGCCAAGATGGCGGCGCCACTGCGCAGACTCCGGTTGCCCGTGGATGAATGGGCCGTTGTCGTAGCCCTCACCCTGCGCGGTCTGCCACTGCTCATGGACGAGATGCGGGTCCTGCGTGCAGCCCGCAGGCTGCGGCCGAAGGATGGCATGCTCCAGCGTGCCGCCGATAATCCGCTGATCGACATCCTCACCGCCGCGATGGCGGTGTCCACCCGCCGCGCAGGCGAATTGGGCGAGGCGATCACCGCCCGCGGCGGCACCGGCCAACTCACTGCGCACCCCAGCGTTCTCGGTCGCCGCGATGCGATGGCATTGGCCGTCGTCGTGGCCGTCTGCGCTGGCGCGATCGGGCTCGATCTGCTGCTCTGACCGCCCCGGCGAATGCCCGTCCGCGGCATCGGACGGGCTTGATCGCGATGCGGCACGACCGGTCGCGACCAACGCGTGGCAGATGTCGAATTCGCCCGCGGCGGGGCGATACTGGCCGGTGTGACCGACAGCGACGACGCCGTTCCGGCCTGGCAGCGCAAGACGGCGGGTGAATCGCGGATCGCGGCCACCGCCGCGGTGCTGGCGATCGTGGTTTTGCAAGTGCTGCTGCCGAATCAGTTCATGCCGGAGCCCACTTGGCTGTTGCCCACGCTCGAGGTGGTGGTGCTCGGGTTCCTCGTGTTGGCGAATCCGGTGCGGATCGACCGCGAGGAGATCTGGCTTCGGTGGGGCGGGCTGGCCCTCATCGTGCTGTTGGCGCTGGCCACCGCGTGGTCGGCGGATCGGCTGGTGGTCGGACTGATCGATAGGACCCTCAGCGATGACCCGGCGAAATTACTCGGCTCCGGCGGCGCCATCTGGTTGACCAATGTGGTCGTGTTCGGGTTGGGCTACTGGGAGTTCGACCGCGGGGGTCCCGCCGCGCGAGCGCATGCGCGCAAAACGTTGCCGGACTTCCTGTTCGTACAGATGCAGAACCCGGAACTGGCCGAGCCCGAATGGGAGCCGCAGTTCGTGGACTATCTGTACCTGGCGTTCACCAACGCGACCGCCTTCAGCCCGACCGACGTCATGCCCATGTCACGATGGGCGAAAATGATAATGATGGCGCAGTCGGCGATATCACTTGTCCTGGCGGCGCTGGTGATCGCGCGCGCGATCAATGTGTTGAACTGACCGCGCCTGGCTGTATAGCCAAGTGCTATAGGGGATTTCGTGACCTGAAACAGAAACGATTACCCCTCAAATTACGGTCCGAACACCTGTCCGCGCGGTACGGTGACCTTCGCAGCACCTGTTCTGTGGATCACCTCGAGTCTCTGCATACACGTCGGGGGAAGAAATTTCGGCGTGTGTGGCGTTGGGTAGAGCTTGAAACCTGATGAAGATTGGAACACCCCAATGATTCTCCGCAAGATCACTGCGGCCGCAGTCCCGATCATCGCCGCGATGGCGGTCGGCGCGGGCACCTCCCATGCGCAGCCGGCGCCCGCACCCGAGATCGGGTACGAGACAAAGCTGGTCGGTGGCAAGGTCGTCACCACGCTGACCGGCGGGGTATTCGAGGTGGCCGGCAATTCGGTCGACATCAAGGACCCGACAGGCCACACGGTGCTCACGATGCCGCTGTCGTTCCGCCAGGACGGACTCGAGTTCCCACTGCCGCACGCGGTACACAACGCGGGCCGGGTGCTCGAGCTGACCCCGGTCAAGAACTACACGCAGGCCCACCCGGCGCCGCTGACCGCAATCGCCTCGCCCTCGGAGAACCAGCAGGCCCAGGACACCTTTCTCGCGCAGTTCGGAATCGCTACGGCGGTGGGCGGTTTCATCGGCACGGTGATCGGCGCCCTGGTCGGGCTGACCGGCATCGCCGGCGGACCGACCGTGATCGCCAGCGTGATCGCGGGCGCCGCGATCGGTGGCGTCATCGGCACCATCGTCGTGGGCGGGCCCGCACTCGTGATCGCGGGCATCGACCTGGTCAGCACCCTGACCGCCCCGCCGGGAACCACGAAGTTCGCCGACGCGAACCCGGTCCGCTAGGTCGACAAGTCTTGATACAGGCGCGCATCGAAGTCATTCGACTTCGATGCGCGCCTGTTCTGTGTGCTGTCCGTCGTCGTGCTGTTTTGTGTTGGTTCGCCGTGGTCGTTGGTCGGAGCGAGTTGACAACCGAGCCCATGCTGCGGTGCCGAGCCGTGGTCGGCACCGGCGTGTTCATCGGCGGGTGATCACCGCATTCCTGTGCAGCCGCAGACCATGGCGCCGTAGCGGGATCCGCTGAAACCGGGCCACCTACGGCCAGGCCGAACTACATCGCCGCCGGCAGACCAGAGGAATCTGGGGCGCTATCAGACCGGCCCGTGCCATCGGGGGCGGCGTTTCACGGCTGTCGTGGTCCGGCGGCACGCTCAGGTCTTCCTCGAAGCCGTAGTACCGATACTTGTCCTCGGACTCACTGCCGATCGTTGTGTGCGAGTAGACATCGACCTCGCCCGCGAATTCCAGAAAATGACGCATCAGGCGACTGCCGACCTTGCGACCGTGATATTCCGGCAGCACATGCCAGGCCCGCAGCCGGTAGTCGCCGTTCGGCAGGGGCACAGCCTCGAGGTATCCAGCGAAGTTGTCGTCCACTCGGGCGACGAAGAACACTGTGCTGCCATCGGATAGACGTTTCGGATACTCGTCGGCAAAACGTGATTCCATGTCTGTGATCACGCGGTCCACGCCACCGGTTTCGGCGCCGGGTAGCCGTTCGAAGGCCTTGCGGTTGCCGACCAAAAGCGCGCGGCACAAATTGTCCGCATCTGCCGGGCTGGCTCGAACAACCTCGAGCGCACACATGGTGCCTGCGCCACCTGTCGGAAGGATCGCTGCCCTCAGAGGCTCGGAGTTCGTCGGCCGAGCGACACCGTCTCGTCCGGTCCGCAGCCGCCGTTCGCCGTGGGCATTGTCGACAGCCACCGGAGGACCTCCCCTGATTCTTTGTGACCGGAAGCGAACCCACCCTCGCGTATTCGCCTCGCCGAATCCACATCGGCTCGCCGATTCTCGGTTATTCCCGTATCTGAGAGCTCGGCTGCCCGAGGCAGAGCGCACGGGTCTTTCGGATACCTTCGGCGATCTCGGTCCGACTGTTGGCCCAGGGCCAGGAGTCGGGCGTGGAACTGCGTCGATCACCCGCCGTGGCAGCCGGGGGCGACCGGCACACCCGCGAACCGGTCGGCGAGAAAGGCCATCGCACCGGGGGCCTCACCGACGGCGGTCGGATTATGGCTCGGCAGCAGCGAATGCACGAAGCTGATATCGGCGCCCTGCGCGCAGTATCGGTCGAGGAGGCCGGTGAAGCCTGCCACGGGGATCACGTCGTCGGTCGTGCTGTGGTACAGGTAGGTCGGCGCGGCAGGCGCGCCTGCCCCGAGCTCCTGCGGATCGGTGGCCGCCCGGAAGTTCGGGTGCGATAACAGGTTCGGCTCGACCGTGTAATCGTCGACCCGAGCGTTGATGTACTTCAGGACCAGATCCAAACCGCAGGCGGTCGCGTCCTCCGCCAGCATCGTGCGACCACGGTCGTTGAGCATCTCCACGATGCCCGCGTCCGGGTTGTTCTGCGCGACCGCGAGCACGACCAGCATCGTGAGACCGGCCTGGACGGTGCCGTCGCCCCCCCTGGCGATGGCGGGCCAGTTCGCAGGCACGCCACCGGAGGTGATGCCCGCGAACCGGACGTCGGGCGCGTAGTCCGGTTGCATCTGTGCCGCCCACAGCGTGGCGAACGCACCACCCGAGTAGCCCCACGCCCCTAGCGGACTTGTCGGCCCGACGCCGCCCGGCGCGAGGGCGCGGGCCGCGCGAATGCCATCGAGCACGCCGCGCCCCGAGTTCACCCCGTCCAGGAATCGAGACTGCGGACCCTCGTAGTCGCTGATCACCACTGCCCAACCGCGCAGCAGCGCCGCGGCCATGAACGGGGTGTCGATCCAGGTGCTGATACCGCCGATCTCCCGTCCGCCGCGCAGGGCGTAGGACGGTGCGCACTGGCTACCGAGGCTGTCCTCGGCGGTCTGGTAGGACAGCAGCGGCCTCTCGCCCGGGCCGAACCAGGGCAGGTTCGGCACCATCACGGTGGTCATCCCCGGCACCGGCCGGTCGCTCGCGTCGTTGGTCCGGTACTGCACCTGCCACGCCGAAACCGGAAGGGGCAGACCGTAGAGCGGGATCTGCCGCGAGCGCGTGATCGCGCCGTCCGGATAGTCGGCCAGGTCCGCGGGTGCGGCGTAGAAAGGATCGACCTCGGGTCGCGGCACATGTGCTCCAGCAGCGGGCGCGATCGCCACCGAGGCCGCGATCACGATCGCGACGGCAGCGAAAATCGCGGCCGGTGTTGCGGCACCCCACCTTCCACAGAGGATTTTCATCGGGGCCTCCCATATTCCGAAGCGCCGCGAAGCAGTGACGCCGGGTGGTGTGGGCGCTGACTCTGCACGGCCTCGAGGACACCACGGTACTGCGGAACTCACCAGCCCGGCAACGGTCACTTGCGGGCAAGCCCACCGCCGCAGTCGTCCTGGTCATCCATGGTTACAGTGGGGTCGAAAGTGCCCTGCGCACAATCGAATAGCAAGCGCAACCGAATCACCGCCGGAACCGGTCCGGACGGTGTTCGTGGTATCGAGGATGGAGTTGAGCTGACCTTGCGACACGGCAACGGACTGGACATACCCGAAGAACTCGCCGATGTGTGTGCCCCGCACCGCATGGCCGTCATCGTCTACGACATGCAGGTCGGCGTGCTCAGCCAACTTCCGGACAGCGCGGAGATCATCGAGCGGGTGGCGCGCGTAGTCGAGGCGGCCCGCCGCGGCGGCTATCCGGTGATCTTCCTGCGGCATTTCTTCCTGCCGCGCAGGCTGAGTGGGGCGTTCGCGCTGCGGATGGCGATGAGCTGGCAGCAGGCGGATTCGGTCGACGACGTGAAGTTCATCCTGCAGCGCGACACCCCGGCCTTCGAACTGGTCCCCGAGCTCCGACCGACCGCCGACGAGGTGGTGTTCGACAAGACATCGATGTCGGCATTCGAGGGCACGCCCCTGGCCGCGGTACTGCGCGACCTCGGCATCGGCGCATACGCCATCGTCGGGGTCGCGCTGGAGATCGGCATCGCCCCGACAGTCACCCACTCGACCGATCTAGGCTTCGTGCCGATTGTCATCAGCGACGCCTGCGGCGGCCGCGACAAGGAAGCAATGACCCGGGCCTACGACGAATTCGAGTTCCAGGGCCACGCCATGGTGACCGACACCGCGACCATTCTTCCGCTACTGGCAGGCGAGCCCGCCTGAGCTTCGCGTGCGAGGTAATCGTCGACCCGGGGAATCGAAAGGCCCCGGTCGACTACCGCGATCCGGCGCTCACCCTTGCTCGCGCACTGCCTTCTTGGCGGCTTCCTGAACGCTGTCGACCTGACTCGCGAACTTGCCGTCGGTCTTCTTGTCGACCAGATCGCCCGCCTTCTCGATGACCGTATCCACCTTGTCCGCGTTTTTCTGGGCCAGGTCCATCGCTTTGTTCGCCAGGTTCTTGAAATCCACAGGGCACTCCTTGTTCGCGAGCCAACACAGTGTCGATCCGACACAACAGCGAATCAACCGTACCCAAGAGCCACCCACATTTCGTCGGCCGGCACATCACCGCCGACGCTCGGGGTCGGCCCGGAACCCGGTGCGCGACTTCCGAAAAGTCAAGGACGGCTGCCCTCTTCCCTGCCAGGTTCAAGTCGTGTTGGTCAGTAGTGGCCGTCGGCTTCGGGTTGTCGAAAGCCGCGCCGCGATGGTGGCCCCCGGTCGCTGGTCGAACCCGAGCGCGCAGGGGCGGCGTGACGTCGGTTTCCGGCGGGCAATGACCGACGGTTCGCTCAACAGCCGGCCGCGCGGTCGACGAGATCAGTCCGACAGGCCCAGCCATGCCGGATGCCAGAGTCGGCCGGTTTCGGTCCAGTTCATGAAGCGCACGGTTCCGGTCAGTTTCGGTGTCACCCAGACTGCTTCCTTGCGTTCCTCCGTAGTCAGGTCGTTGTCGAACGGGCTGGTTTTGCGCTCCGATTTCGACAGCCGGGTGGCCAGGTCCCTCATGTCGGACTCGTTGAAGCCGGTGCCGACCCGGCCCACGTAATACAGCCTGCCAGCGTGCGGGATGCCGACGAGCAGCGATTTGAAATCCCGCGCCGCGCTGCGCCGCCAGCCGCCGATCACCACCCGCTGGGTGCGCCAGTTGCGCTCTTTCACCCAGGAGTGCCCGCGCTTGCCTGGCAGGTAGACCGAGTCCTTGCGTTTGGCGACCACACCTTCCAGCCGCTGCTGCCTGCTGTAGTGCAGCGCGTCGGCGCCCGAACCGTCCAACCGAGGCGGCACCAGCATCGAGGGCGCCTGCGCGGCGAGCGCTTCCAGCACCCGCCGACGATCCGAATACCGTTTGCGGACAAGCGAAGTTCCGTCGAGGTACAGCACATCGAAGGCGACGAAGACTGCCCGCGCGGCAGCGGCCTGTAGCAGGCCGAGATTGGCGACGCCGTGGTCGTCGAACACCACGGCCTCACCGTCGAGCACAACGTTGTGGCCCGCCAGCTCTGTGGCCAGCGTGCGCATCCCCGGGTATCGACTGGTCACGACATTGCCCGCCCGGCTGCGCAAGGTGAGTGTGCCGGAATCGATTTCGGCGATCAGCCGGAAGCCGTCCCACTTGGTCTCGAAGCACCAGTCGGCGGCATCGAGACCGGAGACCTCGCCGTGGGTCGCCAACATCGGCTCGAGACCACGCGGAAACGGCGCGGGGCCGCTCGACCGCGGCGCCGGGGTGCGAGCCCTGCCACGTCCGTTCGGCCTGTCGCTGTCGGTGTCATCGGCCGGTGGTGACTGCTCGTGCATCAGATGCATCAGCCACTGATTGCCGTTGGTCTTGATCAGGGCATAGCGCCCTCGCAACCGGGTGCCGTGAAACGCGACGATCACTTCGTCGTCGCGCCACTTCTCGGTCTCGTAGGTGCCCGAATCCCAGATCGTCATTTCGCCGGCGCCGTACTCACCCTTCGGGATCGCACCGTGGAAGTCCAGGTATTCCAGCGGATGATCCTCGGTGTGCACAGCGAGCCGATTCTGCTCAGACGAGGTCGGCGGGCCCTTCGGCACAGCCCACGACACCAGCACTCCGCCGCGTTCGAGCCGAACGTCCCAATGCAACCGCCGCGCATGATGTTCCTGAACGACGAACCGATCACCGGTGCCCGAAGTCGATACTGCGGCAGGCACCGGTTCGGGGGTCCGCGCTGGATCGCGCATAGACCGGTATTTCGTCAGCGCGTCGGTGTTCGACAGCGGCGGATCGAGCCCGGCGAGCAGATCGCCGTCGTCGCGCCAGCGCGCGAGAACCTCATCGAAGCGTAAGTGCCGCAGCTTCTTCCGATTCTCGATCTCCGACCAGCTGCGCGGCGCCGCGGCATTGGGATGGGCACGGCCGCGTAGCGAGTACGGCGCGATCGTGGTCTTGGCGGGATTGTTCTGGCTCCAATCCACGAAGACCTTGCCGGTCCGCACCGCTTTCGCCATGGTCGCGGTCACCAGATCCGGGTGCAGCTGTTGGAGATTCGTGGCCACCTGTTTGGCCACCGTCGAGGCACCGCCAGGACTCAACTCGCGATCCAGCGGCACATAGATATGAATTCCCTTGCTGCCACTGGTAACCGGGAACGCGCGCAGCCCGATGCCCTCGACCATATCGCGCACCCCGAGCGCGACCTTTGCGCATTCGGCCAGGCCAGCGCCCGGCCCCGGATCGAGGTCGAACACCAACCTGGTCGCGGGACCGACCTCGTCGCCGTCGAAACGCCATTGCGGCACATGGACTTCCAACGCGGCCTGCTGACCGAGCCAGGCCAGGCCCGCCTCGGAATCGATGACCGGATAGACCACGCGGCGGCCGGAATGCTCGACGGTGTGCCGCTGCAGCCATGACGGAGCGTGTGCGGCAAGGTTCTTCTCGAAGAACGACGACTCGTCGACGCCGTTGGGCCAACGTTTCCTGGTGACAGGGCGGCAGGCAATATGCGGGAGCATGGCCGGGGCGATCGCCGAATAATAGGCGATGACCTCGCCTTTTGTTGTTCCGGTTGCGGGAAACAGCACCTTGTCGAGGTTGCTCAACTCAACCTCGATGCCCGGCAGGCCCGAGCTGCCACCGAAGGTGCGGCGGGTCACCATAACCGAATTTTACTGGCGGGGACCGCCACGAACAGGCCCCCGCCGTACATCAAGCCTGCGGACCGGGCTGCTCCGGCGGGACCACCTTCTTGGCGGCCTCCTTGCCCTTCTCGATCTTGTCCGAGTACTTGTGCTTGGTCTTGTCGTCGATGAAATCGCCGGCCTTGTCGACCGCTTCGTTGATCTTTCCGGCGTTCTTGGCCGCCGCGTCCTTACCCTTGTCGACCAGGCCCTTCAGACTGTCCACGAGACTCATGCCATCGTTCCTTCCTGTTGCCTAACCCACATCTTCCCACCACGAATCCCGTGCTGGGAGGCCATCGGGATGAACACGCTCCCCCGGCATCGGCACCGCGATCGAGGTGCCCGCCGCCCGCGCCGCCTCGACCATCCTGCGCACCGGCTCCGACCATCCGTGGAAGGCCAGATTGAAGGTCGCCCAGTGAATGGGCACCAGCATGCCGTGGCCCGGGTCGCCGGCGCACAGATCGGCGTGGGCGCGCACCGCTTCCTCCGGGTTCATGTGCACATCGGGCCAGCGTTCGTCATAGGCGCCGATCGGCAGCAACGTCAGATCGAACGGGCCGAGCGCCGCACCGGCCTCGGCGAACGCCTTGGTATAGCCGGTGTCGCCGCCGAAATACACCCGGCGGGTCGGACCGACGAGGGACCAGGAGGCCCACAGCGTGGTGTTGCGTACCAGTCCCCGGCCGGAGAAATGCCGAGCCTCCGTACAGGTGATCACCAGGTCGGTGCCATCCCGCTCGCGACCGAGTGCCGCCAGCGAAATCGAACCGCCCCAATCCAATTCGATGATCCGATGCTCCGGAACACCCCAGTGCCGCAGGTGCGCGCCGATGCCGATGGGCACCAGGAACGGCGCCGCCTGACCGACCACGAGCTGCCGGACGGTGGCCTTGTCCAGATGGTCGTAATGATCGTGGGAGATGATCACCGCGTCCACCGGCGGCAGCTCCGACAACGGCGTCGGGACCGGATGCATCCGCGTCGGGCCGACTATCGCCGAGGGCGAAACCCGTTCGCTCCATACGGGATCGGTGAGAATCCGGTACCCGTCCACCTCGACGAGCGCGGAAGCGTGCCCGTACCAGGTGACCGCGAGATCGGCGGCCGCCGACGGCACCGCAGGGGTCTCCAGCGGAATCACCCCGCGCGGACGACCGGCGTTGCGCCGGGTCATCGCCGAATACAACAACGAAAGCGCCGAACCCGCGACGATCTGACTACTGGTCTCGGTGTTGTGGAACTGGCGATTGCGGTAGCTCGCGGCACCGGAGGCGTACGGCTGAATGGCCGACATCGAGGCACCGATCGCGGAGGGGATATCCCACACCGCGCGCACCACCCATGCGACACCGAGCACGCCCGCGGCGGCACCGATGATCGTCTTCAGGTTCATGTCATCGCCCCACGAACTTCGCGGCGCGCTTCTCTTGTCTGGCCAAGCGGCCCTCTCGGGCATCCGCGCTGTTCCACGCGGCGTGCAGCGCCGCACGCTGTAGCTGGTTGTCCGGATCGCGGGTGCCGTCGTCGTTGAACACCAGTTTCATGTGGCGCAGCGACAGGGGCGCAAGTCCGGCGATCGACTTCGCCCATGCCTGCGCGTCGGCGAGCGTGCCGAGCTTGTTGGCGAAGCCGAAGGCGTAGGCGTCGGCTGCTGAGATCGGTTCCGCACCCAGCAGGACGGTGCGAGCGGGGCCGCCACCGATCAGTGACGCCAGCCGCCGGACGGTCCAGCGATCGACGGTGATGCCGAGCTTGGCCGCGGGAATCGCGATGTAGGCATCGGGCTCGAGCACTCGAAGGTCGGAGGCCAAGGCGATCTGCACGCCCGCGCCGAGCGCGCCGCCGTTGATCGCGGAGATCACCGGCACCGGAACCGTCTCGATGGTGTGCAGCATGTCGAGCAGACCAGTGAGGAACTCGTCGGAGTAGACGCCGGACAGATCCGCGCCCGCGCTGAAGATAGGGCCCCGCCCGGTCAGCACGATCACTCGCGCGTCCTGGGCCGCCGTCCGCACTGCTTCGCTCAGCTGTGCCACTAATTCGTTGTTGAGCGCGTTGCGACGCTCCTCGCGCTGCAATTCGATGGTGACTACGTCGCCATCGCGGCTGACACCGAGCATTGCATCCTCCCCAACTGACCGGTTCGAGTGGTTACAGTCAACTCTGCCACAGTCGCCGGCACAGACCGGTCAGGCACTAGGTAACAGCTACGATCGGCGGCTGTGCCGACTGATTTCGACATCCTGGTGATCGGTGCCGGTCAGGCAGGACTGTCGGCCGGCTATCACTTACAGCGCCTCGGATTGCGTGCCGAACGCGACTTCCTGATCGTGGACCACGCACCGGGGCCCGGCGGTGCCTGGCAGTTCCGCTGGCCGTCACTGACGCTGACCACGGTGAATCGGGTGCACGATCTGCCCGGGATGTCGTTCGCCGAGACACTGCCGGAGGGATCGGAGTCCGCGCCCGCGGCCACCGCGGTCCCGCGGTATTACGAGCTGTACGAAAAACGCTTCGACCTGAGGGTTCGACGACAGGTATCGGTCAAGGTCGTCTGTGATCGCCGCGTCGACAGCGATCCGGAAGATGCTCGAATCCTCAATGTCGAGACCGACTCCCCCGGGACGATCCGGGTGCGTGGGCTGATCAACGGCACCGGAACCTGGGAGCATCCGTTCATCCCGCGGTACCCGGGTGCGGAGACCTTCGCGGGACGACAACTGCATACCCGCGGCTACCGCACTGCCGACGAATTCACCGGCAAACATGTCGTCGTGGTCGGCGGCGGCGTCTCCGCCGTACAGCTGCTCGACGAGATCTCCCAGGTCACGACGACCACCTGGGTCACGAGGTCCGAACCGACGTTCCGGGATACCCCCTTCGCCGAGGAGGATGGCCGCACTGCCGTCGCCATGGTCGAAGACCGCGTGCGACGAGGACTGCCACCGGGTTCGGTGGTCTCGGTGACGGGACTGCGGCTCGACGACCGGCTGCGGGCCGCACAGGCCAGAGGTGCGCTGCAGCGACGTCCGATGTTCCAGAGCATCGAACCGGACGGCGTGCGCTGGGCCGACGGTTCGTTCCAGCACGCGGATGTGATCCTCTGGGCCACCGGATTCCGCAGCGCCCTCGACCACCTCGCGCCACTGCGCCTACGCGGCCCCGGCGGTGGCATCACCATGACCGGCCGCCTCGCCACGCAGGTCGCAAACGACCCGCGCATTCACCTCATCGGCTACGGCCCGTCGGCCAGCACCATCGGCGCGAACCGAGCGGGCCGCGCCGCCGCGGTGGAGCTCAGCAAGTATCTGGCTATATCAAGCCGGCCGTGAACATCGCCGGGTCGGGGCCGATCCGTGCGCCCGTGTCCAACGCATTGATCGCATCCATCTGCTCGGGGGTGAGTTCGAAACCGAAAACGTCGAGGTTGGCCGCGATGCGCGCCGGGGTGACGGATTTCGGGATCACGATGATGCCCAGCTGTAGGTGCCAGCGGATGATCACCTGCGCGGGAGTACGGCCCACCTCGTTGGCGATGGCGACGATGGTGTGGTCGTCGAGCAGGGTGCCCTGGCCGAGCGGGCTCCACGCCTCGGTGGCGATGGCGTTGTTGTCGTGGAAGGTGCGCAGCTCGCGCTGAGCCAGCCGCGGGTGCAGCTCGATCTGGTTGACCACCGGGATCTCGCCGGTCTCGCCGATGAGCCGCTCGAGATCGGGGAGGGTGAAGTTCGAGACGCCGATCGATCGGATCCGGCCCTGCGACTTCAATGCCTGGAAGGCGCGGAAAGTGTCGATGTAGCGATCGGCCTGCGCGACCGGCCAGTGGATCAGAAAGAGATCGAGATATTCCAGGCCGAGCCGCCGCATGCTCGCGTCGAAGGCGCGCAGCGTGGAGTCGTAACCCTGCTCGGAGTTCCACAGCTTCGTTGTCAGGTAGACCTCGTCGCGCGGCAGGCCGGACTCACGGATGGCGCGGCCCGTACCCTCTTCGTTGCCGTAGATGGCGGCGGTGTCGATGCTGCGGTAGCCGGCCTCCAATGCGGCGGTGACCACCGGAAAAACATCATCGGGTGGCACTTGGAATACACCGAAGCCGAGCTGCGGGATGATGTTCCCGTCGTTCAGCACAATCGAGGGGATGGCGCATGTCTCGCTTCTGAAGGTCACCTATCGACGGTAGAAGTGGTACCGCGAGTCGTCAACGACACCACTTGGCGTGTTGGCTCACAATTCGCTGGTCGGGCCTAGATTCGCACCCGACGACTCGGCTCGGATCGAGCCGTCACCGCCCGGGGAGACCAAGTCTGCGGTAGCGGTTGTGGCGCGCTGCGCGAAGCTCAGCGAGCGGTCGGTCCTGCAGCTCGGTGAGCTCGGCTGCGATGGCGGCAACCATGCGACGGGCGAAGTCGACCGGCTCGTCGGCCGCGTCCGGTAGCTCCGGCACGATACGGTCCACGATGCCATCGGCGCACAGGTCGGCGGCGCGGATTCGTTGCGCACCGGCCAACTCCGGCGCATGGTCGATATCGCGGTAGACGATCGCGCTCGCGCCCTCCGGTGGCAGCGGCGCCAGCCAACCGTGCGTGGCGGCGAGCACCCGGTCCGCAGGCAGCAGCGCCAGCGCTCCGCCGCCGGTGCCCTGACCGAGCAGCACCGAGAGGGTCGGGGTGTCCAGCGTCACCAAATCGGCTATGCAGCGGGCAATTTCGGGAGCGAGCCCGCGCTCTTCCGCCTCCCTCGACAGCGCCGCGCCGACAGTGTCGATCACCAGCACCAGCGGCAGCCGCAACTCTTGGGCGAGTGCCATACTGCGCCTGGCCTCCCGAAGCGCGGCCGGGCCCATGGTGTGCTCCCCCTGCTGGCCCGAGCGGTCGTGCCCGAACACCACGCAGGGCCTGCCGCGGAACCTGGCCAGCGCATGCACGATGGTGCGATCGGACTCACCCTGGCCGGTGCCACTGAGCGGAACTCGTTGCGTCACATGACGTAATAGGTCGCGCAGGCCGGGCCGGCCGGGGCGGCGCGAGATGATGACCGACTCCCAGGCCGAGCCTTCGGCGGCTCGGCCCGCGCGATCCATGCCGTCAACAGCCCCACCGTCGCGATGCATGGGTGCGGCCCAATTTGGTTCCGCCGCAACAGGATCCGGCACACCGCCGAGCACGCTCAAGGCTCGATGCGCGATGCGACGGAACACCGGCACCGAGACGACACCGTCGATGACACCGCTGTGATAGAGATTCTCCGCGGTTTGCACACCCTCGGGAAAGTCCTTGCCGTACAACGCTTTATAAACCCGGGGCCCGAGAAACCCGATCAACGCTCCGGGTTCGGCAAAGGTCATGTGACCCAACGAGCCCCACGAGGCGAACACCCCACCCATGGTCGGATCGCGCAGATACACCAGATAGGGATGGCCCGCGGCCTTATGCGTGGCGACGGCGCCCGCGATCTTCACCATCTGCACGAAGGCGACGGTGCCCTCCTGCATCCTGGTGCCGCCGGACGTCGGCGAAGCAAGCAGCGGCAGGCCGGAGGCGGTGGCATGCTCGACCGCCGCGACAATCCGCTCGGCGGCGGCAACCCCGACCGAGCCCGCCAGAAATCCGAACTCACAGGCAATGACGGCCACCCTGCGACCACGTAACAGCCCCTCGCCGGTGAGCACCGACTCATCGGTGCCCGCAGCGACCGCGGCCTTACGCAGATCCTCGTGATACAGCCGGGTGGCGGCCACCGCGACCGGCGGCCGATCCCAACTGACAAATGAGTCCGGGTCGAGCAGTTGCCCGAGCAGGTCGCGCGCCGAAATCCTCACCGAGGGAGAATAACTACCCGGTTGTGATCCGACGCGCGCCGCGCGAGCAACTCAGTAGCCCTGCATCACCTTGCGCAGGGCGTACTCGGTCAGCGAAACCAGCGCATGCTTGGCGGGCTCACGCCGCCGTGCGTCGATCGACAGAATCGGGACATCCGCAGGCACCGCGAGCGCCTGGCGGATGTCCTCGATCGGGTAACGCGGTGCGTCGTCGAACTCGTTGAGCGCTACCAGGAACGGCAGGTTGCGCGCTTCGAAGTAGTCGACAGCCGCGAAGCTGTCCTCGAGCCTGCGGGTGTCGACCAGCACCACGGCGCCGATGGCGCCGCGGATCAGGTCGTCCCACATGAACCAGAACCGATACTGGCCCGGCGTACCGAACAGGTACAGGACCAGATCGTCGGCCAGGCTGATCCGGCCGAAGTCCATGGCCACCGTGGTGGTGGACTTCATCGGGATACCCGTCAGGTTGTCGATTCCGGTGCTGGCATTGGTCACCAGTGCCTCGGTGCGCAGCGGAACAATCTCCGAGACAGCACCGACCAACGTGGTCTTGCCGACACCGAAGCCGCCTGCGACAACAATCTTCGCCGAAGTCGGCTTGCTGGTTCGGGTATCGACCTGTGCCGTCGAATCAAATACGCCGGAGTCCACTGAGAACCCTTTCGATCAGCTCGCGACGTTCATCGTCGCTGGAATCGTCTTTCAAAGTCGCCGAAACTCGGACGTGCCCGGCCTCGATCAGGTCGGCCACCAGCACCCTGGCCACCCCGATCGGGATACCCAAACGCGCTGCTACCTCGGCAACGGACGGCGATTCTCTGCACAACTCCACGATGGACGTCTCGATGTTGGTCAGTTCGAACTGCCGCTCCAGGGCGACCGGATGCGATGCGACGAGGGCTTCCAACGCCAGCTCGACCGCGGGCCTGGTGCGGCCCGCAGTCAGCGAGTACGGGCGTACGAGGCTAGGCTCGGCGCTCCCCACGCGGTGATCGTCTATGTCCATCCCACCATCAGGAACCCATCGTGACGCGTGGCGTGGCCTGCACTGTCTGGCCAACACGCTCGACCAACAAAGCCATTTCGTATCCGACCTGACCGATGTCACAGGACGTGTTGGTCAGCACCGCAAGGTAGGAGCCGTCGCCGACTGCCATGAGTAGCAGGTAGCCGTGTTCCATCTCGACCACCGACTGCAAAACGGTGCCGCCCTCGAACAGGTTCGAGACGCCGACCGAGAGGCTGGCGAGTCCCGCCGTGACGGCCGAAAGTTGTTCGGCGCGATCGACGGGCAGCTGGGCGCTTGCGGCCATGAGTAGGCCGTCAGCCGAGACCAGGACGGCATGAGCTACGCCAGGAACCTCGTTGGCGAAGTTCGAAACCAGCCAATCCAGCTGACGATTCGTACCACCTAGATCGGGGTTCATCGGTCTCCTTTATCTCCGGTTAGGTTCGTTGCCTTCATTGCGCGGCCATCCCGGACGCCCTGCTGGTGACGACTCAAGCTGGACCTGATCGTTTCTGGATCGCGACGTGCCGC
This sequence comes from Nocardia sp. NPDC051463, assembly GCF_040681975.1. Lineage (NCBI taxonomy): Bacteria > Bacillati > Actinomycetota > Actinomycetes > Mycobacteriales > Nocardiaceae > Nocardia > Nocardia sp. NPDC051463. The sequence goes on from NZ_JBFBAB010000004.1 coordinate 313,236, forward strand.
CCGATCCGCGGCGCCGTTTACGGCACCGGGGACCAGCCTTCCGCCAGGATTGCGTTGGGGCAACCCGGCGGCTGTCTTTGTTTCGGCCTGGGCCTCGCTCGCTCGCTGAGCCGCCTGCCATCCTTCGTCGCCCGGCGCCTCGAAGGACGCGGCCACCTGGGACCGGTCCGGGTTCGGATCGGTCAGCCAGGCTGACATCATTTCGGCGAAGATCGGGCTGTCCATGGGCGAGTTGGTTTCCGCCGCGGGCTGCAGCCTGGTCTGGAAGAACGACGCGGCCTTGCCCGTATCGGCCTTGAAGCTGTGGCGGCCGGGGTCACGGCCTGCCAACGGCGCTCCGGAATCGGTGAGCGCGGGCTGTTCGCCGCTCGGCGGCTGCGGATTGCCGCGCTCACGCTGCGGTAGACCGAGACCGGACGTCGATTCACGTTGTGGCAGACCACCGGTGTTCGCATCCCGCGGCGGCAGCGCAGGCGGCACCTGCGAGCCGGGCTGACGCTGCGGTAGACCGCCCAGCGCGTCCCGCTGCGGCAAGTTCGTCGCCGCTGGCTGACGCTGGGGCAGACCACCCGTGCTCGGGTCACGCTGCGGCAAACCACCCGTGCTCGGGTCACGCTGCGGCAAACCACCCGTGCTCGGGTCACGCTGCGGCAAACCACCGGCATTCGAATCACGGTGTGGGAGGTCACTTGCCCCCGAATCCCGCTGCGGCAGGCCGTTCAGACCCGACGAGCGTTGCGGCAGACCACCCGAAGCCGGATCACGCTGCGGCAGACCGCCCGAAGCCGAATCGCGCTGCGGCAGACCGTTCAGACCAGAATCCCGTTGCGGCAGACCACCCGAAGCCGGATCACGCTGCGGCAGACCGTTCAGACCAGAATCCCGTTGCGGCAGACCACCCGAAGCCGAATCACGCTGCGGCAGACCGTTCAGACCAGAATCCCGCTGCGGCAGACCACCCGAAGCCGAATCACGCTGCGGCAGACCGTTCAGACCCGACTGACGCTGCGGCAGACCGCCAGCGCTCGGCTCGCGCTGCGGCAGACCACCCGGACCTGCGTCACGCTGCGGCAGACCACCGGAACTCGGCTCACGCTGGGGCAGACCACTCACACCCGGTTCGCGCGGCGGCGCACCGTTCGGACCCGACTGACGCTGCGGCAGACCACTCGTCGATCCCGGCTGACGCTGTGGCAAACCACCGCTTGCGGAAGGCTTGGGCACACCATTGGCGCCGGGCTGTCGCAGGGGCAACTCACCGGAGTTCGCCTCACGCGGCGGCAGACCCGTCACGGTCGGTTCGATGCCATCGGGCTGGCGCGGCGGCGGACCACCCGGCGACACACTGCGCTTGGGCAGGCTCGCCGCGGCGAGCTTGCCGCGCTGCGGACCGCTCGGCGTCTGTCCGGGTGTGGGCCGCAGGCTCGGACCGCCCTGCGTCGAATTGGGGTTGAGACCCGCGGCCATCGTCGATCCAGGCGACCGCTGCGGCAAGCCACCGCCTGCCGCGGCCGGACCACCGGCTGCGGGGGCCGGGCTGCTGACAGGAATCGGGCCGCTCACCCCGGGATCGACGGTGACCATCACATTGCCCCCAGGAGTCCTGGTAATTCCCCGCATCTGCATCGATGACGGACTCGTCTGCCGTTGTGGAGCACCGGCCGACACCTGGGGTGCGGCCTGTGTCGGCAGCGCGGATTGCTGTCCCTGTCCGAGGACGATGAGGCCGACCGGCACATGCACGGTCACGGTGACACCCGGGTCACGCGCGGTATCGAAGGTCGGCCGCAATCGGACCGTGAGTCCGTGCCGCTCGGCCAACCTGCCGACCACGAACAGACCCATGTGTCGTGCGGTGTCGGGGCCCGGCTCGGCGGTTTGCTCCAACCTGCGGTTGATATCGGCCATCTCCGAGGGCGGCATACCGATACCCCGGTCGGCCACCTCGATGAGCATGCCCTGGTCATGGGCCTGGGCAAAGGTGAATTTCACGTCGGTTTCCGGCGGTGAAGCCCGCAGCGCGTTATCGAGCAACTCGGCGAACAGGTGCGCCATATCCGAGGCAGCGGGTTCCTTCAGCGAACCGCGCGGTGTCGCACCGAGCTTGACGCGCTCGTAGTCCTCGACCTCGGAGATCGCGGCCCGCAGCACGTCGGCGATCTCGACCGGAGCGGACTTGGCGCGGCGCTGCTTGGTACCGGCCAGAATCAGCAGGTTGTCACCGTTACGACGCATACGAGCGGCGAGGTGGTCCAGGCGGAAGAGGTTCTCCAGCAGTCGTGGATCCTTCTCGTCGTACTCCATCGCCTCGATCAGCGTGAGCTGATGGTCGACGAGCGACTTGGACCGGCGCGCCAGAGTCTCGAACATGTCGTTGACCTGAGAACGCATCTGCGCCTGATCGCTGGCCAGACGCAGCGCCTGTCCGTGGATGTCGTCGACGGCGCGGGCCAGCTGACCGATCTCCTCGGTGCTGCGCACCGGCATCGGCTCCAGCGGCACGTCCTCCGGGGAAGCGCCGTTTCGCAGCTGGGCGACCTCGTGTGGCAGATCGCTCTCGGCCACCCGCAGCGCCGCGAGGCGCAGCCGGTGCAGCGGCACGATCATCGAGCGTGCCACGTAAACGGCGAGCATCAGCGCGGCGAGGATGGTGGCGATGACGACCGCGGTGTAGGTCCACGCGTCGGTGTTGGCCCTCGACACCAGCTCGTTCATCGATGAGTCGATGTCCTTGGTCGCCTTGCCGACAACGCGCTCATAGACATCGAGGCTGGCGGTGAGCGAGTTCTTCAGGTCGCCGACCGGGAGCTGACCGGATTGCGACTGCGGGCTGCTCAGCAGCCCGATTCGGGTATCGATGCCGGCCCGCACGTCGGCGATCGAGGTGTCACCGTCAGCGAACCGGTGCGCGAGGACATTGAGCAGCGAACGCTCGGTGTTCGCCGCGGTGAGGAAGGCCTGCACGCCGACCTGCGCATTGCGCAGGATTTCGGGGAACGCGGCGATCTCACCGACGAGTGAGGCGCGAGTGTTGAGCGAGTCGACAAGACGTAGCTTCGCCGTATCGATGGCGGGGTCACTGACCTGGCCGACCGTGCTCTCGACGATGCGCACACTGTCGCTGCGGACCCGGTCGATCATCGCGACGATCTCGGCACCCGACTGGGTCGAGGTCGCCTTACCCTGCGCACGAACGGCCTTTGCCTGGGTGAGCATGCTGTCGAGTGACGCGCGAGCGCCCGGCACAGCGTTCAGCTTGTTGCCGACGGCTTCCGCATTGCCGATGGCGGCATCGAGGTCGGCGAGGTTCTTGTCCGACACGATCGACGGCGCACCAGGGAATAGCGCAATCATTTGCGAGGCGGCGGTCGTCGCCGTCTGCGCACTGAGCGCGGTTACGGCCGGGATGGCACCGATGTTCTCGGCGGCACCGGCGAGCCGGTTCGCCTCGGCAAACTCGGAGGCAATCCTGGACACGCCGAGGCCGACCGCGACTGCCAGCGGCACGGCCAAAACCGCCGTAACCTTCCAGCGCAGGTCCCAGTTGCCGAGCGCCCAGCGTTTGCTGCCGGACCTAGCGGCGTCACGCATCTCCCACTCACTTTCCAAACTGGCCCCAACCACGCGCCATCAGCGAACCTCCACACTCGCATGCTGGCTCGACAGGCAGAGCTGGCCGAGGAACTGCGGCTGGCCGAGAAATTGCGTCTACGACTGCCCAAATAAGTGACATCAGATTCTAACGGATCAATAACTTCTTGGTTGACTCCGAGGTGGGCTACGAGTCTTGACCAGCCCGTTCCAGGCATAACCTAAGGTCGCGGCACCCACCCGGGCGTCGCGTGAAGTCTGCCACAATCGTCCTGATCTATCGAGGCGGGCATCGAGGCGAGGCTAGGGAGTCACCGGGTTGAACGCGAAGCACGAGTACCGACCGGTCTATCAGACCAGCTTGGTCGATCCGGCCGAGTTCTGGAGCAGTGCGGCGGAGGCGATCGATTGGGAGGTCGCGCCAACCCAGATCGTCGACACCATGGCCCGCCCCGTGACCAGATGGTTCCCTGATGCTCGCCTGAATACCTCCTTCAACGCCCTCGATCGACATGTGCACGGAGACACCGCAATCGAGGAAGGCCGGCCGAACCAGCCCGCCCTAATATACGACTCCGCTATGACCGGCACCAGAGGCGTTTTCACCTATGCCGAACTCCTCGAAGCGGTTTCCCGCTTCGCGGGCGCGATGGTACGGCTCGGTGTCACCAAGGGCGACCGCGTCATCATCTACCTGCCGATGATCCCCGAAGCGGTCATCGCGATGCTCGCCTGCGCCCGTATCGGCGCGGTGCATTCGGTTGTCTTCGGCGGCTTCGCGGCGCCCGAGCTCGCGGCACGCATCGACGACGCGGCGCCTGTGCTCATCATCACTGCTTCGGGCGGTCTGGAGCCGAGCCGCCGGATCGACTACCCGCCGATCGTGTTGCAGGCGTTGGATCTTGCCGCGACCAACGCGCCACGCCATGTCATCGTGAAGCAGCGCGCGCAGTTCCCGACAATCCATTTCCCCGCGCCCCAGCCCGCGACCGAATCACTACCCAGCTCCGCCCACACCGTGGCGGCGCAGTGGCTGGATTGGGACGATGCCGTGCGCGATGCGCCGCTCGCCGATCCGGTACCGGTGGACGCCACCGATCCGCTCTACATCCTCTATACCTCGGGCACCACCGGTAGGCCGAAGGGTGTGGTCCGGGACAACGGTGGACATGCGGTTGCCCTGACCTGGTCCATGCGCAATATCTACGACGTCGGGCCGGGACAGGTGATGTGGGCCGCCTCCGACGTCGGCTGGGTCGTCGGGCACTCCTACATCGTGTACGCGCCATTGCTGGTCGGCGCGACAACCCTCCTATACGAGGGCAAGCCGGTCGGCACCCCGGACGCGGGTGCCTACTGGCGCGTGGTCGCCGAGCATCAGGTCCGCGTGCTGTTCACCGCGCCGACCGCGCTGCGCGCCATTCGCAAGGCCGACGCCGACGCCACGTTGGCGCGCGGCTACGACCTGTCCTCGCTGCGCGCGCTGTTCTGTGCGGGCGAACGGCTGGACCCGGCGACCTACGAATGGGCCACCGAAACCTTGCTCGCCGACCGGCCCGACTGCCCCGTCGTCGACCACTGGTGGCAGACCGAGACGGGCTGGCCGATCTGCGCGAACCTGCTCGGCCTGCAGCAGCTTCCGATCAAGGCGGGCTCGGCATCGGTGCCGGTACCCGGATTCCGGCTGCGAGTCCTCGACGCCGAGGGCAATCCGGTCGCACCCGGTACCGAGGGCAATATCGTCATCGGACTACCCATGCCGCCAGGCACCCTCACCGGCCTATGGCGGGATGAAGACCGCTTCATCCGGTCCTACATGTTGGCTTTCCCCGGGCACTATCTCACCGGCGACTCCGGATATTTCGACGACGACGGCTACCTCTTCGTCCTCGGCCGCAGCGACGATGTCATCAATATGGCCGGGCACCGGCTATCTGCGGGCAGCATCGAGGCCGCCATTGCGGGTCATTCGGCGATCGCCGAATGCGCGGTGATCGGACTGCCCGATGAACTCAAGGGCCAGCGGCCGATCGCGTATGTGGTGCTCAAGTCCGGTGTCGACATCGACCCGACGCAGTTGCGCGACGAACTGATCGCGCGGGTACGCGAGCAGATAGGCGCCATCGCCACCCTGCACGATGCCGTGGTGGTGTCCGCGCTGCCCAAGACCAGATCGGGCAAGATCCTGCGCAAGACGATCCGTCAGATCACCGCGGGCGACGCCTATGAGGTCCCCTCGACCATCGAGGACTCCTCGGTGCTCGCCGCCTTGGAGCAGCAGATCGCCGCTGCCCAACCGCCCCCGGCCGACACCGGCACGCCGCTCGCGCCGAACGCGGATCCGGTTGCGCCGTCATAGATTTGCGTTCGCCCGGCGTTAACATCCCTCAGAGGTTTCTCAGGGATGGCTCACCGATGTGCCAGCCCATGGCAATAACCTCGGGACAGCGTCGAGACCACCACTGACGTACCCCTCGAAGATCTGGAGCCACCTATGAAGGCCTTGCGCAGTCGACCCGCCTACACCGCACTCGCCGCGGGCGGACTCGCCTCGGTCGCGATGTTCCTCGCGCCGACCATCGCCTCTGCCGATGCCATGACCGATATGGCCGCGCCGCTGCTGACTTCCGATTGCTCCTTCGCCCAGGTCGACGCCGCCTTGCATGCCAAGGCTCCACAGCTCGCCTCGATTCTCGACTCGAACCCGGGCCAGAAGGCCGAGTTGCAGCGCAAGTTCGATCAGCCGGTCGAGCAGCGCCGCGCGGAACTCCAGCGCATGATCGACGAGAACCCGAGTGCGGCGCAGGACGCGCAGAACGATCCGCGCGCCTCCGGTCTGAGCGCGACGATCCGCGCGGTCGCCGATTCCTGCCACAGCTACTAGCCGCCACCGACCGGACGCCGTCGACGACGCCTGGCGCCGCGCTCTGGACGCCGAGGTCATCGACGGCAGGGTCAATACGGCGGCGCCGGCCAGCCGCCGGTGCTACTCACCCCGCCATCAGTTCTGTCCCGGTTCGTCCGCGCCGCAACCGATTCCACCGTCCGGAGGTTGTCAGCTTGTCATGGGCGCAACCCGCCGCCCCGGCGCGACACCAGCCGTCCAATCGATCGAGGTCTCACCGGAACTGAAAGCGCTGATGCGGCGGCACGACCCCTGCGCTGTCACCGTGGCCGTGGTGTGCGTGGTCGTTGTCCGATCTCGCGTCGCTGCCTCGCTGCTTCTTTCCGCACCTGATCGATCCGGTCCCGGGGAACGAGCTCGATGATGTCTTCTCGTGAGGTGATGACCAGCTTGTGGAAGATCGCGGCCATCTGCGCGTCGACAGTCCTGCGGGAATTGCCTCGGCGGGTCGCGATCGCGGTGTTCGTCCAGCCCGCCGCGGCCAGTGTCGCGACCTGCTCCTCGGCTGCCGACAACTCGTCCCAATGGGAAGGGGCGTTCTTCCTCGCGGGATGGGCCATCGGCATCCTGTCGATGGACAGTGTGCCCAGCGCGAGGCGCTGTACCTCGTGCGACTCCGGACGCAACAGGGAGCCCTGCCTGTACGCGGCGGCATACGCCTCGGGTCCCAACACCCGGCGAGCGACGTCGATCGCCTTGGTGGTTTCGTTGGCGAACGGCCGCAATCCTTCGATATCGACGCCCAGTCGCGCTCGCAACGTTGCGGCTCCGCCGGCGAGTTGAGCGGCTTCGGTGGCCAGGGCCTCGAGTTCGGCCGGGTCGGGGTTTCCGGCCGCGCTCGCGTCGGTGATGATCTGCGCCAACGACCAACTCCGGAAATGGACCGCCCAGATTGCACCCCATCGGTCGCGTATGGGTAGCTGGTATGCCAGCGCGCTACGTTCGAGGGCCAATGCCTGCGTGGGATCACCGTGTTTGGTCAACACGATCGCCCACGCCATCTCTGCCCAGGATTTCGCCCACCTGGCCCCAGCTGCGGTGGTGTGCTCGAAGGTACGTCGAGTGATCTCCACGGCCTGCTGTGCTGTTCCCAGCAAGCCCGCTGCCAATGCCTCGAACATCTCACTCATCGCCTCGCCACCACGATCGCCGAGGGCGCCGAACTTCTCGCGGGCGCGCCCCAGTACGGTGACGGCTCTGGGATCACCCTTGGCCAGCCATAATTCCGCGCCCCACAGATATTCGACGGGAGCCGGTAGGCCGGCGTCGGTTTCCGGGGTCTGCCGCCAATTCTCTCGCTTCGGGATCTTCGGGTCGCTGACGCAGGCGTCGACGCAGTCCTCGAGCATTCGTTCGGCATCCTCGTGCAGGCCCTGACACAGGGCGAGCCACGCCACCAACGCCATGGCCCCGATGTGAAGCTCGGTAGGCTGCGGGCTCAGCCCGCGGGTCGCCTGCAGAGTGCGTTCGGTCCACCGACGCATTTCTCGGAGCAAGCCGGTGAAGAAAGGTGCTCGCAGAAACACCAGACCCGCGGAGATTTCCAAGCCGAGTTCGGGCTCACCCGAGGTGAGGCTTGTCTCGATCGCGGTCACGATGTTGTCCCACGCCGCGCGAGCCCAGTCCAGCAGCTCCTGCTCCATGGGACTGAACCAATTGAGCTGTGCGGCAACGATCTTGTCCCGATAGTAGCGGCGGTGACGCTGTGCGAGCCGCGCTGGTTCGTCGACCTCGCCGGTGGAACGTTGCGCCAGCCGTTGCCCGGCGAACAGGCGAATACTCTCCAACAGGGAATACCGCACCGTGGTCGGCGTGATGTGCCGGGTCACCAGCGACTGATCGGCCAGACGATCCAGCAAGCCCTCGACCTCTTCGGCCGCCACCCGCACCAGCGCCTCGGTTTTTCCCTGGTCGGGTGCCGGATCGTCAGCGCAGACCATCTCGATGGCTTCGATGTCGACGCCGACATCCAACGCCGAGCCGGAGTCGTCCTCGGGGTTGGTGTCATATCCCGCGGCGAACACCGACATCCGATCCAGCAGCAACCGTTCCTTGTCCTGACACAGGTCATAGGACCAGGCGATGACATCACCAACCCCCTGATGGCGTGGTTCGCCACCCACTCGTGGCCCGTGCGACCATCGCATCCGCTTGTCGGTCGCCTCACCGCTCAATTCCTGCAGGATCATCGCCAGCGGCTGCCGCAGCAACCGCGCCGCGGCCAAACGGATATACAACGGATGGTTGTCCACATGACGACAAATCAGACCGGCCATCGCGATCTGATCGGTCTCGGTAATCGGATGATCGGTGAGTTCCGCGCGCTGCCGATACAACGTCAAGGCTTGCCGCTGTGTCAGCGGCGGGACCACCACCACATGTTCGTCGACCCACCCGATCGGTCCACGGCTGGTCACCAGAATGGTCAACCCAGGCACCACCTCCAGCAACTGTGCGATCAGCTCTCCGGCTGCGGCGAGAACATGCTCGCAATTGTCCATCACCAGCACCGCATGCGGGCTCCGCCCCACCGCGTCGGTCCTGGTCAACGTATCGACCAGCGCCTCCCACCCCGACCGACTCGAAAAGTCGGCCCCGACCACCGAGGCCGTGACCTCGGCCTCGACCTCGGCCGCCCCGCACCCCTTCGCCAGACGCGCCAGCCGCACCCAATACACCGGTATGTGAGTGGCCTTGCCGAATCGGCGCAGCGTCTCGGTCGCCAATCGCGTTTTCCCGATCCCACCCGACCCGACCAACGTAATCAACCGAGCCGAACCCAACAGCAAGGTGCTGATCTTGTCCAGCTCCAGACCACGACCAACGAAACCATCCGTTGCCGCCAGCACATCCCCGGCACGTTCTCGGCCCTTCGCCGACATAGCATCGAGCGTAGTCACTCCAACACGCCGCTGGCTATCCGAGCAGATCTGCCCGGCAAGACGGCCATGCCGTATCGAACGGCGGATCCGTGTGTGGCGGCAAGACCCCGGGTGAGGGGTGGTCAGGGCGTCCCAGATCGCGGGCGGGGCGGTGACGAGCCGGTGTCGATGCCGACACGTTGACACACCTGAAACCCGAGCTAACCGGCACTCCGGGCCCGCACCGTCGGATCCCAACAGGTCAACTGATCTCGTAAGTACCTGGGTAACTCACCGGGGCTACGCCCGAAACTTCCGAGGCACCCGACGCGGGACCTCCACACAAAACCTAGCGGCACCTGCTGGTATGGCCTCGATGTGCGGACCGCACGGAAGGGCACAATGAACGACGTGACAAGCGAGCGTACGACCCCGACCGTCCTTGTTGTCGACGACGACGAGGACGTGCTCGCCTCGGTCGAGCGCGGGCTGCGGCTGTCCGGTTTCCAGGTGCTTGTCGCCAGGGACGGCGCCGCAGCGCTGCGCAGCGTGACAGAGCACGCACCGGACGCGATCGTGCTGGACATGAACATGCCGGTGCTGGACGGCGCTGGTGTGGTGACCGCACTGCGCGCCCTCGGCAACGAAGTGCCCATCTGCGTGCTCAGTGCGCGCGCCTCGGTTGACGACCGGATCTCGGGGCTGGAATCCGGCGCCGACGACTACCTGATCAAACCGTTCGTGCTCGCGGAGTTGGCGGCGCGGATCCGGGCGCTGCTGCGCCGTCGCGCCGACGTGACCGCATCGGCCACGCCCGGCGCGGTCTCGGTCGGACCGCTCGAGGTGGATGTCGCCGGTTATCGTGCGCTGCTGCACGGTAAAGAAATCGAGCTGACCAAAAGGGAATTCGAGCTGCTGTCCACGCTGGCACGCAATGCGGGCGTGGTGCTGAGCCGCGAGCGGCTGCTGGAATTGGTGTGGGGCTACGACTTCGCGGCCGACACCAATGTGGTCGATGTCTTCGTCGGCTATCTGCGACGCAAGCTCGAGGTGGGCGATACACCCCGGCTGCTGCATACGATCCGCGGTGTCGGGTTCGTGCTGCGAGCGCCCAAATGAATTCGAGCACATGATGACCGACTCATCGCCCGTAGCGCCGGATACCTCGCCGATCACACTGCCTGCGCCGACGAAAAGGCGTTGCCGCCGGTCATTTTCGCTGCGCACCAGGGTGGCCGGAGCCGCGGCGGCAGGCGCGGTGATCATCGTGTCCATACTGAGCCTGATCAGCGTGCGCGCGATCGAACGCAACAATGTGGCGCAGATCGATCAGCAGATCACCATCGTCTCGCACATAGTGCTGCTCAAGCCGGAGCTGGCCGCCGGATTCGTCACCATTTCCGGGCTGGACACCAACCTGGCGGTCACCGTCCGTGACAATGGCGTGATCACGGCCAGCGGCCCGACTCAATTACCTGATCTGACAACAGGTTTCCGCACTGTCATCGCGAGCGGCGTTCGCTATCGGATGCTCACCACAACCGAGAACCAACCACCGGGCCGCACGGTCGCACTCGGCATCCCCGCCGCCGAAGCGGCCCGGGCAACCGCCGAGCAGAAGCGGTGGGTCCTTGCGGGCGCGGCGCTGGCCATCGCCGCCGCCGCCGCGCTCGGTTGGTTGCTCGCCGGACGCGCGGTGCGGCCGATCACCGATCTCACCCGCCAGGTCGGCGCCCGCAGCGGCAGGCCGGATCCCGACAATCCGCAATCACCGGTGGACGGCTCAGGTGTGCGTGAAGCCGAGGAACTCGCCGAGGCGGTGAACACCATGCTGCACCGCGTGGACCAGGCGCAGGACGAGACCGCCGCCGCGCTGGAGACCGCACGTGATTTCGCCGCCGTGTCCGCCCACGAACTGCGCACCCCCCTCACGGCGATGCGCACCGATCTCGAGGTGCTGCGCACCCTCGACCTCGATGAAGCCCAGCGCACCGAAATCCTCACCGATCTCGCGCGCAGCCAGGGCCGGGTGGAAACCACCCTCGCCGCGCTCGAGCGCCTGGCCACCGGCGATCTCACCAACGAACGTGACCATGTCGCCACCGATGTCGGCGACCTGTGCGACCAAGCCGCACACGATGCCATGCGGCATTTCCCCAGCCTGACCGTGCGCATCGACACCGATGCCGAACTGGTGACCCGCGGCCTGCCCGCCGGGCTGCGCCTCGCGGTCGACAACGCGCTGAAGAACTCGGTGACACACGGCGGCGCCACCGAGGCGCTGGTGTCCGCGCATCGCGCACCGGACGGGCACATCGTGATCTCCGTCGACGACGACGGCCGCGGCATCCCGGTGGACGAGCGCTCGGCGGTGTTCGACCGTTTCTTCCGAGGCAGCCAAGCCACCAAAGGCGGTTCCGGCCTCGGCCTCGCCTTGGTCGCCCAACAGGCCCAATTGCACGGCGGGCAAGCCTATTTCGACAACGGCACGCTCGGTGGTATCCGCCTGGTCCTGCACCTGCCCAACCGCACCGTGCACTGAGCCGTTTCGATCACCATCGCACCGGCGACCTGCTGTGCGGGTTTCCGAGGGCCGGTTGTGCGGCTTCGGCGGGTCGCCGAGCCATGCAACCGACAGCGGCTTGTGGGTCATCTCGGATCCTGCGGGCCGGGCGGGCGGCACCCCGGCGGATCAGACCGGTTCGACCATGTGTGGCCCGAGGACCGGGCGAGCCCGCCGACCCTGGACCCGGATCGAGCGTCGCATCCGCCGGGCTGCAGGACGACGACGCGAGCAGCCGCGAGGGCAGCACCCGCCGCGGAGACGGTCTTGTCGTGGACATCGAACGCGTCGTCCTTACCGAATCCTCAGAGAAGTCCTATTCGATGCGCCAATCGGGAGTCATAGGGTCTGCTGGTGTGATCGGAAAACGCGCCCGCTGGGCACTGCTCGCCGTCGGGATTGTTGCAGCGGGCGCGATCGGGAGCGGCATCACGGCTTGCTCGCGCTCCCGCGACGCGCCGACCGGTATCGCCTTGATCAACGCAGACACCGGGCCGACCGGCGCACGCGTCATGCAGGCGCTGGCGCAGACGGGCGATTACGAATGGACCGCGGCCGAGCCCGGAGCGGCGGATCTCGACGACTACGCCGCAGTGATCACACTGCCCGCCGATCTCACCACGTCGATGGGCACGCTGGCCGGCGACAAGCCCCAGCGGGCCAAGGTCACCGTGGCGACGCATAAAGGTGCGGACTCGCAGTTGGTGAACGGTGCGGTGAACGAGGTGACGCATCGGATCGGCGCGGCAGGCGTCGATGCCGCACTGTCGGCCGTCGCCCAAGCGCGCACCCAGCTCTCGTCGGTGCAATTGACCACCCAGCTGCTCAATGCCGGAGTAAACGCGGCAGCCGCAGGCGCGGACCAATTCAGCTCGGGGGCAGATCAGTTGCTCGGTTTCCTGACCTTCGCCAAAGAAGGCTCCGCACAATTGACTTCGGCGATCGCGATGCTGAATTCAACCGTCGATGGCGCGGCGGCGCAAGCGGATCAGCTCGCCGCGGCATTGGATTCGACCGGCCTCACCATCGCCCAGGTCGAGCAGACCGCGAACACTGTGAACGGCGGCCTCGATCAGATCCTCCCACTGCTGCACGCGCTGCCCTTCGCCGGCGATCCCCGACTGGCCGATATCATCGGGAAACTCGAAGCCCTGCGCAGCGTTTCCAGCCAAGCTGGATCTCAGTTGACCGGTCTCGGCAGCCTGGTGGGCGGCGCGGTCGATCCGAACACCGATCTCGGCACCCTGCTGCGCACCGTTGTCGCCCGATTGCACAGCGCGAGTGCCCAATTGAACGAAGGCGCCAAACTGGCCGAGGGCCTCCCACAGCTGGCCGAACAGGGCGGCGCCCAATTGACCAGCGCTATCAGTCAAATGACCGCAGGCGTCACCGGCCTCCAGCAGATCGTCACCAACCTCGGCACCCAAACCGACAAGGCCATGGCCGCACTCCCCCAGCGCAGCACCAGCCAGCAGGCCGCGCTCGCCCTGGCACTCACCGATCCGGTCGAAATCGTCCACGAGTGACCTCGGGCCCTCCTCGGTGCCCGTGAACGAACTGCTCACGGGGCAAGGGGCTTGCCGGATGGGCCAAATAGGGCGGGAACTGCCCGACAGCAACAGAACTTCGCCTACTGCCCGATCTTCGACAACTACCGTCCCTGATTCCACACAACGGACGTGACGGGCGTGGTGACTCCTCCCGGAGGCGGTGACGACGATCTGGCCCGGCAGCGATGTTGCGATGAGCGTGAAGCTGATCCAGCCGATCGCCATAGAACTCGGACGGAAGTTCGCCATCCGCGAGGGCAGCCGAACAGTACGCGCAGGCCAAACCACCAAGATCATCAACCAGCCACAGAGCGAGGCCGCCACACCGGCCCGCCGATACAGCCGACACTCTGCGTTCCATGCGGGTCGCTACAGACAGACCGATGAATTTCGATGCCCCGGTTCGTCTGCACGAATAACCAACAAGAAGGAGCGACCACCGTGGCCGAGCTGAAGACCTACACTCTCGCAACCCCCGGCGCCGAAATCGCCTACGACGTACGCCAAGCCGAGCAGGCCGGCGACGAGCCGATCCTGATGATGATCGGCTCGCCCATGGACGCCAGTGGATTCGTCAGCCTGGCTGCCCGATTCCCCGACCGCACGGTCGTCACCTACGACCCGCGGGGCACTGCCCGCAGCGAAAAGACCGACCCCACCAGCGAATCCAACCCCGACCTGCATGCCGAGGATCTGCACCGCGTCATCGACGCCCTCGGCGGCGGCCCGATCGATCTCTTCGCCAGCAGCGGCGGCGCGGTCAATGCCCTCGCCCTGGTCGCCAAGCATCCCGAACAGGTCCGCACCCTCGTAGCCCACGAACCACCCGCCGTCCGCTACCTCCCCGACAGTGAGCAGGCAATGGCGGCGACCGCTCATATCCACCAGACCTACCGCAGCGATGGCTTCGGCCTCGCGATGGCCAAGTTCCTCACCTTGCTCCAGCTCAAAGGCGAAATCCCCGCCGACTTCCCCACCCACCCGGTCGACCCCGCCATGTTCGGCCTCCCGACCGAGGACGACGGCTCCCGCAACGACCCGCTCGTCGGCCAGAACATCCTCCCGACCACGCACTACGACCACGACTTCGAGACACTCCGCGCTGTCTCCACCCGCATCGTGGTCGCCATCGGTGTGGAATCGGAAGGGGAACTGGCGTATCGGACCGGCGTAGCCGTCGCCGAGCAGCTGGGCTCGACGCCGGTGGATTTCCCCAGCCATCACGGCGGCTTCCTCGGCGGCGAGTTCGGCCAGCAGGGTGACCCGGACGGCTTCGCCACCACGTTGCGTGAAGTGCTGGCGGGATAGGGAATCTACCGGTGCCGGTGGCCGTAGTGATCTGCACTGAAATCAGTGGCACCCGCGGCCAACCTGTTACCTCGGAAGCGAGGCAATACCCGCTCGGCACGCCGGGCGGGTCTGCCGTTTTGTGCCCCTCATGCGACGCCTATTCCGTCACGTACGGTTGCCCCGGATGCGGGCCAGGATGCTCATGTCCCGCTCGGAGACTCGCCGGACCTGCGGTCTCTGCTCTGCTCGCGCCTTGTGGCCGAACCTGCCCACGATCGTGCGTGAGAATGTGGACCGTCTGCTCATCGACGGCGAGAACATCGCAGCGGTCATCGCATTCCGAGACGGCAGCGGAATCTCGCCGGGGATCCGAATGGCGATGGACTTGATTCAGTACCGACACCGAGCACTACAGACTGAGCACAAGCCCTAGTCGATATTCAGCCGCACGCTGCGCGCGAGTTCGATGGCAGTGGCAATCGAGCGTAGTGAAATGGCTGTGCTGGGCCGTGGTTCGGGCCGCCATTTCACTACCGTCGAATCTCTGCAGCGGGGCAGGCAGCGACTGCCGGTGCGGGTCAGGCCACGAGGATGAGTGTTGTGGCGGCGATCGCCAGAATTGCGACAACCTGTGCTGCTGCTGCGCCCAGTAGCAGCTGAGCTTTGAGGGTCGTGCCTGCCCGCAGCGACGCGATTGTCTGGAGGTTGCAGTACGCCGTGACGTATCGGGCGTCCACTTCGCTGTCTGTCCAGTGGTCGGCCAGCATCGCTCGCATCGAATCGGTGGATGTCACCCGATACCGCCAGCTGACTCCAGCGAGAACAGCGAGGACGGCAGACCCGAGCAGGGCGAGCAGCGCCACACACAGAGCGACGAGTACTGCGCCGGTCAGTGTGAAGTCCTTGCCCTTGATGACGGCGACCACGGCAAGTACGAGAGTGACGAGCCCGGTCGCGCTCGTGACGGCTGCCGCCGCACGGGTGTTGAGGACGTCGCGGCGGGAATACTCGCGATCGAGCTGGTCATGGATGAAATCGGCCCACCCGGTGCCCTGCTCGGACACGGCCGCTACCCGTTCCTGAACAGTCTGTTGATGATTCGAGTGAAGAAGCCTGGATTCTCCGACGGCGGTGATGCAGGCCGCGGACCATCGGGCTGCCGCGGCTCCAGCTCAAAGGGCCGCTCCTGCCCATAGAAGCGTTGCCGCTGCAGCTCATAGGGCTGCTGCGGCTCCTGCCCGGAGGGCTGCTGCGGCGCCTGTCCATAGTGCTGCGTTGGCCCGTACGCGTTCGTGAACGTAATCCACTCCGTCGAGGGCGGACCGCCCTCAGCGGCCGACTGCTCCTCGCTCGGGTCATCGGGACCGCTCATCAGTTGATTTTCGCAATATTCGCCAACACTGCACACGGTATTGCCGACAACGATCTCGCAACGCAGTGGTTGCCCGCGTGGGATTCGCCCGTAGCGGTGGAGTACCCCGTACCCGCCCTCGTCGTCGCGGATCTGCACATGGTGGTGTGCTGTGTGCCGTGCCCTGTTACTTGTGCGCGATGCTGGGCTGCGGTGTGAGGAAGGGAATCGAACCCTCGCACTGCCCATCGTGCGCCAAGAAAGGGGCCGTATTACCCGCCGGCCGCTGCGGTTCGTGCACGCCTCCGCGACAACTACCTGCTCCACCTCGCTGCGTCAGTCCAGCAGATCGACCTCCCAATTCGCGCGCTGGATTCGTACATCGAGTTCGCGGAGCTCCTTGGCAAGCTCATCGGCCCGCGCACGCAGCTCCGCAACAGGCAAGGCGGACAACATCTTCAGCTCGGACCGCAACTGACGCGCATAACCCGGCTGCCCCTTACCCGAAGCCGCATCCGCCGCAGCGGTCACCACAGAATGCCGCAGCCGCAACGTATCCCGCCGCGCCAGCGCATCGGTCACCGTGCCGTCGGAGTCGATCTGCGCGGCAGCATTGGTGCGATTGATACGCCGGATCAAACTCTCGTACTCCTCGAGCACCTCGCCGACCTCGGCAAGCAGCCCCGCCGCATCCTCGGCAGGCTCCTCGCCCTCCTGATAGCGGGCGCTGCTCACGATGCGAGCGCGCAGCTGCTCGATCCGCCGCGCCGAATCCGCCCGCAACGACAATGCCTCTGCCAGCTTCAAGACCCCGCCCTTCGATGTCAACCGCAAAGGGTGAAATATAAGCCATCCTCTTGGCCGAGTCACGCAAATTTCAGCAACGCAAATAATCCCGACTGCCTTTGCGGTGAAACGTTTCTCGCAGAGCCCCACAGTCTGCGGCAACGCACGGCGGGGCTGCCTGCTCGACGCAAGTCGACCTGGCGGTTGATCGGACACGAGTGCCGGATTCTGCGTATTCAGAACCGGGCCGACGCCTCGGTGGCCTATCGATGGCCCAGTCGTGAACCAATGCCGCACGCAGCGCCGGGCTCGGCATTTTTCGATGAACCGGACGCCCCGGATCTCGCAGAAGTGCGTGACGCATTCCCGGCCACTACGACCTGTGGGACGCGCTGCGCGATGCCTACCGGGTCGCGCTGCTGAACATCGCCGATCTTCCCGCGTCGGCGACAAGAACATAAGCCGATGTCCGAGGCGGACTGGGTGGGGCTCGATGTCGCCCCCTCTGTGCGAGCGCTACTCGCGACCTTTCACGAGGACACATCCATGAAACGCGAACCGGCCCCGGTGGATAGCCGAGCGATCCTGTACCGATTGGGTGGTTCGACCTGCCTGATCCGCGCAGACGGATGTGCCGTGGACGATGACCAGGAGTGGAACTCACCCATCCACGGCACCCGGGATCGGATACGAACGACTGCGGCCCGTGTCCACCGAAGTGGAACACGGGCCGCAGCAAAAGTTTTCGCTCAGTTGGCGTTCAGCAGGTCGATGACGAAGACCAGCGTCTTACCCGAGAGCTTGTGGCCCGCACCAGCCGGGCCGTAGGCCAGCTCCGGCGGGATGGTGAGCTGACGACGACCGCCGACCTTCATGCCGGGGATGCCGTCCTGCCAGCCCTGAATCAGGCCACGCAGCGGGAAGGTGATGGACTCGCCACGGTTCCAGGACGAGTCGAACTCCTCGCCGGATTCGAATTCGACGCCGACGTAGTGCACCTCGACGTTGCCGCCGGGCTTCGCTTCGGTGCCCTTGCCCTCGATGATGTCCTTGATAACCAGCTCGGTGGGCGCGGGGCCCGCCTGGAACTCGATCTCCGGCTTGGTCATTCGGCTATCCCCTTCGATAGGTAATGGATGGGAAATGTGATCAGCGGTTGGTGATCTCGTGGTAATCGCGCGCACCGTAACCGGTGTAGATCTGACGCGGGCGCCCGATCTTCAGCGGCTCGCTGTGCATTTCGCGCCAGTGCGCGATCCAGCCCGGCAGCCTGCCCATGGCGAACAGCACCGTGAACATCCGGGTCGGGAAGCCCATGGCCTTGTAGATGACGCCGGTGTAGAAGTCGACGTTCGGGTACAGCTGACGGGAAATGAAGTACTCGTCGGTCAGCGCGGCCTCTTCGAGCGCCTTCGCGATGTCGAACAGTTCGTCGTCGCCGTTGAGCTTGCTCAGGATCGAGTCGGCGTGCTTCTTGGCGATCGAGGCGCGCGGGTCATAGTTGCGGTAGACGCGGTGCCCGAAGCCCATGAGCTTCACGCCGTCTTCCTTGTTCTTGACCTTGCGGATGAACTCCTTGACGTCGCCGCCCTGCTCCTTGATGCCGTCGAGCATCTCGAGCACGGCCTGGTTGGCGCCGCCGTGCAGCGGGCCCCACAGCGCGTTGATGCCACCGGAAACCGAGGTGAACAGGTTCGCGTCGGACGAGCCGACCAGACGCACGGTCGAGGTGGAGCAGTTCTGCTCGTGGTCGGCGTGCAGGATCAGCAGCATGTCGAGCGCGGCGGCGATCTCGGGGTCGACCTCGTAGGGCTCGGCCGGGAAACCGAAGGTCATGCGCAGGAAGTTCTCGACCAGGGTCAGCGAGTTGTCCGGGTAGAGGAACGGCTGGCCGACCGACTTCTTGTACGAGTAGGCCGCGATGGTCGGCAACTTCGCCAGTAGTCGGATGGTGGATAGCTCGACCTGTTCGGGATCGCGAGGGTCCAGCGAATCCTGGTAGTAGGCCGACAGCGCGTTCACCGCGGAGGACAGCACCGGCATCGGGTGCGCGTTGCGCGGGAAGCCGTCGAAGAACCGCTTGAGGTCCTCGTGCAGCAGGGTGTGGCGGCGGATCCGATCGGTGAAATCGTCCAGCTGTGCCTGGGTCGGCAACTCGCCGTAGATCAGCAGGTAGCTGACCTCGATGAAGGTCGAGGTGCCCGCGAGCTGCTCGATCGGGTAGCCGCGGTAACGCAGGATGCCCGCTTCGCCGTCGATGTAGGTGATCGCCGACTTGGTCGGCGCGGTGTTCATGAAACCGGGGTCGTAGGTGACGTATCCAGTGCTCGCCAACATTTTGCCGAGGTCGATGCCGTCATTGCCTTCTTTGGCTTCGGCAACCGTCATGGCGTAATCGCCACCCGGGTAGCTCAGCACCGGCTTGGCGTCGTTGATGTGGTCTTTTTCGGGCACGGAAGGATCCCTCTCAGGCTAGGACCGTCGGCATCGGGGTGCGTCGGCACGGCGGTGCTCTCACCTAGACGCTAGTCGTTGCTCGCACTGCCCGGGAACGAGGGTGCCCACCGAGCGAGCTCACAAACGCGTTCTCCGCGCGTGAGGTTTCGACACTCGTACCGACGAGTAGCTCGGCCACACCCGCCACCGCGCGCGGCGTTCACTCGTTGCGCTCACTCACCGCAGGTACCGGCTCTGAGTGCGACCTGCTCACGCGATAACGGACGAAGGCGGGGAAGGCGAGCGCGGCGAGCACTACGCCGACGACGACCAGCACGCCACCGCCCGCAGCCGCGACCGCGGTACCCAGGCTCGCGGCAGCAAAACCGTGGGCAACATCACCGATGCGCGGACCGCCCGCGACGATAACGATGAACACGCCCTGCAACCTGCCCCGCATCTCGTCGGTAGCCACGGTCTGCAGCATCGTCACCCGCAGCGCGGCGGAGATCATGTCGACCGCACCACCGAAGGCCGAGCAGCCCAGCACGATCCACAGGCCGAGCCCGAGGCCCAGACCGTGCCCGGTAAGGCCGATGGCCAGGCCGAACCCGACCATCGCGAGTCCCCACAGTGCGATGCAGATCACTACCGCGAGGCCCTGTCGCCGGATACGCGGGATCCAGCCGGAGAAGACCCCACCCAGCACCGCGCCGACCGACATCGACGCGAACAGCAAGCCGAGCGCGACACCACCGGTCGCCGGGTCACCGAAAGTCTCCTGCGCGATCTGTGGGAACAGTGCGCGCGGCATGCCGAACACCATCGCGATCACATCCACCGCGAACGAAGCGAGCAGGATGCGCTGCGTCGCCAGATAGGCGAAACCGTCCAGGACCGTGCGGAATCCGGCTTTGGTCGCGGTTCCGGTCGGCGGGAACGCGGGCAGCTTCCACACCGCCCACACCGTCGCGAGCAGGGCGACCGCATCGATCAGATACAGCGTGGACAGCCCGACCACCGGGATCAGCGCGCCCGCGAGGACCGGCCCCGCAATGGCACCGACCTGCTGGACGGTCATGCTCAGCGAGTTGGCCGCGGCGAGTTGTTCCGGCGGTAGCAGCCGAGGAATGGTCGCGCTGCGGGTCGGCTGGTTCACCGCGAAGCATGCCTGCTGCGTGGCGAAAAGGCCGAGCACCACCCACACGTTGTTCAGTCCGGCGGCGGCTTGACCCCAGAAGGCCAGCGCGGTCACTCCGGTGCCCGCATTGGTGATGAGCAGCAGCTTGCGCCGATCCATCACGTCGGCCAGCGCGCCGCCCCACAGTCCGAACACGATCAACGGCACCAGGCCGAACAGCCCGGCCAGACCGACATAGCCCGAGCTACCGGTGATCTGATAGATCTGCTGCGGCACGGCGACCACCGCCAACTGCGATCCGATGACGGTGACGACGTTGGTCGACCACAATCGCCGGAAGTCCGGATAGCGCAGCGGGGTCGTGTCGGCGAGCAGCTTCACCGGCGAGAGCGTATCGAGTCGAACCCGGCAGGCTCGACGCGATATTGATCACTTGTTCACGGTTGCAGGCGTTGCACCTGCATCCCGTCGCCGCCGATGCGGACCCGGATCCGGTTGTGCAGCCTGCTGCGCCTGCCCTGCCAGAACTCCACCTCGTCGGGCCGCAGCAGATAGCCACCCCAGTGCGGCGGCACCGGAATGTCGTCGACCTCGGCGAAGCGGGCCGTGGTCTCGGCGAGAATCCGATCGAGCTCGGCCCGCGATCGGATCGGCCGCGACTGCTGCGAGGCCCACGCGCCGAGCTGGGAGTCCCGCGGCCGGGAGCGCCAGTAGACGGCAATCGTCTCGGCGGGCACCAATTCGACCGTGCCACGCACGTGCACTTGCCTGCCGAGCGCAGGCCAGACGAAGGTGGCCGCCGCGAACGGGTCCGCGGCGAGCTGGATGCCCTTGGCCGAGTCGTAGTTCGTATAGAAGGTCACGCCGTCGGGCGACAGACCCTTGCACAGCACCGTTCGCGCGACCGGCCGCGGACCGGCATCGGTCAACGCCACGGTGGCGAGCACCATCGCGTTGGGTTCGGCGATACCGACGGCGGTGGCCTGTTCGATCCAGTGGCGCAGCAGCGGTTCCCAGCCGCCTGCCAACCAGGTTTCGTCCAGATCGGTGTCTTCACCACTGCCGAACGGGGTGCCGACGTACTCGACACGCATCGCCGCCAGGTCGGTGGCTGCCCGCAACACAGCCGGATCCGTCGACGTTCGTGCCACCGCGGCAGCCGTGGTGACGAAGTCTTCAGCCGTTTGCCGGCCGGCAGATGAATTGTCCAGGTCACGCATGGGCCAGACGTTACTCCGCGGTAGCAAGGAGCTAAGGTTTTCGTGATCGGCATGTGCTGGGTGAACCACATCCCTTTTCTCCCGCGAGCATGCGACCCGATGTGCAAGGAGAGTCACAACATGACTACCAGCCCTGCGGCTCCCGGTGGGCAGGCCACCGTACCGAGCGACTTCGTCAGCGGCCTCGAGGGTGTGGTGGCATTCACCACCGATATCGCGGAGCCGGACAAGGACGGCGGCGCGCTGCGCTACCGCGGCGTCGACATCGAGGACCTGGTACTCGGACGGGTGACCTTCGGGGACGTGTGGGCACTACTCGTCGACGGCGAGTTCGGCCGCAGCTTGCCGCCCGCCGAGCCGTTCCCGCTGCCGGTGCACACCGGCGATGTACGCGTCGACGTACAGGCAGGCCTCGCTATGCTGGCGCCGATCTGGGGCTACGAGCCGCTGCTGGACATCGACGACGAGACCGCGCGCGAGAACCTGGCCCGCGCCTCGGTGATGGCGCTGTCCTACGTGGCGCAGTCCGCACGCGGCATCTATCAGCCCGCGGTACCGCAGCGCAAGATCGACGAGTGCCACACCGTCACCGAGCGGTTCATGACTCGCTGGAAGGGGGACCCGGACCCGAAGCACACCGAGGCCATCGACGCCTACTGGGTCTCCGCCGCCGAGCACGGCATGAACGCCTCCACCTTCACCGCGCGGGTGATCGCCTCCACCGGAGCCGATGTCGCCGCGTCGTTGTCCGGCGCGATCGGCGCGATGTCGGGCCCGCTGCACGGCGGTGCGCCCGCGCGCGTGCTGCCGATGATCGAGGCGGTCGAAAAGACCGGTGACGCACGCGCTCTGGTCAAGGGCATCCTGGACCGCAAAGAAAAGCTGATGGGCTTCGGCCACCGGGTCTACCGGGCCGAGGACCCGCGCGCCCGCGTGCTGCGCGCCACCGCCAAGCGTCTTGCCGCCCCGCGCTACGAGGTGGCTGCCGCGTTGGAGCAGGCCGCGCTCGCCGAGCTGCGAGAGCGTCGCCCGGACCGCGCCATCGAGACCAACGTCGAGTTCTGGGCCGCGGTCATCCTCGACTTCGCCGAGGTGCCCGCGCACATGATGCCCGCCATGTTCACCTGTGGCCGCACCGCGGGCTGGTGTGCACACATTCTCGAGCAGAAACAGCTCGGCAAGCTGGTCCGCCCGGCCGCCATCTACACCGGCCCCGCACCGCGCCGCCCCGAGGACGTCGCGGGCTGGGCCACGGTCTCGCACTCCTGATTCGGTCACGCCTGCTTCCGATTCGAGCGCGGCGGCGCCACGCGTAGTTCGACTGCTCGGTTCGACTGCTGGGTTCGACTGCTCGGTTCGACACGGGTAAATCCGCGAGCCGGACATTGCGGCGAGATTTGTTGCCTGCCATGAGGTTCGGCTCACACAGTCTCCCCGAAGGATGTGCGTCGAGAGGGGTTTCGGGGAAGTCGGTTCGTGAACTGTCGCGGCGGCGGATGTTCGGCAACGGCGTAGCAGCGGTGCCGACTGTGGCCGCCGGAGGTAGCGCCGACAACGCTAATACGCCCACCGCGCAATCGAATACCGCCACGACCACCACCGGTGGGAATGCCGCCTGGCACCGACCAAATCGGTGACCGCCGGACCCAAGCCCCGTCCGTCGCCGCGGTGGCGGCCAGGCCCGCGGGCTCGACCGCAGCCGTGAGCCGGGCGCCATCGCCATCGCCATCGCCATCGACGCTGCTGAGTCTGTTTGTCTCCCCGCTAATCCCTGCGACCGTGTTTCCGCACAAGCGCTGGATCGACGCGAACCCGGTCCCGCCGCGCAGAAGGCGATGAATGCCGCCGCGCCCGGCGCGATTTCACTGGCTCATACGCACCGCCCGAAGTCCCCCACCGCCGCGGGCATCAGCGCCGCGCTTCCCGTCCCGCGGTCGCCGGGCATCACCTTCGTGCACCTCTGACTCCTCACACGGTTCGCACAACGATCCGTCCAAACGTGGGAACTGCGGGCATCCAGCCAGTAAGGTACCGATGCTGACGGACTACGTCCGGCGGTACTGATTGGCGGATCGCGGCTGCTCACCGGACATTTCGCCGAATGGCGATGCGACCGGATCGGTACGATCCGAGCGGAAGGCGGTATGAGGGTGGCGCAGACGGTGATCGCGCGCACTCGGTTGCGGAACCTCGAGCAGTGGCGCGTTCGCTGGAAAGTCACCACGGCCGTTGCCGTTCCACTCGCCGCGGCCATGCTGCTGGGTGGTCTCCGGTTGACGGTGTTCTTCAACGACTACTCCAGCTACACCGATGCGGCCGACCGCATCTCCGACATTCCCGCCATCACCGCACTCGAATCGGCCGCCTCGACCGTCGCGGGCGGGCAGGTCTACGGCACCACCACCGATCAGGACCTGGTCGAACTGTCCACCGCGATCACCGAAGCCACCGTGCGCGCCGGGCGCGACGGGATCGATCCGACGGTCGCCACGGCGTTGCGAGAGATGACCGCCACCAGCGAGGTCATCCGTGCGGGTGGTAAGGGCGGCGGCGGCGATCCGCTCAAAGCCGTGGGCTTGAACAATATGATCGCCCGTGAGGCGGTCGGCACTGTCGACCGGCTGCTCACACCGATTCAGATCCCCTCGGTTGTCATGGGGAAGGTCCAGCTGTTCGATCTGCTGCTCGGCAAGCTGGAGGGCTTCAACTTCCTGATGGTCGCGATGTCGGCGATGCAGGATCCTTCGAAGGTCAACGACTTCAATGCCGCGCAAGGCTCCTTCCGCACGCTGACCGACACCGTCGAACGCGACTTGCCCTCCGCCAAACCCGAACTCGACCGGGTGGTGCGCGCCAACAACGTCATCCTGAAGGCCGCGATCGACGAGGCCATCGAGACGGGCAAGATGGAACTGCCCGACTTGCGCGATCTGGCGCTCGGGTCCCGCGACGTGTACACCAAGCTCGCGAGCGACACCGTCGCGCGCATCTTCGCCGACGTCGACCATGTGGTCGACGCCTCGCGAACCGCGGCAATCAAGGCCTCCGTCGTGGTGCTCGGCACGCTGATCGCGGCGTTGCTGTTCGGTCTGCTCGTCGCCCGGTCACTGCTGCGGCCGCTGCGCCGACTCCGCGCAGGCGCGGCCAAGCTCGCCGATCGCGACCTGCCCGACGAGGTCGAGCGCATCAGCCTCGGCGCCCAACTCGAGCACATCAGGGTCAATCCGGTGCCCGTGCACACCGGTGAGGAAATCGGCGAGATCGCCCGCACGGTCGATCGACTACACGCACAGGCGCTCAAACTCGCTGCCCAGCAACAACAGTTGCGCGACCAGGTCAACGACATGTTCGAAACCATGGCCCGGCGCAACCAGACCCTGGTCGACCGCCAGCTCAGCATGATCGACGCGCTGGAATTCGAGGAGAAGGATCCCGAGCGGCTCGACCAGCTGTTCCGGCTCGATCACCTGGCCGCCCGCATGCGACGCAACAGCGCCAACCTGCTGGTGCTCGCGGGCACCAAATCGCGCCACGACCGGTCCGGGCCGGTGGAGGTGCGCGACATTCTGCGCGCCGCCGGCTCCGAGGTCGAGGACTATCAGCGGGTGAAAACCGGTGCGACACCCGACGGTTGGGTGACGGGCACCGCGGCCACCGATCTGGTGCACCTGATCGCCGAGTTGCTGGAGAATGCGCTGCGCGCATCGCCGCCGGACAGCGAAGTGACCTTCGCCTACAGCAGGACCTCCGAGGGCGGCCTGCTGATCGAGGTCATCGACGCGGGCATCGGCATCGTGCCGAGCGAACTCGACGAGATCAACCGCAGGCTGGCGACCTTGGCAACGGCCACGCTGGCGACGACCAGACAGATGGGTCTGTTCGTGGTCGGCAGACTCGCCGAACGGCACGGCATCACGGTGCGGTTGCGCCGGACCCAGGACCGCGCACTCAATCCCGGCATCACCGCGAGCCTGCACATCCCCGCGCCCCTGATCGCGGTGCCGCCGCACGAGCGCGACACTCCGGCGAGCGGAGCGCAGGTTATCCAGGTCCATCGGGACACACTGCACACCGGCCGCACCCCGGTGCCGCCGGTCGCAGCCAAGCCGCAACCGAACAGCCTGCTCACCGCTCCCGCCGGGCTTCCGAGACCGCAGCCCAGCGGCATCGGCCAGCAACCGCTTACCCCCCGCCCTGCTCCGGAACCACCGGCCGCGACGCCGCGGGCGGCACCGATGCTCACCAGTTACGGTCTGCCCAAACGAGTCCCGGGCGCCAATCGCAGGGGCGCACGCAACCAGGCAGCAAGCCTGCGCACCGCTGCGCTGTCACCGGCGAAACCACACACGGCAGCACCGGCCATCACTGCACCGGTCACACCACCGGTCCCCACGACGCAGTCGACACCGACCCCAGCGGCGTCGACCGCGGCGACACCGACCCCAGCCGCATCGGACACAGCGACTCCGAGCAAGCCGCTGCTCAGCCCGACCGATTCGCACAACGCGAATATGGACACCCAGCAATACCGGGTCTCCCAGACCGCGTCGTTCTTCCGAGCCACACTGGTCAAACCGGGATCGAACACCGACAAGGCAGCAGGCCAGACCCCGCCACCGGTGGAGAAAGCCGCATCGCTGTCCGACAACACGGCAACCCCGACGCCGTCATCGGCGAACAAAGCCGTACCGCAACCCGACACCACCGCAGATCCGACGCCACCGGCGAACAAGACCGCACCACAACCCGACACCACCGCAGGCCCAACACCACCAGCGAACAAGACCGCACCACAACCCGACACCACCGCAGGCCCGACCCCGCCACTTCGCGGGAAAGCCCTACCCCAGTTGGACATGACGGCAGGTCGTAACCCTGCACCGCAGGGAAGGTCCACGCTCACCACGGACCTTGCCGCAACACCGATCTCGTCGGCACTCGCGAAGGCCGCCGACCAAGCAGCAGCATCCGCAACCGCGTCACCTGCGAGCGCACCGTCGACAACCACATCGCCCGAGAACACAGCGTCGGAAACCACACCACCCGAGAACACAGCCACCTACGTGGCGGTCGAGGCTGTCGCGCCATCGACGAGAACCGCGCCACCTGCCCCTTCACAATCGCCGGAACCCACACCTGTCGCCCGCGACGCGGCAGCACCTACCATCGCGTCCATTCCGCAAACCGCTCCCAACGCTGCGCAGACACCGAACACCGCCCGCCCCGTCGGCACCACCCCCACACCCGGCGGTGCGGCAACCTACGCTGCTGTCTCGCCACCGATGAAAACCGCACCGACCCCCGACTCTTCGCACCCTACGAACGCCACACCCCCGGCGGCCCCGATCGCATCGCCGAACACACCCCCCTCGACGAACACCGAACACACAACGCACACGAACATTGCACCCACCGCCCACGAAGCACCGTCCACCTCACCGACCACGCTCACCCCGCTCAGACCCCACCGGACGGCGACGCCTCCTGCTTCACCCCTCGGCACCGCATCCAGCGGCGACCAGGCGGCGACACCGACATTCAACGCAAGCGCCGACCACACAACGACCGCCGTACCACCCAGAAATCCCGATTGGCGACCCCAGCCACCGGCACCGCTGGCGTCACAGGCCGGACTCGTGACCGGGGATGCCGATCGAGCGCGCTCGCCGATTGCTCCGACACCAGCGAGTACCGGCAACACCGAGCACGCACCGAACGCCACCGCTTCCGCGCACCTGACCACCGCGCCGGACAATGCGCCATCGATGGCCCCCGCCACCCCAGCGACACCCGCACCTGCCCCGCCAGAATCAGCGACCCCGATTTTCGCGGGCATGATCTCGGCCTGGCTCGCCGATCCGGAGACCGGCCAGGAGCAGTCGCCGGTGAGTTGGAACTCGGCGGCGGATGAGGGGTGGTCGGCCGCGCAGCGGGCCGCCGACCAGCCGGTCACGCTGCGCACCAGAGCCGGGCTACCACTGCGGGAGCCAGGGAACCACCTGGTGCCGGGTGGTGCAGAGCCGCCGCCGGCGGCTCAGGAACTCGACACCGACAACCGCCCCGATCCCGCAGCGATACGGGACGGCTTGAAGAACTATGACCGTGGAGTACGCGACGGCCGGGCTACTCGTTCGTCGAAACCATTCGCAGCCGAGGACATTCGATGACCGCACCCGAATCCGTAGCCCCCTCCTCCGGAACCCGCGCCGTCTCGGCGAAGATCGTGATCGCAGGCGAGTTCGGTGTCGGCAAGACCACGCTGGTAGGCGCGGTATCCGATATCGTGCCGTTGCGCACCGAGGCGGTGATCACCGATCTGAGCTCCGAGGTGGACGACATCTCGCCGGTTCCCGATAAACACACCACCACGGTGGCAATGGACTTCGGGCGCATCAGCCTGGCCGACGACCTGGTGCTCTATCTGTTCGGCACGCCCGGTCAACACCGCTTCTGGTTCATGTGGGACGACCTCAGCCTCGGTGCGATCGGCGCTATCGTGCTGGTCGATGCCCGCCGCGTGGACGAGAGCTTTTCGGCGGTCGACTACTTCGAGGAGCTCGGCCTGCCCTTCCTCGTCGCCGTCAACGAGTTCGACGGCGGGCCGAAGTTCCCCGAGGCGGCCATCCGCGATGCCCTGTCGGTGCCCGACCATGTCCCGGTCATGATGATCGACGCCCGCAACCGCGAGTCGGCGAAGAACGCGCTCATCGCCGTCACCCGCTACGCGCTCAGCCGCGTCTCCCCCTCAGCCACCGCCTGACAAACCCGGCATTCTCGAACGGGACATGATCGAACGGCTCCGCGAGGTTCGCCGCAACCATGTCCTGTTCGCGGGTGAGCCTCGGACACGGCCGGGGCGTTAGTCCTCGCCGAGCGAGGCGAGCCAGTCGACAGCCACCGAGTCACCACGGTCAACGGTGAAGAAGGCAACCTCGAGATGCTGCCCGAGGTCGACGAGACCGATGGCGGCCAGCGGAACCGGCTGGACCAGACGCACCCGCCACGGCTTCGGCTCGTCCCAAGCATGTAGCTCGAGGTCGAGGCGAAGCACCGGGTCGTCGCGACCGCTGTAGTCGGCCGCGACGGGGGCCGCGGCGAGTACGGTGGCGTCGGCGCGGCGACCGTCGGACAGGATCTTCGAAATGCTCGCCCGCCCGGCCTCCGCGAGATCGGGCACGTACAACACCAGCCGGTCGCGGTCGCCCGGATCGACCCGGCAGCACACGACATCACCAGGCTGCATCCATTCCAGGTCGTCTTCGCGCATGCGCTGGCGCACCCTGGTCTCGTAGGGCGACTCCCCGTCGATCTGCACCCGAACCCAGAACACATGGCCCGGCTCGCTGCGCTGCGGCCGCACCCCCAAGATGGTTGCCGAGCCTCGGGCTCCCCGCATCAGCAACTCCCGCCGCTGCGCATCCGACATCAATCCGGCGCGTAGTCCGAAGTTGCGTGCCCGCCGACCACGCAGTCCCCACCCCGAGTTAGCCGACGCCATGTTCATGGGCGTCAACGTTAGCTGGAGTGTGGTCAGCGACACAGCAATACCACCGTCTACCCTGTGTGCCATGACCACTGCGTTCCCGACGATTCCCGACGATCTCAAGCCTGCCGACGGACGGTTCGGCTGTGGCCCCTCCAAGGTGCGACCGGAGCAGTTGCAGTCCCTGGTCGAGGTGGGCGCCTCGGTGTTCGGAACCAGTCACCGGCAGAAACCGGTCAAGGATGTGGTTGCGCGGGTGCGCAGCGGACTGCGTGAGCTGTTCGCGCTACCCGACGGCTACGAGGTCGTGCTCGGCAACGGTGGCACCACCGCGTTCTGGGACGCGGCCGCGTTCGGCCTGATCCGCGAGCGTTCACTGCACCTGACCAACGGTGAGTTCAGCTCGAAGTTCGCTGCGGTGGCCAAGGGCAACCCCTTCATCGGCGATCCGATCGTGGTCTCGTCGGAGCCCGGCAGCGCGCCGGCGCCGGTGTCGGACCCGTCGGTCGACCTGATCGGCTGGGCCCACAACGAAACCTCCACCGGCGTCGCGATCCCCGTGCAGCGCCCGGCCGGTTCGGAGCACGCCCTCATCGCCATCGACGCCACCTCCGGCGCAGGCGGTCTGCCGGTGAACATCTCCGATTCCGACGTCTACTACTTCGCACCGCAGAAATGCTTCGCCTCCGACGGCGGCCTGTGGGTCGCACTGATGAGCCCTGCCGCACTGGCCCGCGTCGAAGAGATCAAGGGCTCGGGTCGTTGGACCCCCGAGTTCCTTTCGCTGCCGATCGCGATCGACAACAGCACCAAGGACCAGACCTACAACACCCCGGCTCTCGGCACCCTGCTGCTGTTCGCCAACCAGATCGATTGGCTCAACGGCAACGGCGGCCTGGACTGGGCAGTCAAGCGGACCCTGGATTCGTCCTCGCGCCTGTACTCCTGGGCCGAGTCGAGCGAGTTCGCTACGCCGTACGTCACCGATCCGGCACACCGTTCGCAGGTCGTCGGCACCATCGATTTCGCCGACTCGGTCGACGCGGCCGCCGTGGCGAAGGTGCTGCGTGCCAACGGAATCGTCGACACCGAGCCCTACCGCAAGCTCGGCCGCAACCAGCTGCGCGTCGGCATGTTCCCGGCAATCGACCCGGAAGACGTCACCCAATTGACCCGCAGCATCGACTACGTCGTCGAGAAGCTGGCCTAGCACCAGCCACGGAGAGCAGTCCGACCAACGCCGTTCGTGACTGCTCACACCCGTCTCCGAACCACGCATACCAGCGGTCGAGCACTCAACACCCGAGGCCCGGGCACATCCGACAAAGTCGCGACAATCCCCCGGCACTCCCTCGGCACATCGACACCGTCCGAGTGCCGCGATATCCACCACCGAAGCTCGCGCCCCGTCTCGCGTCCGAGCACCCGCAGCGCAGGCAACAAAGTCGCAAGATCCATACCGACGCGCCAACTCGGCACGACGATGTCTTCCGAGCGCAGCAAGATCGAGCACTAGAGTTGCCGGCCCGTCCCTTCACGCCAGCCCCCGGCATCCACCGAAGTCGCAGGCTCGGCTACCAACGCCCCCACTCGGCACAACGACACCTTCCGGGCGCAGCGAGACCCAGCACCAAAGTTGCCGGCGTGTCCACCTCCACACCATCCCCCACCGCATCCACCCAAGTCGCGAGCTCAGCCACCGACGCCCCACTCGGCACGATGATGTCTTCCGAGCGAAGCGAGACCCAGCACCAAAGTTGCCGGCGGCAGTTCGCCTACGCCAGCACAGCAGTAGGAGCGGTAGTAGTGGCCCGAAGGGATCGGTCCGCCGTGGTGACGCAGAGTCCCGTCCTTCTTCA